>NZUR01000028.1 GCA_002698045.1 Thiotrichales bacterium | reverse complement strand
CCCCTTCATATTTAATATAACGCTTGCTGTATCAACATCACCCTGATTGGCGATATCATCATTTGCAGCCTTAGCTGCAACATAGATACAGCTTGGAGTGTCATTAAGAATCCAGCATGCCATATCAAAATCGTGAATCATCATGTCGTGAAATAACCCACCAGAACTTGCAATATATTCCATGGAAGGTGGCTCTGGATCGTGAGATGTAATTGTCAAAGATTGGATCGAACCAATAAGATTTTCATCAACTTTGCTCTTTAAACTGGCCATATGTGGATCAAATCGCCTATTAAAACCAAGCATGCATACAATACCACTTTCTTCAACAGCTTTAGCGCATGATAAAGCCCTATCAAGACTTAAATCAATAGGTTTTTCACAAAAAACAGGCTTACCTATTCGAGCACACTGTTCTATGAGATCTGCATGAGTAGAAGTACTACTGGCAATGATAAAAGCATCTATTTCGTTATTATTAAATGCTTGGTCCAGAGTTAGGGTGGCTGCATTGTGCTTTTTTGCAAGCTGCTCTGCTGCTTCAGGATGAAAATCAACAACCGAATGAAGGACAGCACTTTCTTCACTTGCTATTGCAATAGCATGAACTGTACCTATTCGACCCGCACCAATTAAACATATTTTCATAATATTTTTTTTATTTTTTATTTTTTAATTCTGATAATTCCTTATGTCCAGACATCATAGATTGCAATTCTTCATAATTAATCTCTCCAGAAAGAGCAGTGCCAAGAGTTTCACCTCGAGATAAAACTGTAAATTTATCTCCTACAGCTAAAGCATGTGAAACATTATGAGATATAAACACTACTGCAACACCTTTTTCCCGGACTTTTTCTATAGTTTTTAATACATTTGAAGTTTGGTATACACCCAAAGCCGAAGTTGGCTCATCAAGTATTAATATTTTAGCGCCAAAAAATACTGCACGAGCAATCGCTACTGTTTGCCTTTCACCACCTGAAAGTGTTCCTATAGATTGATTTGGGTCTCGCAATTGAATCCCAATCTTATCCATCTCTGACATCAAAATTGAGTTACATTTCTCAAAGTCCATTACAGTAATTGGGCCAACTTTTTTTGTCAGTTCTCTACCGAGCCAAAAATTACGTGAAACTGACATTAATGGGATCAGTGCCAAATCTTGGTAGACTGTAGCAATACCAGAATCTATTGCATCACGAGGGTTATTTATTACAGTATCCTTTCCATTAATGCTGATTTGTCCAGTTGTGGGCTGGTGGACTCCAGACATGATTTTAATAAACGTTGATTTTCCAGCTCCGTTATCACCCAATAAACAGTGGCATTCCCCCTTATTAATAGAAATTGAAACTCCTTTAAGGGCATCGACATTCCCAAAACTTTTATGAATATCCTTAAGCTTCATTATTGATGCATCACTCATCATTTCGCCCCTGTAATTAATTTACGGATATGTGTATTGAGTATCACTGCTAATAACAAAAGTACCCCAAGGAAAACTCTAAATAATGAACTCTCCACGCCAATAAAAAATAAACCTTGTTGAACTACGCCAAATATTACAGCACCAAGAGCTGCACCAATAACTGATCCATAGCCTCCAGTTAATAAAGCGCCACCTATAACAACTGAAATAATTGCTTCAAATTCTTTAAGAATACCTCTATCCGCTGAAGCCGAGCCAAACTCCATAACTTGAGTAGTAGCAAATATGGTTGCACAAAAAGCTGTAAAGACAAACATGAGTATCTTAACCTTGTTAACTGGGACACCAATATGCCGTGCAGCTTGTGCATCGCCACCGGCCGCATAAATCCAATTACCAAAACGAGTTTTTGTTAACAAAAAATGAGCAAAAATAATTAAACCGAGCGCCCAAACCATCATTGCCGGAATTCCAGATACAACTGGCTGACCAGCTTTAGTGCCAGCTACAAAAGTTTGAATCAGACCATGCTCAGCAAGCCATTCGAATACGCCTGTGAATATTTTTCCACCAAAGATTGGAGCTAACCAGTCATTTTGAGCAGCTTCGGTTACACCTCCAATAATGGTTTTTTTAGTGCTTACAATAGCAATAAAGATTGTCATTCCTCGCAAAATATATAAAAAAGCAAGACTAACAATAAAAGATGGTAAATTTGTTTTGACTGTAATATAGCCAATTAATGCACCTATGGACATTGATATAACAAAGGCTGCAATAATACTGAGCCAAACAGGCCAACCCCAGACAACTGAAGTCACTGCTATTACAATCCCAGCAAAGCCTATCATCGATCCAACTGAAAGATCAAATTCTCCAGCGATCATAAGTAGACAAGCGCCAACAGCAATAATAATGAACTGAGATGATACTATCCCCCAATTCATGGAGCCCTCTAAAGAAAACATTCCAGTATCACGCGCCACTAGAAAAAAGAATAGAAAAACTAATATAACACCAACTATAGCTCCTAAATCAGGGCGCAGCATTGCATTACTAAACTTGGAACGAATTGATGACATATTAATAAAACTTGTAGACATGATTAGATCCTATTGATTATTCTAAAAGAATTAAATTTAAATTTTATATCTGATAAAGATAAAAAAAATGCTACCCACCAATCTAAGACAATGATGGGTAGCACGTTAATAAACTACACTAACTATTAACGGTATACACCTGCATATTTTTCAACTAAGCTAATGTTACTCTTAGTGATAAATCCAGGTCCTGAGTTGATAGCACCAGAAGGCCATACACCATATCTAGACAAGTTAGTCAAGAAAACAACTGGTAGATATCCTTGTAAGTACGGCTGTTGATCAATGGCAAAAGAAATAACACCTGATTTAACGGCGGCTGCAATTTCTCCTGAAAGGTCAAAAGTTCCAAAATAGATATCACCCGAACGACCTATGTCATCTAAAGCTGAAAGCGTTGGATGAGCTGAAGTTGGACCTAAAGTAAGAATGGCATCTGTATCAGGGTGAGACCTAAGGTGAGCCATAACTTTATTTTTTATTTCTGTTGGATCTTGTCCAGAGTCTATCATTTGATTACCTAGATCTACACCAAGTGCATCTGCATAGCCTTGGCAACGATCAACTGAAACTGGGTTTGTAAAAAAGTGATTTACGCATAAAAACTTAGTTACTCCAGCAGCTTTAGCTCTCTTACCTGCACCAAAACCAGCATCGTACTCAGGCTGACCAATATGCGCTAATGCACCTAGCATTTCAGATTGTTCACGAGTTCCAGAGTTAATTGTAACAACTGGAATGCCTTTTGCTATTGCAGAAGTAATAGGTCCCTTTAGAACATCATAATCAGCAATTGTTACAATAATGCCATCAGGGTTGCTTGCTGCTGCCTGCTCGACAATACGTGCCATATCAGCTAAATCACCAGTAGTAGGATTACGATAATCTACAGAAACACCCATTTGATCACCAGCTATCCCAATTGCATTTTTAATTGTATTCCACCACGAATCAGAATCTGGCGCATGGCTTACTAGAACGAACTTCTCTCCATCAGCAAGTACGGCTGAACTACCAAACATGGCTGTTCCAAAAAGAACAAATACCGCAAGAACTAGATTCGAAGCATATTTAGTTATTTTTAACATAATACTTTATCTCCTGTCTTTAATTTATTTGGAGTCAAAATTAACTCCAAAATTGAAGCATTTATTTTTTACTTCAAGATTTGAGTATACATTAGTTCATATNTATNTTTTCTATTATTTTAAAAATAGAACATATGTTATAATATTTAAATATCAACATTAGATCCAAAGTGCTTTAATAGCTAGTCCATTTAAGGCATTAAAAAAAATATCTAATTCTTGGTATATTACTNANCCTAATAATTCAATAATTTATATTATGTCTATTAATCAATTACAACACATCATTGGTGGCGAAAAAGTTTCAGGTAGTTCTGGTCGTATTTTTGATATATATAATCCAGCTAAGGGTAAGGTTATTAGGCAAATAGAAGGGGCGAGTTCAAAAGATACTGAAAATGCAATCCAAGTGGCCAGTAATGCACTTGAAGGCTGGAGCCAAATACCTCCATCAAAACGTGCTCAAATTATGTTTACTTATCGTGAACTTATTATCAAACATACCGATGAATTAGCTGAGCTTGTCTCTCAAGAACATGGTAAGACCTTCGCTGACGCTAAAGGCGAAGTGGGAAGAGGTCTAGAAATAGTTGAATACTGCACGGCGATCAATAATCATCTTAAATCTGATTTCAGTGCTGATGTATCAAGAGGAATTGATAGTCATAACTTACGCCAACCGATTGGTGTATGTGCTGGAATTGTCCCTTTTAATTTCCCGGCGATGGTTCCTATGTGGATGTACCCAGTTGCAATATCATGTGGTAATACCTTCGTTTTAAAGCTCTCAGAGAAAGTACCTTCATGTGGACTAAGGTTAACGGAACTTATGCACGAAGCTGGACTCCCTACAGGTGTTTTAAATACAATTGTTGGTGACAAAGAGGCTGTAGATGAATTACTAACCAATCCACTAGTTCGGGCTGTTAGTTTTGTAGGCTCGACTAATATCGGTGAATACATTTACCAAGAAGGTTCAAAAAATAACAAACGTGTTCAGGCTCTTTGTGGTGCAAAAAATCATATGATTGTTATGCCTGATGCTGATCTGGAACAAAGTAGTGATGCCATTATTGGTGCTGCCTATGGATCAGCTGGTGAAAGGTGTATGGCAATCTCAGTTGTAGTTGCAGTTGGTGATGAGACTGCAGATCAACTGATTGAATCTTTAATGCCGAAAGTTAAGTCTTTAAATATTGGCTCTTATGATGATCCAGAAGTTGAGATGGGTCCAGTTGTTTCTAAAGCAAGTCAGGAAAAAATTGTGTCCTATATTGAGGCTGGTATTAATGAGGGTGCGGAACTAAAAGTTGACGGAAGGTCTGAAACTAAAAAAGAAGGTTTTTTTGTTGGAGGATGTCTTTTTGATCATGTAACGTCAGATATGTCTATTTATACTGATGAAATTTTCGGCCCTGTTTTATCGGTTGTAAGAGTGCCAACTTATGATAAAGCTTTAACGCTTGTAAATGATCATGAGTATGGCAATGGAACTGCTATTTTCACACGTGACGGTGATACCGCGCGTCACTTTACCTCAAACGTTAAGGTTGGTATGGTTGGCGTCAATATTCCAATTCCAGTTCCGGTGGCAATGCATAGTTTTGGTGGCTGGAAGCGTTCACTTTTTGGTGGCTCTTCAATTCATGGAATGGAAGGAGTTCGCTTCTATACCCAACTTAAAACAATCACTTCCAGATGGCCATCAGGAATCAGAAAGGGTGCAAAATTTAATTTCGAAAGCGGTAAAGACGTTTAACGTCTCCATAATCTATAGCGCTAATAAATTTGCATTTCCCCCTGATGCGGTTGTATCAATAGATATTACCCGCTCTTTAATCAATTGCCAGGGTTCATAAATCGAGCTCATAATTGGGATTATTTCTTCACGCTTATTTTCTAAAATTCTTTCAACTGACAACGCATCGCCAAAATACATGATGGCATGGTAGTGATTGTTTTCAAAAATTTCATTACTTGGCATACCTTTTATTTTAGTAATACTGCTTTTATTAAAACCTATACCAACCAAAGAAGAAACAACCTTCGAACTTATTTGACTGATGACGTTATTACCAAGTGCTAAAGCTAAAATAGTTTGTTTAATCAAGTCAGTCTCTGACGGTCCAAAACAAAGTGCGCAGCCCTTTGCTTGATATGTCAGTTCATTGGATTCGCCTGTAGGTCCAGGTAAAGAAATAATAGAGCTATAGGATTCAACTGTTTCAGTTAAAAAATTAAAAAATTCTTCGCCAAGTGAAGAAAATTCTTGTCTTAATTTTTTCACCATATCATCATCAATCATAGGGCTACTCTTTTCAATATCACCTATATTAAAAGTGGCATCTGATAATGTTAACTTTTGATTACTTATTCGTCCAGTTGATACACTTCTACTATAGCCATGAAGTGCATGTGGACCTCCTGCTTTTGGACCAGTTCCTGATAGACCCTCACCACCAAATGGNTGTGAGCCTACAATAGCTCCAACCTGGTTTCGGTTCACATAAATATTGCCTGCATTGANTCTAGAAACAATCTGGTCCACTTGATTTTTGATTCGAGANTGAACACCAAAGGTCAACCCATAACCTTTCTCATTTAACTTATCNATTGTTTCCATTAGGCAATCAGTTGAGTAACGAATCACGTGAAGAATGGGACCAAAAAATTCATCATTAATCTGATCAATATCATCAAGCTCAATAATAGTGGGCTCAACATAGTGACCATTACTAAGATCATTACTGGATGATAATGAGACTGTATTTTTTATAGCTGAACTCTTAATATGTTCAAGCAGCTTCGTTTTTGCATTTAAATTAATTACTGGTCCGCAATCAGTCTTTAAATTTTGTGGATTTCCAAGTATTAATTCCTTCATAGCACCCTTAATCATTGAAATTGTAGTGTCAAAGCAATCATCTTGAATAAGCAGAATTCTAAGAGCGGAGCAGCGTTGACCAGCACTCTTAAATGCGCTATCAATAACATCTCGTGTTACTTGCTCAGATAGCGCTGTGGAGTCAACAACCATAGCATTCAATCCACCTGTCTCCGCGATTACCCTTGCGCTCGAATTACCATTTTGTATTAAGTTCTTTTTAATTAATTTAGCTACATTTGTAGAACCTGTAAATGCCACACCAGAAATACTTGGGTGACTAGCAAGGTAGGACCCTACATCCGACCCCTGACCTAAAACTAATTGCAAAGTACCTAGTGGGATTCCAGCCTCAATGAGTAATTGTGTTGCTCTAAAGGCAATTAAAGAGGTACTTTCTGCGGGCTTAGCGACTACAGAATTTCCTGCTGCTAGTGCAGCAGCAATCTGACCTGTAAAAATTGCCAAAGGAAAATTCCAAGGACTGATACAAACAAAAACACCCAGCCCTTCTCGCTTAGTTGGTATAACATTTTGAGCTAAGTTTGCATAATATCTCAAAAAATCTACTGCCTCTCGAACTTCATCAATCGCGTCCTGGTAAGTTTTTCCAGCTTCCCTCATTACTATAACCAAAAGCTCAGCTCGATTAGATTCGTAAAGGTCAGCTGCAAGCGCAAGGCTTTTAAGTATTTGAGGGTGGCTTGATTCTTTATTAGTAAACGCCTCGTTTGCAGTACTTAAACATTCATCAAGGTCAGACTCAGTAGCATAAATCACATCACCAACTTCATCACTAAAATCAGCCGGATTTATGACCTTATGAGCAGTTCGATTATCACTATCACAACTAGATAATATCGATTTAGCTTGCCATTTATTTTTTAACCAGTTCTGCTGCTGTTGATATAAAAGATCAACTTCATTTTGTTCTGACAGCATTACACTACTAGAATTCTCTCGAATACTTTGATAAATATCTTTAGGCAAAGGAATCTTAGGATGNGNNTGCTCTTTNTCTTGCTCAACCTCAGNCAGTATATTTGATGCTAACTCCTCAGGTTTAATGCTTTTATCAAACAAATGATTAATAAATGAACTNTTAGCNCCATTCTCNAGCANCCTTCTCATTAGATATGCGAGTAAGTCTTTATGGCTTCCAACAGGCGCATAAACTCTTGACAAAACTCCATATTGGCTTGAAAGAATTGCATGAAGTGACTCACCCATTCCGTGAAGTCGTTGCACTTCAAAGCCTTTATTATCTCCAGCAATTTCACACACACTAATTAGAGTATGGGCATTATGGCTCGCAAACTGTGGATAAATANAATCCCTCATACTCAGTAGTTTTTGNGCACAAGCTATAAACGAATAATCTGTGTTTGATTTTTTTGTAAACACTGGATAGTCAATATCACCGAGCTCTTGAGATTTCTTAATTTCACTATCCCAGTATGCGCCCTTAACTAATCGGACCATNATCTTTAAGTTGCTTTTTTTACTTAACTCATAAAGCCATTCAATAACATAAGGCGCTCTTTTTTGATAAGCCTGAACAACAACNCCAAATCCTTGCCATTTTGAATGCTCAATTGAATTCACTATTTCTGCAATAACGTCAAGCGAAATATCTAAGCGCTCGCACTCTTCTGCATCAATATTGATACNAATATTATAGTTTTGAGCAATTTCAACCAAAGCCAAGACTTTAGGCACTAATTCGGTTATAACACGANCCTTNTGCATAAAGTTATAGGTNGGATGAAGCGCAGAAAGNTTTACAGATATACCATCGGCTTTATATACATCATTACCTTTATTATTTTTACCAATAGCAATTAGACTATTTTTGTATGCATTGAAATATCGATCTGCATCAGCCATGNTCCATGCAGCCTCTCCCAACATATCNAAAGAATGTACATCCCGATTATTTGCAGATAAAGCACTTTCTATGTCTTCTGAAAAAACAAATTGAGTTCCAAAAAACTTCATCACACTCCCNGCACTAAAACGAATTCCTGGCCTAGATAAAATTTCTAATGCATGCTTAATNCGATCTTTAATGGAATTNTTATGGCCATGACTGATCATCATATCTGCAATACTAAGAGCAATAGTTGCAATACTGACTATCGAAGATTTTCCACCACGTAAGTGTTTAGACCANGGCTTATTAGAGATCTTATCAGAAAAAAGTTTGTCTCTCGTTTTGTTGTCTGGAACTCTTAAAAAAGACTCGGCTAGAGTCATTAAAGAGAGGCCTTCTTCACTATTTAAGTTGTATTCAGCGATAAATTGAGACAATAAATCCGGTCTTTTAGTTTTACGTAATTTAATAATTAAGTTGGATGTTTTCTGGCTAATCTCAACTCTCTGATTAACCGTTGTATTTTCTATTTGGATTAATCGAGATATAGCCTCACTTTCTTTCATAACTCGTGCATCTCTAATAGCCTTTCGTGAAGCGCTATAATCAATCAATAATTTATTGCTNGGCATTACTATTTATCATAAGGTCATTAAACTGCATATGATATAGATTTTATCAAAAGCAGCCACATAAAAAAATAATTGACAGTTATGTAATTTAGTATCAAAATGCAAAATATAATTAAACTCAATTTATAGATATGACTAGGAGAAAGTCAGGAGGAAGAGAGGCAAGNATTGCCATAAGAAATGCTCCTCTAGCTGAAGAAGAAAAGCCAGTTCATGCTGGAGAAATTGGTGGAAGATATAAACCACTAAGTGANAAGCAAGTTTTATCAATTGAAGCTAATATTTATCGAATCCTAGAAGAAATTGGCTTTGCTGACGCCACTCCTCACTGCATCGAGACTTGTGTTGCTTTTGGTGCGATTCTGGGAGATGATGGNAGATTAAGAATGCCAAGAGAAGTTGTTGAAAAAGCTATGAATCTTTCACANCGTAGTCTCACTCTTCACGGTCAATCTCCANAACATGATTTAGATTTAAGTGGTTCAAGAGTTCACTTNTCTACAGCTGGTGCTGCAGTTCTTATTGCCGATCCTGAAAACAATGAGTATCGAGAATCCGAAAGTCAAGATCTATATGATATGGCNAGAATTGCTGATAAATGTGAACATATTCATATGTTTCAACGAACTTGTGTCTTAAGAGATATTGATAGCCCGCGTGAGATGGATCAAAACTCAGTTTATTGTGTAGCGATGGGAACTGATAAGCATGCGGGTGTTAGTTTTACAGAGTCACATCACGTTACTGATGCTCTTGAAATGCTTCATATTATTGCTGGAAGTGAGGAAAAATGGCGTGAGAGNCCTTTTATAAGTATGAGTAACTGCCATGTNGTACCTCCAATGAAATTTGCAGAAGAGTCTTTAGAGTGTTTACGTGTAGGGGTTGAAGGTGGCATGCCAATACTACTTCTATCTGCAGGTCAAGCTGGAGCGACAGCTCCACCACTTCTTCCAGGCGTTGTATCTCAAGCATGGGCTGAATGTCTTGGTGGACTAGTATATGTNAACGCTATTAAACCGGGCGCACCNGCAATTCTTGGTACTTGGCCTTTTGTATCTGACTTAAGAACCGGCTCAATGTGTGGAGGTTCTCCAGAACAAGGATTAATTTCTGCAGCTTGCGCACAGATGGGCAACTTCTTGAATCTACCAACTGGAGCACCTGCAGGAATGACAGACTCNAAATTCCCAGATTTTCAGGCAGGCTCAGAGAGAGCGTCTACTCATACTGTCACAGCAATAGCTGGAGCCAATATAATTTATGAATCTGCAGGAATGTANGCAAGCCTTTTAGGAACTTGCCCTGAAAGTTTACTACTGGACAATGACTTATTGGGTGCNTCAATGAGGATGACCAAAGGATTCANAGATGATAGCGAAGAGTCTCTTTGTTTTGAAACGATTAAAGATGTTTGTTTGAACGATAAAGCTCACTATTTAGGATCAGAACAAACAATAAACGTTATGCAAAGTGAGTATATCTATCCAGATTTCAGTGATAGAGAAAGCCCTAATGATTGGGCTGATATGGGTAAACCCGTTATATTGGAAAAAGCAATACAACAAAAAAAAGAAATATTATCAATACATTTTCCAAATCATATTAGTGATGATGTTGACCAACAATTGCGCGAGAAATTTAATATCAAATTAAGTAGAAAAGATATTGGTCGAAAACCACTTTAAAAAAGATAATTAATATGAAATCACATGCTCAAGTTGTAATCATTGGCGGAGGATCATTAGGAGTTAACCTAATGTATCACCTCGGACTTGAAGGGTGGATAGACGTTGTTTTAATTGAAAAAGGGGAACTTACAAGTGGGTCCACTTGGCATGCNGCTGGNTTGTGNCCAAATTTTAATGGNAACCATACGTTATCTAACATTCATGANTACACAATAAANNTNTACGANGANATTCTTCCTGAAAAAACTGGCC
>NZUR01000027.1 GCA_002698045.1 Thiotrichales bacterium | reverse complement strand
AAAAAAGATATATTATTTAATTATCAAATTTAGATTTTAAAATTTATATGCAAACTGACTTTGACACTGGAAATCGAAAACCAAATAGTGTATTTATCAACAATATACTTTTGTATATAGCATTAACTTGGTCATTATTTCAGTTGTATGTTTCTTCACCTTTGGTTCTCGAGATTACTCCATGGATGAATGCTGATGTAGTAAAGAGAGTTCATGTTTCTTTTGCTGGCTTATTAGCCTTTATGAGTTATCCAGCATTAAAGAAATCTTCTAGAATTCAAATCCCTTGGTCTGACTGGGTTATGGGGTTATTGATTGTTATTTCTTGTTTCTATCTGATTTATAACCAGGTTTGGGATTCCAGAGCATTTGAAATGCGCTTAGGTGTGCCAAATTCAACTGATTTAGTTTTAAGTGTAGTAGGATTAATATTATTATTGGAGGCAACAAGGAGATCTCTGGGTCCACCTCTAATGATTGTAGCTTTGATTGCCCTTACTTATGCTTATTTTGGTGCTGGAGGATATGGTGGAGCCTCACTAAATAAAATTGTTTCCCATATGTGGATAACTACAGAAGGTGCATTCGGAATTGCAGTAGGCGTCTCTTCAAGTATGGTGTTTTTGTTTGTCTTATTTGGTGCACTATTGGAGAAGGCTGGGGCAGGAAATTATTTTATTAGAGTAGCCTATGCTCTTACAGGTCATTATCGTGGTGGACCTGCTAAAGCTGCAGTAGTTTCATCAGCAATGACCGGCATGATCTCTGGATCTTCAATAGCTAATGTTGTAACTACTGGTACATTTACAATTCCATTAATGAAGAGAGTTGGTTTCAGCTCTGAGAAAGCTGGAGCGATTGAGGTTGCCTCATCAACTAATGGCCAGCTTACTCCGCCTATTATGGGGACAGCTGCTTTCTTAATGGTTGAATATGTTGGTATATCATATATAGAAGTTATTAAGCATGCATTCCTACCTGCAGTTATTTCATACATAGCATTAATTTACATTGTTCATTTAGAGGCATTAAAGGCCGGAATGGAGGGGCTCAAAAGAACAAAAAAACTTAACAGAGTTGATAAGCTTATTAGTATATGTACTGTGCTTATAGTTTTGGGTATATTGGTGTGGGTTCTTCCACCTTTTTTTGAAATGATTAAAGCAATGGCTGGCGATGTTAATGTTTTAGTTGTTTCAATAATTATGATATTAAGTTATATATCTTTATTATTTTATGTCTCTAGAATGCCTGATTTACCGACTGGAGACATTATTGAAATCCCTGAAGTTGGAAAAACAGTTAAAGCAGGCCTTCATTTCCTACTTCCAGTTATATTGCTGATTTGGCTGCTGACTGTTGAGCGTTTTTCACCAGAGTTCTCAGTATATTGGGCAACTCTATTTATGGTGTTTATCGTTTTAACACAAAAAATTATTCTAGGAATTTTTCGTGGCAGTTTAGATCTTGTTAACCAGTTAATTCAAGGTCTTCGCGATATCAAGGCTGGCTTTATAAATGGCGCCAATAATATGATTGGTGTNGGTGTTGCAACAACTGCAGCNGGAATAATTGTTGGTACCGTAACCTTAACGGGTGTTGGGCAGCTTATTATTGGTTGGGTNGAATTTATTGCTGCAGGGAACTTGTTTTTGATCTTACTTTTCACAGCAATGATTAGTTTAATTTTAGGTATGGGTTTGCCAACCACTGCAAACTATATAGTAGTTTCTAGTTTAATGGCACCTGTTATTATGAGCTTGGGNGCTGCAAATAATGTCGCTATCCCTTTAATTGCTGCGCATATGTTTGTTTTTTACTTTGGNATATTAGCCGATGATACGCCACCAGTTGGGCTGGCGGCATATGCTGCNGCAGCAATTTCAAAGGGTGATCCAATTGGNACTGGAGTNCAAGGTTTTATATACGATATTCGNACAGCTGTTCTACCTTTTTTATTCATATTTAATACCCAGTTACTTATGATTGGAATAGACAATGTGTTTAGTTTTNTACTGGTTGTNATTTCNTCAATCATTGCTATATTGTTATTTGCTGCAGCAACNCAAGGTTANTGGNTTGTAAAGAGCCGATGGTGGGAAACATTATTGCTTTTATTGGTGGCTTTTATGTTATTTAGACCGGGTTATTTTTGGAATAAGATTGATCCACCTTATGAAAATCTTCCTGGAACCCAAATATTTGAAATAGCAGAAGCAATGAGTCCGGGTCAATCGATTCGCTTTGTAGTTGAAGGGGAAACGCTTGAAGGCGTTCAGCGAAGTTATACTTTTTTNCTNCCTTTGGCTGATGGNATTTCAGGTATGGAAAAAATTAATAATACTGGTCTTTATTTAGATGACTTGTTTGGTGATATGGAGGTTGCAATGGTAATGCCTGGTATGTCAAATAATAGGGCAATAAATAAGCAGGTTGAGTCAATTAGGGTTGCTGGCGTTGATAGTGGCTGGATTGTTACATNTATTCAAACTGAAAGAGANACTCTACCAAAGCAGATCGTTTTTATACCNGCTCTTATTCTATTAAGCGTTATAGCGATGATTCAGTTTAGACGAAAAAAATATTTATCTGCACAATAAAAGGAGTTTNTATTAGGTTNAAAATAAAACANNNNTTTTNTTATTCTTGATATCTAAGATTTAAATTACAAAATTACTAATATGGATATACAAAACAACATCATAGGTTTAAAAACTTCAGCTACATTAGCTATCAATGAACTATCTCAGAAATTAATTAAAGATGGTAAAGAAGTTTTTAAGTTTGGATTAGGTCANTCTCCTTTCCCTGTTCCTGAAGTAATTGTTGATGAGCTAAAAAAACATGCCCATCAAAAAGACTATATAAATGTNTCTGGTTTAATAGGGNTAAGAGAAGAGGTTGCTAATTATCACTCAAATAAAAATCAGTATAAATATNACGCTGAAAGTGTCATTATTGGCCCTGGGTCGAAAGAATTAATTTTTCAAACTCAACTAGCATTAAATTGTGATTTACTCCTTCCAAGCCCTAGCTGGGTATCCTATGANCCACAAGCACAAATAATAAATAAAAGAGTTCATTGGATTAAAACTACTGCTAAGAGTAATTGGCATCTTGACCCTGAAGAGCTAGATAGAGCTTGTGATAGNCTTAAGTCGGTTAATAAACTTTTAATTTTAAACTCNCCTAATAACCCTTCGGGNACANCACATGGGAATTTAAAAGAATTGGCAAAGATTTCNAAAAAACATAACATTGTTATTATTGCNGATGAAATATATGCTGAGCTAGACTTCACGGGGGAGTATAAATCAATTACTCATTATTANCCTGAAAAAACAATTATCAGTAGTGGTCTTAGTAAGTGGTGTGGTGCTGGTGGGTGGAGACTTGGAACGCTACTTTTTCCAGAANGATTGAGTCATATTAGGGACAGTGTTAGAGCTATAGCTAGCGAAACCTATACCGCTGTGAGCGCACCTATTCAGTATGCAGCTATTAAGGCATATTCTGAAGACCATTCAGAATTTCTAGACAGCTCTAGGCTAATTTTAAAAATGATTGCAGATTATATCTATAGAGAACTTTCTTCTGTTGGCGTGAAATGTCAAAAACCACAAGGTGGTTTTTACATGATATGTGACTTTTCAAATGTTAATAATATCACCCAGGAAATCAATAATGACAAAACACTTTGTCAAAAAATTCTTAACGATATAGGCTTTGCAATACTACCTGGGTCTGATTTTGGTTTAGAAGAAGAGAAATTATTATCACGTATTGCATTTGTAGATTTTGATGGTTCAGAGGCTCTTAAATTGATCTCAAATAAGAATTTCTCTCAAGAGAATTCTTTAGATATAATTTGCCCACAAATAGTAAAAGGTGTTTCACTTTTAAAAGAGTGGATTAAATCTCAATAAACACAATAGAGGTTAGATAAATGGATTATAACAAAGTAGTTGAATTCAATGAGTAAGTTGCTTTGGAGTCCTACTAAAAATGAAATAAAAAATACCCAGGCATGGGAATTTATTCAAGAGGTTAATAATAAATTCGAGATAAATTTAGATAGTTTTCGTGATTTGTATCAGTGGTCTTGTGATTTTCCTGAGTCTTTTTGGGAGTTATTTTGGAGCTACTCTTTAATTAATGCTGATAGAAACCCAATAAATGTTTTAAAAAATGGTAACGACTTTTTAGGATCGGAATGGTTTTCAGATGCAAAACTAAATTTTGCAAAAAATCTCTTATTAAATAGAGATAAAAAACCAGCAATCATATTTTGGGGTGAAGATAAACATAAATGCACCTTAACTCATCTTGAACTATACAATCAGGTTGCAAAACTATCTCATTGGCTTAAGCAAAATGGTGTCAAAAAGGGAGATCGTGTTGCTGGCTTNCTCCCTAACATGTCAGAAGCAGTGGTCTCAATGTTAGCTACATCTAGTATCGGCGCTATCTGGACTTCGTGCTCACCAGATTTTGGAGTTCAAGGCGTTTTAGACCGATTTGGTCAAGTAGAACCTAAGATTTTTATTTGCGTAGATTCCTATTTTTACAACGGTAAGGTCTTTAATTGCCTTGAAAAAAATAAAAAAATAATTTCTAAGTTGCCATCTATTCAAAAAACTTTGTTAGTTCGTTATGTTGATGATAANGCTTCATTTGATAATCTAAATTCGTTTTCTANTTTTGATGAAATTGTAAATCAAGAGCTAACTCCTGAATTGAATTTTGAATCGGTGGGNTTTAATGAACCGCTCTATATTTTATTTTCATCAGGAACCACAGGAGTNCCNAAGTGTATTGTTCACGGTGTAGGAGGAACCTTAATCCAACATAAAAAAGAGCATACATTGCACTGTAATATAAAAAGTGGAGAAAGAGTCTTCTTCTTTTCAACATGTGGCTGGATGATGTGGAATTGGCTTGTCAGTAGTTTNGCTTCTGGCGCAACACTGATGCTTTATGATGGNTCACCCTTCTTAAATGATAATGACAATATTTTGTTTGATTANGCCGAACAAGAAAACTTTGATATTATGGGTGTTTCTGCAAAGTATTTAGATAGCTGCAGAAAAAAGCGCTTAAATCCCAATAAAAGTCACAACTTAGATTCATTGAGAATGGTTTTGTCTACTGGCTCCGTGCTGAGTAATGATTGTTTTGATTATGTCTATGATAGCATTAAGAAAAATGTGTGTCTTTCATCCATTTCAGGGGGTACCGATATTGTTTCCTGTTTCGCCTTAGGNTCACCAATGCTTCCTGTTTATCGTGGTGAATTACAAACTCGTGGCCTTGGATTATCAGTAGAAGTGTGGAATGANAAAGGTGAGTCAGTGGTTGGTGAAAAGGGGGAGCTGGTTTGTACTAAAACTTTTCCTTCTAAGCCTATAGGTTTTTGGAATGACGATGAGAGGCAAAAATATCTTCAGTCATATTTCAATCGTTATCCTAATGTTTGGTGTCACGGAGACTTTGTAAATCTTAACGAGGATGGAGGGCTAGTTTTTTATGGGCGATCTGACACGACTTTAAACCGGGGAGGAGTTAGAATTGGCACAGCAGAGATCTATAGAGAGGTTGAAAAGTTCAATGAAGTTTTAGAATCGATAGNTGTAGAGCAGACCTGGGAGGGTGNCNCCAGGATTGTATTNTTTGTAAAATTAACACTTCAAACGAAACTACTTAATAACCTAAAAGAAAAGATAGTTAAACAAATCAGAACTAATACATCGCCTCGNCATGTGCCAGATGTAATTATNCAGGTGNCTGATATTCCAAGAACTAAGAGTGGAAAAATTGTTGAGTTAGCTGTTCAAAAGGCAATTCATAACTTACCGATTGANAATAAAACAGCCCTAGAAAATCCTGAAGTNCTTGAAGAGTATTATGATCTTAAAGAGCTTCAATGATGTCATATATTGAAGTGTTNCCAAGGGTTATAATATTGTATTGTTTATAACTAAGGAGTTATATTTTGGCTAAGCTTTACTTTTACTATTCTTCAATGAATGCTGGCAAGTCAACCTCTCTTCTTCAATCTGCATATAACTATCAAGAGAGAGGNATGACCCCTTTATTGTTGACTGCAGAAATTGATAATCGATATAGTGTAGGAAAAGTTACTTCACGAATAGGTCTAGAGGCAGGAGCNCATTTATTTAATCAAGACAACAATCTTTTTGAGATGGTCTCAGAGAAAAATGAAAATGAGACAATCGATTGTGTGTTGATCGATGAAAGCCATTTTCTAAGCAAAGAACAAGTAAAGCAACTCGGGCAAGTNGTTGATACTTTNGATATACCTGTTTTATGCTATGGAATTAGAACTGATTTTAGAGGCGAACTTTTTCCTGGAAGTAAGNATTTATTAGCATGGGCTGATAATCTGAATGAGCTTAAAACTGTTTGTCATTGTGGACGTAAAGCAACTATGGTAGTGCGTTTGGATAGTGACGGTAAAGTTGTTAGTGATGGAGANCAAGTTGTTATAGGTGGTAATGATCAATATCAGTCAATGTGTAGACGTCATTTTGCTGAACATATTTGGTCNAATTAAAATTGGACTNNTGGTNAAAAAATTCTAATNTCNGAACACTACAATGAATGAAACNNTCATCCNTCTGTTNCTTTTAGGNGCATCATCTGGATTTGTTGCNGGCCTTTTAGGGGTAGGTGGTGGATTAATNATTGTCCCAATATTGCTNTATCTTTTAGCGCCAACTGTCAGTCAGTCAGTTTTAATGCATACCGCTATTGGTACAGCTTTGGCAGTAATTGTTTTTACTTCAATCTCAAGTGTATATGCGCATCATAAGCATGGAGCAATACTTTGGAAAAACTTTATTAAACTCACGCCCACGATCCTGTTGGGTTCATTCAGTGGGGCTTTAGTTGCCAAGTATATGAGCTTTGATTTTTTGAGAATATTTTTTGCATTCTTTGAGATTAGTGTTGCGCTAATTATGTGGTTTCAAATAAGCGCATCTGGCCATGTNGATAATTTATCTCGATGGGTNTGGAGTTGTGCTGGTTATATTATTGGCTTAGTNTCTGCTTTGGTTGGTATTGGTGGTGGANCAATGACAACACCGTTTTTGGTTTATAACAATGTAGGTATAAAGAATGCAATTGCNACCTCTGCTGCNGTCGGNATGCCTATCGCAATTGCNGGCAGTATAGGNTTTATGGTGGCTGGAATGGGNCAGGAATTTCCAACTAGTGGAATTGGTTTTGTTAANNTTGAAGCGCTCATCACTATTGCTGCTACGAGTATCTTATTTGCNCCANTAGGGGCNAAGGTGACGCATATAGTTGATAGTAAAAAACTTAAAAAAGGGTTCTCAATTTTTCTTGGTTTTTTGGCCGCTATGGTTCTTTTGTTTTAACTAACTTAAATGGCACTAAATGGAAACTATCGTGATCACTTTTTCTCGGAAAAATTTAATGCAACTGAATTTATACAGTAGCGTTTTCCCGTGGGTTGAGGACCGTCAGGAAAAACGTGTCCTAAATGTGAATCGCAAGACGAGCATCTAACTTCTATTCTGATGTACCCCAATGAATCGTCCTCTATTTGACGAACACAATTACTATTAGCAAGTTCATAGAAACTTGGCCAGCCACTTCCAGAGTCGAACTTTGTACTTGATTCAAACAGCAAGGAATCGCAACAAATACAGTGATAGTCTCCCGTTTCATCGTGGTTATAGTATTCACCTGTAAAAGGTGGCTCGGTTCCACATTCTTGTGTAATGTGGTATGCTTCGGGCGATAACTTTTTCTTTGTATCCATTCGTGTATTATAAGAGAATTTTAGAGTTTTCTTCAATATCTACAATTAATTATTATGGAAATATATCTAGTTGGTGGAGCTATTCGAGATGAGCTTTTAGGAATAGCGAATGAAGATACTGAAAAAGATTTTGTTATAGTTGGCTCGTCACCTGAAGAAATGAAGTCTCTTGGCTATCGTCAAGTTGGCAAGGAATTCCCTGTATTTCTTCACCCTCAGTCTAACGAAGAGTATGCGCTTGCTAGACTCGAGCGCAAAGTTGGAGTAGGTTATACTGGTTTTGAGTTTGATACATCAAAATCAGTTACCCTTAAGCAAGACTTATCACGCCGTGATCTAACCATTAATGCTATAGCACAAAAACAAAATGGGAGCGGTGATTTAGTTGACCCATTTAATGGACAAGGTGATATTAAATTAAGAACTTTAAGGCATGTTTCTGAAGCTTTCCCTGAGGATCCAGTGCGCATATTAAGAACAGCAAGGTTTGCATCTCGCCTCCATAATCTTGGTTTTAATATTGCTCATGAAACTTTTCAGTTAATGAAGAAAATGGTGAGCTCTGGCGAAGTAGATTCCCTTATTCCTGAGCGAGTTTTTAAAGAACTTTCTCTGTCAATTGAATCCGAGAAGCCTTCTATATTTTTTGAAGTACTTATTGAGTCAGGCGCTTATCAGAGATTATTCCCGATGCTAGATATTCGTAAAACTAGTGATATGCAGATACTTGATGTTCCGACAGAGCTATCTGAAGTAAGGTTTGCGCTTTGGCTTCATAAACAAAATACAGAGAATGTTTTGAAGCTGTGTGAGCACCTTAAATGTCCAAAAGATTTTCAACAGATTGCTGAACTCGTTGCTGAGTGGCATCATTTTGCTAAAGCGTTATTGTCATATAGTCCTGAAGAAATATTGAATTTTTACCTAAAAAATGATGGTTTGAGACGTCAAAGAAGGTTTCAAATAATACTCACAGCTTTTGATTATTTGGAGATCAACACTAAACCTATTAATGAATTGCTAGAGCTACTTAAGGATATTGAGATTTCAAAGCTAGACAATCTAAATATTGCACAAGAGCTAACTCAAGAAAGATTGTCAGTTATTGCTCGATTTCTTGACCCTACAAAGTAAATCATAGTCACAATAATCACACGCATTTTTTACTGGCAAAACGCTAGCAATTCCATTTTGAAATTGTTCGCTTGCTGAGTTTAAGATTGACGTCCATTCGTTAATTTGTTTATCCCATTCAGGCATTCTATTCATTGCTTGTTTTGTTAAT
>NZUR01000026.1 GCA_002698045.1 Thiotrichales bacterium | reverse complement strand
TTGGTTGGGTCTGTTGTGGTGTATTGATATGCATCAGCACCTACTGTCATTTTATCTTGCCCATAATGAACAATAGATGGAAGCATTGAGTTATTGTTTTGATCAGATATCAGTCTAGTCTGACCGCTCATTACACTAGCAACCAGTGAATTTGTTGTACCTAGGTCAATACCACAAGCCAAGTTATGATGGTGAGGAGCGGTTGATTGCCCGGGTTCTGAAATTTGAAGTAATGCCATCAGTATGTCCTAAAACCATTCATCCATTAATGCGTTAGCTTCTTTATAGAGTTGATCAAAGAATTTCAACTCTCGAACGTGCCTTTTTATAAGCTGTTGATCGCTTGAAAGGTTATAGGCCTCAGAAATTAGTTCAATTTTTTCTTCAATAAAAGAATCTACGCGCTCTATAAAATCATCCAAACCCAAGTTATTTTTATTTTCTTCTATGGCCTCTAATTCATCTCTTAACTCAATTTGAGATAGTAAAAAACCCTTCTCCATGGCTGTATCTTTTTCATCAAACGCATCAATACCTTCTAGTTTAAGTAGGTAAGTAGCTCGACTCAGTGGAGTTTTAAGGGCTCTATAGGCAGAATTAAGGAGTGAAGTATTTTGAAGTGCTTGTAGCTTTTCAGGCTCACTTTTACTTGCAAAATTGTCAGGATGAAACCTTGATATCTCCAACTGGTAAGACCTCTTTAATGCAGATTCATCAATAAAGAAAGAGGTTTCAAGGTCAAATAACTCAAAATAATTTTGCATCAACCAATCGCCTTAAGAACTTTATAGAGTTATTTAAACGGTGAACGACTCACCACAACCGCATTCAGCTTTTGAATTAGGGTTATTAAATTCAAATCCTTCATTTAAGCCTTCCTTTTGAAAGTCAACCTCAGTTCCATCGATATAGATTAGGCTTTTTGCATCAACAATTACCTGCACCCCTTTATCATTAAAAAGAGTGTCATCGTCATTAATAGAATCAACAAACTCCATATTGTATCCTAGGCCCGAACAACCAGTCGTTTGAACAGACAACCTAACACCCATTCCAGATCCTCTATTGGATAAGAAATCAGTCATGCGCTGTGCTGCTTTATCAGTTAAGGTTATTGCCATAATTAGCTAGCCTTACTTTTTAGATCGTTGATTGCTGCTTTAATTGCATCTTCAGCTAAGACCGAACAATGAATTTTGACTGGAGGAAGCTCCAACTCTTCAACAATTTCTGTATTTTTAATTTGCGAAGCCTCATCGAGCGTTTTGCCTTTAACCCATTCAGTTAATAGAGAGGATGAGGCGATCGCTGAACCGCAGCCGTAAGTTTTAAATTTAGCTTCTTCTATGACACCATCATCGTTAATCTGAATTTGTAATCTCATTACATCTCCACAGGCTGGTGCGCCAACCATTCCAGTCCCTACATTTAATGCATCTTTATCTAAAATACCTACATTACGAGGGTTTTCATAGTGATCTAATACTTTCTTGCCATATGCCATAAGTTACTCCGAATTTAATTTTTAATTTTACGCTACACGCTTATATATTATTAATTTAAACACTTAATTTATTTAGTGGGCAGCCCACTCCACAGTACTTAAATCAATGCCATCTTTAAACATATCCCATAAGGGTGATAAATCTCTTAATTTTTGAACTTTTTCACGTACCAGCTTGATTGCATCATCGACGTCTTGTTTAGTTGTATAACGGCCAACACTGAAACGGATAGAGCTGTGTGCCAACTCGTCAGTAAGGCCTAGTGCACGAAGCACATATGAAGGCTCAAGACTGGCCGAGGTACAGGCTGAACCGGAAGATACAGCGACATCAGAAATTGCCATCATTAAGGATTCACCTTCAACGTAATTAAAACTAATATTCAAGTTTCCTGCAATTCTGTGTTCAAGGTCTCCATTAACAACAACCTCCTCCATATCCGCAAAGCCAGCGAGTAATCTTTCACGAAGTCTCTGAGTTTTTTTGCCCTCCTCCTTCATTTCAGCTTTGGCAATTGCAAAAGCTTCACCCATACCAACAATTTGGTGAGTAGCAAGTGTTCCAGAGCGCATACCACGCTCGTGACCGCCGCCATGGATCTGAGCCTCAAGTCTAACTCTTGGTTTGCGAGAGACATAAAGAGCACCCATCCCCTTTGGTCCGTAGATTTTGTGTGCTGAAAAGCTCATTAAGTCAACCGGGAGAGATTCTAAGTTGATCTCTATTTTTCCAGCAGACTGAGCTGCATCTACATGAAAAAATACCTTATTTTCTCTACAAATATCACCAATAGCTTGCAAGTCTTGAATAACGCCAATCTCATTATTTACATGCATAATTGACACCAGAATCGTATCCTCTCTTATAGCGCTTTTAAAGACATCTATATCTAACAAACCGTTCGGCAATGGATCCAAGTAAGTCACCTCAAAGCCTTCTCTTTCTAGTTGGCGACAAGTATCAAGGACAGCTTTATGTTCTGTTTTCAGTGTAATAATGTGTTTACCACGCTTATGGTAGAAATGAGCAATNCCTTTAATTGCTAAATTNTCAGANTCNGTTGCACCCGACGTCCATACNATTTCTCTNGGGTCCGCGCCAACTAAATCAGCCACTTGTGANCGCGCCTCGTCAACGGCCTTTTCNGCTTGCCATCCATAATAGTGAGAACGCGAAGCGGCATTACCAAAGTCACCTTCCATTGTTAAATATTTAGCCATTTTTTCTGCAACACGTTTATCTACAGGGGTAGTAGCTGAATAATCCATGTAAGTTGGAGTTATCATTATTTAAATTCCTATACTGTTAATTTAACTTTTATATCTTGATTCGTGTAATAGTCATCCATGACCTGCTGAAGATTCCTAGAGCTAAGAAATCCTCTAATTTGATCGCTAACTTCGCACCACAGGTGATGTGACAAACACTGCTTACCTCTTAAACAATTCTTGGAGCCATGACAACGACGTAGATCAATATTTTCATCAACAGCTTCAATAATTTCTGTAAGAGTTACATCTACAGGATCAACATTAAGAAGGTAACCCCCACCTGGACCTCTAATACTTTTAACTAGAGAAGCTTTTCTTAACTTAGCAAAGAGCTGCTCTAAATATGAAAGTGAGATGTTTTGTCTTTGAGATATCATATCAAGGGTGACTGGCCTAGTCGAATCATTTGATGCTAGGTCGAGCATTGCAGTGACTGCATACCTACCTTTAGTTGTTAATTGCATAATAACCCTCAGTTTCTAAAATTTAGGGAAATTATACTAGTAACCAAGTAAAATAGTCAAGTATAAAATTCAATTAATAATTTACTTATTTTCAAGCTCTTTCGAGTCTACTTGTGAACCTTCTGAGTTACTCGAAAGCTTGGCCATCTGTTTATCTATTTCAGCTAAACGCTCAATAATAGAATCAACAGCTTGAACTGTCGGGTCATTAGAGCGATCACTAGAGCTAGCAGCATAAGAATCAAAGGTGTCGGTATCGCTAATTTTTTTCGTTACAATTCGACCAGGGATGCCGACAACAGTTTGGTTATCATCGACAGACCTAACAACCACAGAGTTGGACCCAACGCGTACATTTTTTCCAAGCGTAATCGGGCCTAAAATTTTTGCTCCAGCACCGATTACTACACCGTCCATTAAAGTCGGATGACGCTTCTCCTTGTCCCATGAAGTGCCTCCAAGAGTAACCCCGTGATACATCATACAGTCATCACCTATTTCTGCAGTCTCGCCAATAACGACACCCATACCATGATCAATAAAAAAACGTCTCCCAATAACCGCGCCTGGGTGAATCTCTATACCTGTAACCCAGCGAGCAAATGTGGAGATAAATCGAGCCAACCAGTAGAGCTTATACCGCCATAGAAGATGAGTAAATCTGTAGATAATTACAGCCTGAACACCTGAATAACAAGTAAGAATTTCAAATACATTTCTTGCCGCAGGGTCGCGCTTAAAAACGCTTCGAACATCTTCAGTAATTCTCATAGATGAATTATACCATTATTGATAGATAGGAAATTTCGAGAGATAAACAAATAACCCATTACAATGATGTGAATAATTAACCCTTAATTATATGGATGGGTCGATTTAAACCTCCGATAACTCCACATATATTGCTCAGGAAACCTCTTGACAAGCTCCTCAATGGCGACATTCATAAGGGTCACTTGTTCGAGTAAGTTTTCGCTATTAAGATTCAAATCTAGGGGCTCTAAATTAAGATCAAATCCTTTTCCGTTATCTAAACGATTTGCCCAAAACATTAACACCTGAGCGTTGTGTTTTTTTGCCAACTTAACTAACAAGGTCATCGTATTTACAGGATTATTAAAAAAGGGAGCGGTAATACCACCATCTTGACCTGGACCTGGATCTTGATCAGGTAATATACCAATGAGTTGTCCTTTTTTTAGTGCGCGTTGTAATTTAAGTATTCCTGAGTGATCTGCGCTAGCCATTGTAAGGTTGCCTTTATTTCTTCGCGCAAACAAATAATCATTTTGCTTTTGGCTCCTAAGAGGCTTATACAAAAAGGTTACCTCCCTATTATCTGCAAGGACTCTACCTGTAATTTCCCAGCACCCAATATGAGGCACCAATAAGATTGTTTTTTCTGTTGAACTTAGATACTGCTCACCATGAAAATTACGGATATACTTTGAGTTATCACTAAAGCTTTGATTCCATATTCGACTTGATTCTGTTAAATTCTTTCCAGTCTCAATTAGGGCTTTTTTAACGAGCTCACGCTGTTGAATTTTTGACAAGTCTGGTAGACAAATTGCGATGTTTTGAGTGGTTACTTTTTTTGCATCAGAGTTAAATAGATAAAGCAATTGGCCAATTAATGATCCTAATAAATGACTAATCTTCAGAGGCAAAAGTGAACATAAAAATAAAAAAAGACCAGTCATGTTTAGTTAAATAACTGGTCAATTGCCGCTTTATAATCAATAATTATTTTTTGGTAAGTTGCTGCTGCTTGTACGTAATTCAGATTAGCTAAGTTGGCATTCTTTTGAGCAGCGATTACTAAGGATTTTTGTCCACGAGCCTCGCTATACTTAGTTTGCTCTTCGATAACCTTTTCGTTAGCCAACGAGCCCTGCTCAAGATAAAGAGTAACGAGTTCTGACAAAAGATCAATTTGAGCTAGCAAATAATTAATTTGGTACTCATCATTAATCTCTGCTTCTCTTTTTTGAGCATTAATAGTAGCGATACTAATCTCTGTACGCTCAACATCAACGAGCTCTTTTCTAACACCCAATGGATAAGAAATATCTACACCAATGTTCCAAGAATAATCTCTATTTCCAAAACTACCAAAGTATTTATCGTCTTCTCCCAATGCTGAAAGACCTAGATTTAAATTAACGCTTGGCATGGTCTTATTTTCGAAAGTTTTAAGCTGTCTCTGGAGTCTAGCTTTATCAAAATCAAATTTTTGCATTGACCTTGAATCTTTAACAAAAGTAGCTGGATCAACCTTCATCATAGTATGTTCTTCATATAAATCCATCTCTACTATCATGTCCGATTCTTGAGCACCAATAAGCGAAGCCAACTCCCTTCTTTCAATGATTAATTCTTTTCTGGATTGAAGTGATTGTTGTTTGGCTTTGACATACAAGTCCTTATCCTGAATAAGGTTAGATTTATCAATCAAAGAGTTTTTATATTTTCCTTCAGTTAAATCAAGCTGTTGTTTTGATAACTCAAGTTCACGCTTGTGAATTTTAACAATTTCTTGCTTTAGTGCTAAGTCAACAAACTTAGAAAGTTTCGAAGCTAGGAAGTTTTCAGCCTGTTCTTCAAGATTTACTTTTTTTGCAATTAAATCAAGAGAAGCTATATCTAATGTTAAACGATCATTAATACCATCTTTGTTCTGCAGTAAGGGTCTTATATAATCTATTGAAAAAACATTTGAATGTGTAGCAGAACTGTCTTTATCATCACGAGTTAAAGAGTGCTTTAAATTAAGATTAGCACCTGAATTTTCAATTTTCCTGCCAGCAGAAACTTCATAGCTGGTGGTATATAGATCTTTATAAAGCCTAGTGGATGTATCCTCTCCAGAAGAAAAAGATTCACTAGCGCCTGCCTTAATATTCCAGTCAGAATAGGTTAGTGAAGCTTTTTGGTCAAGAAGGCTTGTCTTTTCAGATAAAGAGAGCTGAACGAAAAAGGGATGCGTCTCTATCAATTTTGCGCTGAATTCATTCAACGTGATAGCATTTGCATTTACAGTGAAAAAAATAAACACAAGCACAGTAAATCTCTTTAACATCTTTTTCCCCTTTTATTTGAACTTAACAATATTATTTAATTACTGAAAAGTTTAGAGTATTAAGTAATGATTTTAGTGAATTTTTAGTGAATTTTGAAAGGAATATATAATTACAAAAAAATATAAAAATGAATACTACAAATCGCTCATTACTATATTAATTACTTCATTTAGCTTTTTCCCGGTGGTATCGATGACAATTGTAGCAACTTCCCTGTAATATTTATCTCTTGCATTAACAATCTCGGTAATGGTTTTTTTTCGATCACCACTGTTCTCAAGTAAGGGTCGAGTTTTCGATTTGGCGGTTCTCCTAAGAAGCTGTTCTACAGAGGATGAAAGGTATACAACCAACCCTGCTCTCTTTAATACTTCTCTGTTTTGTTCAAGTAAAATCACTCCTCCACCAGTAGCGAGCACTATATTATTCATATCACACAAACTTTCAAGTACTTCAGACTCTCTTAACCTAAAACCCTCCTCCCCTTCGACATCAAAGATGTGATCAATGCTAACGCCAGTTTTATTGATGATTTCATGGTCTGTATCAAAAAAATCTTGATTTAATTTACTAGCAAGTCGACGACCTACAGTCGTCTTACCACAGCCCATGGGGCCAACTAAAACAATGTTTTTTGAATTGAGCTCCATTTATCGATATAGATGTCTATTTCTCTAACTCATATTTAGCACCACAATAAGGACAGCTCGCCTTTCCATCGTCAGAAAATGAAAGGAAAACCTTTGGGTGCATATTCCATTTTGGTGCATCTTTAGGTGGACAGTGAAATGGTAACTCAGTTTTCGTAACGAAACTAAAGCTTGTATGGGGTGAGCTTCGATTACTCAAGAGCATCTCCCATTTACTATCCAGTCCCTGTACTCATTATTGCGTCCATGAACACAATCAAAATATAGGGATTGTAGTTTCTCAGTAATAGGGCCACGAGTACCGCTTCCAATTTGATGACCATCTAGCTCTCTTATGGGGGTTACTTCTGCAGCAGTCCCTGTAAAAAAAGCCTCATCTGATTGATAAATATCATCACAGGTCAGGTTCTTTTCTATAATTTCATAGCCGATAGATTGTGCTAGAGTGAAAATTGTATCACGCGTAATTCCAGGCAAGGCAGATGTTAAATATGGGGTGTAGAGTGTACCTTCATTTATGACAAATATATTCTCGCCACTGCCCTCAGAGACATAACCATCAACATCTAACATTAAGGCTTCATCATATCCTGCATCGAGCGCCTCTTTCAATGCCATCATCGAGTTCACATAGTTGCCATTTGTTTTCGCCCTACTCATCGAAGGATGGCCATGATGCCTTGTAAAGGACGAAGTTCGAATTCTAATACCATTTTTAATGTTATCCTCACCAAGATAAGCCCCCCACTCCCAAGCCGCAATCATTACGTGCACTTTTAAGTTGTCTGCTCTTAATCCCATGCCTTCTGAGCCATAAAAGCACATCGGCCTGATGTATGCAGATTTTAAGTTATTTTTGGTGATAACTTCTCTTTGGGCTTGATTTAAAGTATCAGCGCTATAAGGAATTTTCATCCCAAGAATCTTTGCTGAATTAAACAATCGATCGGTATGATCATCAAGCTTAAAAATCGCAGGTCCATCAGGAGTCTCATAAGCACGAACACCTTCGAATGCGCCCATACCATAATGAAGTGTATGAGTAAGTACATGAATTTTAGCTTCACGCCAATCCAACCACTCTCCATCCATCCAGATGAAGCCGTCTCTATCTTCCATAGTAATCATAAACAACCTTAATTCTTTAATAAATTAAATCTAAATAGTACAATATTATTTGAACTATTTTATACATTTAAATACGAGATTATACCCATCTAATAGGGTTATTCATAAAATATAACAACCTATAATTTAGTTAAAAAAAGAACAATATAATTTCAAAAACACTGGGTTATAGGGTTAATATTTTTCTAAACTTTCAATCAATAATTTATCATAAACCACAAGGTATAATTGTTTTAGAATATTATATTATTTAATTTTTATAAAATGGAATTTAACACTTTTACTTTTGTTTTTTTGTTTGCAATATTAACTTCAGTGCTAGCTTTGCTTTGGCTTAACTTTAGACAAGATAAAGCAATTAAGCGTTCATTTAATGAAGTACCAAATGGCTTCAAAGAAACTATAACACTTGAAGATCACCAAAAAGCCGGCAACTACACAAAAGCTAAGCTCTTAGTGAATCATTTTGAGATCATTTTTTCTACTTTTATTGTTCTTGTTTGGACGATTGGTGGTGCTATGAATTGGCTTGATGTATTTTGGAGTCAAAGAATTTCAAACCCCATATTGATGGGTACCACCTTTATTGCAAGTATTATGTTAATTGCTAGCTTTATAGATTTACCTTTTAGTATTTATCGCAATTTCGTTCTTGAACAAAAGTTTGGCTTTAACCGTATGACTGTTAAAACTTTTACAGCTGATTTAATTAAAGAGATCCTGTTGACTCTAATTTTAATGATCCCCCTTATCTATGCCATTCTTTATCTTATGAATATTAGCTCTATTGGTGATTACTGGTGGATTTATGTTTGGGTTATTATTAGTCTATTTATACTAACCATGATGTGGATCTACCCATCCTTTATTGCTCCAATATTTAATAAATTTGATCCACTCGATAACGATGCATTAAAAAGCAGGATTAATAACCTACTGGAGCGAACAGGTTTTGGGAGTGACGGTATATTTGTAATGGATGGTTCAAAAAGATCCTCACATGGAAATGCCTATTTCACCGGTATAGGTAAAAATAAGCGAATTGTTTTTTTTGATACACTTCTAAAGGGGATGGAAGACAAAGAGATTGAGGCAATTCTTGCTCATGAGCTCGGGCATTTTCATCACAAGCATACTCGCCAAAGAATGATAAGTTCATTCATTTTTAGTCTTGCAAGCTTAGCCTTACTAGGCTATTTAATTAACCAAAATTGGTTTTATAATGGATTGGGTGTTGCTGAGCCTTCTTCTCATACAGCTTTAGTTCTTTTTAGTCTTGCCTTGCCAGTCTTTAGTTTTTTTGTTACGCCCATTAGTAACCTTGTCTCTAGGAAGCATGAATTTCAGGCTGATGCTTTTGCAGCCAGTCACACTGATGCAAATGACTTGATTTCATCGTTAACTAAGCTTTACAAGGAGAACTCTTCTTCGCTCTCACCTGATAAGCTATATTCTGCTTTTCACGACTCTCATCCAAGCGCCGTACTTAGAATTGAACGGCTACAATAAAGGTATATTTATCATAAGAACAGCCATAATCACTCTTGGATTTTTTCTCATAAAGTTTTATTCGTTCTTTAATCGCATTAAGTTTAGAATCTCTTTTTAATGGCGCTAACACGAAGACAAAAATGGCGTATAGAAAAAGTTCAATCTGAAAAAATTGCACGCGCCAACAAAGCACTAACTAAAACTGAGAACAATAAATTGTCTGATGAAAAAGAGCAGCAAGGCCTTGTTATTACTAGATATGGCCAAAGACAGCTTGTTGAATCATTAACTGGAGAGCTCTTTCAGTCTACTGGGAGGAAAAATATTGGACTATCTGTTGCTGGTGACCAGGTACTTTTTCAGCCAGCCGGGGGTAATGAAGGGATAGTAACTGCAATTTATCCAAGAAGAAATGAACTTAAGAGGCAGGATCGATTAATTGCTGCCAATATTGATCAACTCTGGCTTGTTGTTGCTATTGAACCTCACTATCAGTTCGAGCTTATTGATCGGTACTTAATTCTAGCTGAGAATTCTAAATTACCAATTAACATTGTTGTCAATAAAATTGAACTTTCAGATAACACTGAACAGTTCTCTTTAGATTTCTCTAATTATGAAAAAATTGGCTATCAAGTTCATTTTTTAAGTGTCAAAAATAAAACGAATTTAGAAGCCTTTAAAAGTCAACTGATCAATAAAACACATATCTTTCTAGGGCAATCAGGTGTTGGCAAGTCTTCACTAATTAATTCCCTTATTCCCGACTTAGAGCTTAGAGTTAATGAAATATCAAGCAAAAGTAAACTAGGGAAGCACACCACTACCAACACGACTATCTATCACATACCAAGTGGTGGGGAGTTAATTGACTCACCAGGAATTAGAGAATTCCAGCTAGACGAACTCACTGAAAAACAAATAGTGAATGGTTTTAGAGAATTTAAGTCGCTAATAGGTCAATGTAGGTTTAGGAACTGTCAACACATCAATGAGCCTGGTTGTGCAGTTAAAAATGCAGTTGAACTTAAAGAAATTCACCCTTCTCGCTATCAGAGTTATCTAAAGATACTCCCATAAACACTATTTTTTGAAAAAAACAACTCTTTCTGAAATATAGAAAACCTCAATTCTAAAATAATTTGCCAAATAATTAAATGTTTTTTTACTAAAAAAGCTTATGTGAGACGGGTCATTTTTATAGTACCAATTACTGAAGTCAATTTTCGGCGTTAATAGTTGGGTCATAACGGCAAGATAGGCGTTATTTTTAAGTAAACCTACAAGTCGATTTAACTCAATCATAGGGTCACTCAAATGCTCTAAGACTTCAGTCGCAGTAATGAAGTCATACTTCTTCTCAAATACTGAATCATTACTAGCATAGAACTTATCATAAAGGTCAACCTGGTGTCCGCACTCTTCAAGCATAAGAGACAAGGCAGGGCCTGGCCCAGAGCCAAAATCTAAGCCACTTGAATTATTTGAAATTCTCTCTAGGAGTGGATCTAATAGCTGAGACAAAAATTGACGATAACGAACATCTTCAGGGTCATTGTTATGAGAGTCATACCTAGCTTTTTCCTCACTCTCTGAGAGGTGATAAACTCTTGGAACGAATACAAAGTCACAATTAAAACAAAGAGAGTACTCTCGAGTACTCTCTTTATAAAAATTCTTAGTTTTATTGGATTGACATAGCGGACAAGCAATTAAAGAGTTCACTTCAGTCCGATATTAGTCTTTTAAATTTAATGTGAGTGACCACCAGGTGCGTGAACATGGCCATGAGAGAGCTCTTCTTTATTGGCATCTCTAATCTCTTCGATACTGACAGAAAAATGAAGAGTTTCACCGGCCAAAGGATGGTTAGCGTCAACCGTAATTTTATCATCTTCAATTTTTACAACTGTGACCACGAATGGGTTTCCATCTTGGTCTTGAGACTGGAGCTGCATACCCATTGTAACTTCTTCGATGCCTTTAAGTGCAGAGCTAGGAATTTCTTGGATAGCGTCCTTCATAAGAGGACCGTAAGCCTCTTCTGGTTCTATAGAAACCTCCTTTTTATCTCCTAATTTACAGCCCTCAAGCGCTTTTTCTAAACCAGGGATAATGTTCCCATGTCCTTGTAAAAATGCTAAAGGTTCATCACCTTCAGAGGAGTCAATAACTTCTCCTTTGTCATTCTTAAGTGTGTAGTGCATTAAAACCACTTTATCTTTACTTACTTTCATGTTTACTCCAAAATAAATACAAAAAAGACCTTCCTTATATGGAAAGTCTAAAAAAAATTACGACTCAAAAATAAGCTATGGAAATATTAAAAGCTATTTGAGCTGGGAATCTAAGGTTGAGTATTTTATCATATTCATGGCACTGTCCAGTCTGATGAATTCTTTAATAATAGTTTGGTTAAAAAATCAATATGGTCTTGTCTGTCATTTAGTGCTGGGATATAGCCAAAAGATTCACCTCCAGAAGTCATAAAATATGTTTTATTTTCTTCACTAATTTCTTCAATAGTCTCTAGACAGTCAACAGAAAACCCGGGGCAAATAACTTGAACATTTTTAACTCCCTTAGCGGGAAGAGATTTTAATGTTTCATCAGTATAGTCCTTCATCCATTCTCCAACTCCTACCCTTGATTGAAATGTCATCCTATACTCATCAGGCTTTAAATCTAATTTTGAAGCAAGAAGGTAAGTAGTTTTGCAGCACTGGCATGGGTAGTTATCTCCTTTATCGAAATATCTTTTAGGTATCCCGTGATAAGACATCAATAAAAGGTCTGGTTTACCATGTGTGGCCTGATATTCTTTAACGCTATTTGCTAGAGCTTGGATATATAGCTCTTCTTTGTTATAGCTACTAATAAACCTAAAATCAGGAACATTGCGCCAGCTTGATAATCCCTCAGTAACAGCATCAAAGACTGAACCTGTGGAAGATGATGCGTACTGGGGATATAGAGGCAAAACTATAATATTGTTACATCCTTCAGACTCTAGCTCACTTAGAGCAGATTGAATTGAAGGGTTCCCGTAACGCATACCCAATGCAACAATAAATCTACCTGGCGCCATTTTTTCAAGTTGCAATTCAATAGCGCTCTTTTGCATTTTTGAAATTGACAGCAACGGAGACCCCTCGCCATGAGTATTCCAAACACTCTGGTATAACTTTGCAGATTTTCTTGGACGTAAATTCAAGATGACAACGTTCAAAATCAATTGCCAGATCCACCTAGGTGGTGGTGGCTCAATTACCCTAGTGTCTGATAAGAATTGCCTTAAAAAGGGCTTAACTGCTTTCTTAGTTGGAGCGTCAGGTGTTCCGAGATTAGACAAAAGTATTCCAATTTTTGCCTCACTCTTTGATTCATGAATGTTGGAACATTGATACAATATTAAGCCTTTAATTTTATTTTTCAATGTGATAAGATACCCTATAAAGTCCCTTTCACTGTAAAACATGATGGCACTATCA
>NZUR01000025.1 GCA_002698045.1 Thiotrichales bacterium | reverse complement strand
AAACAATTTGACCATCCTTAATTTCAATAATACGATCACAGCGTCTAGCCATCGATTCGTCATGTGTCACCATCACAAGAGAAGTTTTACTTTTCTTTGTGTACTCAAAAAGTAAATCCATCATGCTCTCAGAATTAGCACTATCTAAGTTTCCTGTTGGTTCATCAGCCAAGATAATTTTTGGTTTGTTAATTAAAGCTCGAGCAATAGCAACCCTTTGCTGCTCTCCACCAGAAAGCTCACTAGGTAAATGGTTAATTCTATGTGACAGGCCAAATTCTGCGAGCAATGATTTAGCCTCTTCGTCTCGATTATATTTTTGATTGGCCTCTAAAGATAGCAAGACATTTTCTACAGCCGTAAGGTTAGGTATTAGATAGAAAGATTGAAAAACAATACCAATATTCTTTCTCCTAACATCTGATAAATCATTTTCTCTTAAGCCAACAATTTCTTGGGAGTTAATTTTAATTGAGCCTTCTGATGCCATTTCAAGTCCTGCAGCAAGCATAATAATTGAAGTTTTGCCAGAGCCACTTGGCCCAACAATAGAAACAATCTCATCACTATTAACTGAAAAATTTACACTTTTTAAGACTCTTACAAGGCCATCTTCTGAACCATAATTTAATGAAACGTTGTTGAACTGTATAGCTGTACTCATTAGTTAATCTAATATAAAATTCGAGCAATGATTATCTCATCAAAAAAAACCTTAAAAGTATTACTTATTGCTTTAATAGTTGTATTTTTTCCCACTAAATCCTTTACCGCAAACCCCATAAAAATTATGCTTTATGGTGATAGCTTAATGGCAGGTTATAGATTACATCCAAGTGAAAATTTAGCAGCAGAGCTCAACCGAAATTTTGAAACTAGTGACTCCCCAATCATCATTATCAATGCTAGTATTTCCGGGAATACATCAAAAAATGGACTATCAAGACTAGACTGGTCTCTTGAAGATAATCCAAGTATTGTGATTTTATCTTTAGGTGCTAACGATATGCTAAGGGGNCTTAACCCTGAACTCACTATGCAGAATCTAGATTCCATAATAAATAAATTTAAAAAAAATGGATCTATAGTTATTCTTGCAGGGATGCTTGCATCAGAAAGCATGGGACCAAAATANCAAAGTCAGTTTGATGGAATCTACCCAGAGCTTGCTAAAAAATATGACTTAATTTTTATGCCATTTTTGCTCGATAGTGTAGCTTTAGACAAGAAATATTTACAGGCTGACTATAAACACCCTAACGCCACAGGCATAAAGATAATAGCCAGTAACTTATACCCATATATTATTGAAGCTATCGCTGGAGTTGAATTTTAATAAGTACTATTTGATAAGAAGACGCTCCACTACCTCGCCTCCCTCTAGGTGTGACTCAATGATCTCATCAATATCTTCTTCATCCACATATTGATACCATACATTANCAGGATAAACAACAGCAACTGGTCCATTTTCACAGCGACCCAGACAGCGAGATTCACTGACTCCAAATTTCCCTTCACCTAGTGATGAGTTTGCACGGCATTTATCTTTAGCATATCGATAAAGCTCTTTTGCACCATTTTGTGANCAACATTGTTTGCCATTTGTGCGAACATTGTTACAGAAAAAAATATGATGCTTGTAAAAGTTAGTCATAATTCAATAGCCTTCTTATAGCAATGCCTCTTATCAATACCAGTAATTTTAGCTGCCAATTTAGCCGCTTTTGATGCTCCCATTTCAGCNCAAAGAATGGGCAATAGTTTATCCAATTTATTTTCAGCATCCTGTAAATCTATTTTATCATCCGATGAAATCAATATCACAAATTCACCTTTTTGATGGGCNGGATCANTAGTGAGATATTCGATTAGACTCGGTATTTTATCAGTATGAATTGTCTCAAAGGATTTAGTCAATTCTTTAGCAAGACAAACCTCACGTNCACCTCCAAAGATACTAAGCATATCACTCAGTGTTGCTAATATACGCTTTGGAGACTCGTAGAAAATAATTGTTTCAGTGCTACTAATTAGCTTTTGCAGGAATTTCACTCTTGCTGCTTGCTTGCTAGGTAAAAAGCCAAAAAAAGTAAAACTGTCGCTTGCCAACCCTGAAGCAGACAAAGCTGTAATTAAAGCACTAGGGCCAGGAATAGGAGTGACATCAATCCCNTCTTTTGTTGCATATGCTACTAAATAATATCCCGGATCACTTATAAGAGGAGTACCTGCATCACTTATAAGAGCGATTGATTTTCCAGAATGTATTTCGTCAATAATAGCTTTAGTTTTNTCTCTCTCATTGTGNTCATGAAACGCCCTTATTGGNGTTGAAATTTCAAAATGNGTAAAAAGTTTTTTGCTGTGCCTAGTGTCCTCAGCTAAAACTATGTCAACATTTTTTAGAACATCGACAGCCCTAAAGGTAATGTCATTCAAGTTACCAATTGGAGTTGCAACAATAAAAAGTTTCCCAGTCATATACTTCTCTTATACCCAATAAGTCAATGTTAGTTAAAGATATGTGACATTATGCTTTATATCATCATCAATTAACGAAATTTATATTTCGCTTTAGTGCAAAAAAAACTAAATCTGATTTAAAATATAGTCCTATCTTTTTTTTAAAATTCGTCCAACTTGATGCAAGGAGTGATAATGAAAAAAGTAATCCTGTTATGTGCTTTATTAGTTTCTTCAACTATATTAAGCTCTTGCTCACCCATAGTTCAAGGCGCTGCTGCAGTTACTACAGTTGCAACAATGTCTAACGATCGTCGAAGTATGGGTGAAATTATTGATGATAAAAACCTATATACAAATTTAGTTAATATTGTCAAAAAAGACCCAATGCTTGAAGATTCACATATTAGCTTCGAAGTATATGATGACTCTGTACTCATGACTGGAGAGACTCCAAGTGCCGATTTAANGAACCATCTCGAAAANACAATTANAACAAANGCCAAAAAAATGAAGCAACTCATTAATGAGGTTGCAGTGATGAAGAATAGTAGCTATTTAGCGCGCGCCAAAGATGGAGTTATTACTGTTCAGATAGANACATTATTTCTTAATCAAGAGGTTTTTCATCCCACTCATATTCGCATCCATACCNAAAGAGGTACAGTTTATTTGATGGGGGCAGTAACTAAACGAGAAGCCGAACATGCAACCAATGTTGCTAGTAAAGCGAAAAATGTCAAAAAAGTTGTCAAACTATTTAACTACCTTTTAGTTAGGCCCGCTGAAGAAATTGAAAGAGATAATCAGAAAAAAATAGAGNCAGAAAAAAGGNTAGCCCTTGAAACTAAAAAGGCTGAACTTGAGGCAGCACAATCAGAGNTGCAAAGNCAGATTGACGAGATTAACTCTAACTAAAATCTTTGATTGGTGCAAAAGTATATCGATGTATGCCTTTNATTGGNCCGTATTTTGATAATGCAATTAAGTGCTCTTTAGTNCCGTACCCTTTGTGTCGTGAAAACCCGTACTCTGGATACTTTAAATCCAACTCCTTCATTTGTCTATCTCGTGTTACCTTTGCGATAATTGAGGCAGCTGAAATCACAGGCTCAATCAAGTCTCCTTTTACAATTGCAAGGCAGTTAGGTACATCTGGACATTGATTACCGTCCACTAAAACTCTGAAAATATTTTCGTGACGTGAGCTAGAAAATTCATTGTGTAATTTATTTATTGCCCTTTTCATTGNCAGCAGAGTGGCTTGTAGAATGTTAATTTCATCAATCTCAATGCTGCTGGCCTCAGCTACAGACCAATGACATTGTTGTGTAATTTGAGCGTATAAGTNTTCACGCTTTTTTTCCGTTAATTTTTTTGAGTCTGTTAGACCTTCTAAATAAAAGTTAGCAGGAAAAGCAACTGCAGCGGCAACTACACTTCCAGCTAATGGCCCCCTACCTGCCTCATCAACACCAATGATAGTCAAATTAAAACCACTCTATAGAGCTTTAAATCCGATGTCGGTTCGATAATAGGCACCTTCCCATTTAACCTTTTCAATAAGACCATATGCTTGTGTTTGCGCATCTTTAATATCAGTCCCCAAGGCAGTCGCGCAAAGAACACGTCCTCCATTGCTATAAATATTTTCTTTCTCTAATTTTGTCCCTGCATGAAAAATTTTGGAATCTAATGATTCATCTGGAATTTCAATCTTCTCCCCTTTAATGTAGGTTTCTGGATAACCATTAGCTGCCATTACAACACCTAAACAAGTCCTTTCATCCCACTCAGCTTTAGCTGAATCCAAGGCTCCTTGAGTCGCAGAAATGCAGAGCTTAGCTAGATTTGACTTCAATCGCATCATTATAGGCTGGGTCTCAGGATCACCAAATCTGCAATTGTATTCTAGAACTTTTACTTTACCTTTATCGTCGATCATTAATCCTGCATATAAAAAACCAGTATAAGGCATCCCCTCAGATTGCATTGCATCTACAGTAGTCTTTATGACAGTATCCATAACTTCATCAAAAATAGCAGGACTTACAATTGCTGCAGGTGAGTATGCCCCCATACCTCCAGTATTGGGACCTTTGTCATCATTGTCTCGAGCCTTGTGGTCTTGTGAAGTTGCCATAGGGAGGATGTTGCTACCATCAACCATCACTATAAAACTTGCCTCTTCGCCAACCAGAAACTCCTCAATCACGACACGTGAACCAGCATCGCCAAAACGGTTTCCCTCCAACATATCATCAATTGTATTTACTGCCTCTTGAATGGTATTGGCAATAATAACGCCCTTTCCAGCCGCCAAACCATCAGCCTTAATAACTATAGGGGTGCCTTGTTCTTTAACATAAAGTTTTGCTTCTTCAGCCTCTGTAAAAGTCTTATAAAAGGCAGTAGGTATATTATTTCTATATAAAAAATCTTTACAAAAAGCTTTCGAGCCTTCTAATTGAGCAGCCAATTTAGTGGGCCCAAAAATAGCCAATCCTTGGCCTTGAAAGTCATCCACAATTCCCATCACTAAGGGAGCTTCAGGGCCTACAATGGTAATATCAATAGACTTCTCCTTTGCAAATTCTATAAGTGCCGGAATGTCTTTTGAATCTATCTCAACATTTGATACTTTATTTTCTAATGCACAGCCTGCATTTCCTGGTGCCACAAAGACATGATGAACCTCACTAAACTTTGCACATTGCCAGGCAATAGCGTGTTCACGCCCACCCGAGCCAATTACTAAAACCTTCATAAAAATTCCTTTGTATTATTTCTACCCGAATAATTTGAGGCGGATATTCGAACAAATTATAATGTAACGATATATCGCTACCAATAAAACAACTATCCTGATTAGATAAATAGTCTCTTTGGCAAGACCTCAGATGATAAATTACTCTCTCCAATACCGATAAATTGCTTGTTATCATCATAAAGCTTAATCTTTTGAATCGAACTGAAACCTATAAACTGAATTTTCTTTCCTTGCCTAATATCTCTTGATTGTTCTGTATCTAAATAAATAGCTTCGATATTAGGCAACATTTCATCGGCACCTAAAATAACTGTATCTAGAGACTCAAGGTCTATATTTTTTAGCTCTAAAAGCTGCTCATAAGTTCTACTTTGAGTGATATTAAAATGAGAAAATCCTATTCTTCTTAATTCAATGACGTATCCCCCAGACCCTAGAGATTTTCCTATATCTTCAATCAAAGTCCTAATATATGTACCCTTTGAGCATGAAACCTCTAGACTTAAAATCTCTTCCTCATAACTTATAAATTCAATTTCATGAATACAGACTGGTCTTTGAGTTCGCTCAACTTCAATCCCTTTTCGAGCGAGCTTATAAAGGGGAGTTCCGTTCCGCTTAAGAGCTGAATACATTGGTGGAGTTTGATTAATATTTCCAATAAATTTCAACAAAACATTTTCAATTGAATTGAAATCAACCTCTTGAGTTGAACCGAAACTTACTAACTCTCCTTCAGAGTCACCAGTGTTACTTACTTGACCTAATTTTCCACGGACAAAGTATCTCTTATCGCCATCAAGAAGAAATTGTGCTACCTTTGTAGATTGTCCTAAACAGATTGGAAGAAGGCCACTTGCTAATGGATCTAAGCTCCCAGTATGGCCTGCCTTATTAGCATCAAACAAACGCTTAACCTGCTGCAATGCATGATTTGAACTGCCCCCACTCGCTTTATCTAGTAACACCACCCCATTAATGTCTCTTCCTTTTGAATTGCGTTTAGACATTAATCTTTATGAGCTCAGAGCTTACTAAGTAGATCGTCTATCTTAGCTCCTGTGTTTGGAGCTGTATCATAAATAAAACTCAGAGATGGTGTGTGTCTTAAATCTAGAGACTTAGATAAACTTGTTCGAAAAAAACCGCTCGCATTTTTGAGTAAAGATGCAACAATTTGCTGGGAAGACTCATCAACCGAAAAAAATACTTTTGCGCTAGTTAGGTCACGAGTGACGATGACGTCGGTTATAACTACGGTCTGTAAACGTGGATCTTTAGTTTCTTTTTTTAGCAATAGAACTAGTTCACGCCTGATAAGCTCGTTCACTCTTTCAGCTCTATAACTAATTTGCTGTACCATAAAGGAAACTTCTCCTATAGTGAGCGAGCTCGCTCAATGCGTTCGAACACCTCAATTTGATCGCCAGACTGGACGTCAGTATAGTTCAACACACCAATACCGCACTCAGTACCTGATTTAACCTCTTTAACGTCATCTTTAAAACGTCTTAAGGACTCTAATTCACCCTCATAGATAACTACACTTTCACGCAAAACTCTTATTGGACTGTCCTTTCTAACAACCCCTTCTTGAACCATACATCCTGCAATATCACCAAATTTAGGTGACCTAAATACATCTTTCACATTAGCTATACCAATAATATTTTCACTTAGCTCTGGACTNAGCAAGCCGCCCATAATAGCCTTNATATCGTCAATCAAGTTATAGATAATACTGTAATACTCAATTTTAACACCTTCTGTATCAGCAGCCCTCTTTGCAACTGCATCAGCCCTAACATTGAAACCAAGAACGATAGCCTCTGAAGCACTGGCTAAAGAAATGTCGGTGTTATTGATTGCACCCACACCAGATGAAANGACTTTAACTTTAACTTCGTCTGTTGAAAGCTCTTCTAACGACTCAACTAGTGCCTGCGCTGAACCTCTAACATCAGACTTAAGTAAAACATTTACAGTAGAGATTTCACCCTCTTCCATTTTCGAAAAGAAATTGTCCATCTTTTCAGCTTGCTGCTTTTGCAGTTTTGTCTCTCGATCTTTTGATTTTCTAAANTCCGCTACCTCTCTTGCCTTGCGTTCACTTTCAACTACCAATACTTCAGCACCAGAATCTGGNACTCCAGACAAACCCAAAATCTCTACTGGAGTTGATGGGCCAGCAACATTTATAGGCTTACCATTATCATTAATAATTTGCTTAATCTTGCCATACTCTAATCCCGCAATCACAATATCGCCTTTCTTGAGCGTTCCCGATTGAACGAGTATCGTAGTAACTTTACCTCGACCCTTATCTAATCTCGCTTCAAGAACAACACCACTTGCTGGCTTATCAACAACAGCACTAACTTCATACATTTCTGCAGTTAAAGAAATACCCTCTAATAGCTCATCAATGCCCTCACCAGTGTGTGCTGATACNCCAACCATCATAACATCCCCGCCCCACTCTTCAGAAATAACATCATGAGTAGAAAGTACCTGCTTAACTTTATCAATTGCCACTCCTTCTTTGTCTATTTTGTTGATAGCAACAATAATAGGAACTCCNGANGCCTTGGCATGTTTAATAGATTCAATAGTTTGTGGCATCACCCCATCATCTGCTGCCACAACTAGAATTACAATGTCAGTAGCTGATGCACCTCGAAGCCTCATCTTAGAAAATGCTGCATGTCCAGGTGTGTCAATAAAAGTAATAAGGTTGTCTTTATGACTGACCTGATAAGCACCTATATGCTGAGTAATTCCACCCACCTCGGCAGANGCAACTTTAGATTTTCTTATGTAGTCAAGTAGTGATGTTTTTCCATGATCAACATGGCCCATAATAGTAACAACAGGGGGCCTCGGGGAAGACTCAGAATTATCACTAACTTCTTGAACTAAGGTATCTTCAACGGTTTCTTCGTTACTTGCAAGAGGCGTATGTCCCATCTCCTCAACCACAAGCATCGCAGTATCCTGATCAATTACATCATTAAGAGTAGCCATTACCCCCATACTCATCATAACTTTTAGAACTTCACCTGCCTTAGTGGTCATTTTTAAAGCGAGTTCGGATATTTTTATTGTCTCAGGAATATATACTTCACGAGTTATTGGCTCAACTGGTTTATGAAAACCATGTTGAGCCTGTTCATCTTGAACTTTTTGTGAAATCTTAGTTCTCTCTTTTTTCTTAAGCTTTCGATTTGGATTATGCTTAGCGACATGAAGCTGTTTTTGCCTAGATGCAGGGGTCGAAGTAGTCCTAAGTCTTTTCGGTTGTTTTTTACCTTCTTTAGCCTTTTCAACTTCTATTTTTTCTTTATCTTTATTGGCGAGGTCATCTTTCTTTGAGGCTTTATTTTGAATATCCTGAGCTTTTAGCTCTTCAGTTTTAATTTTTTGCTGGCGAACCACCTCATGACGCTTAGCATCATGTTCTTGATCCTTTTGCTCTGCAAGCCTTCCAGCCTCCAAAGCCTCTCTAGCCCTTGATACTACCTCATCGTTAACAGNATCAGGGGTAGAAACTATAGGTTCTTCACGCTTCTTTTTAACCTTTATCTTTACGCCACCTGTAGAGCTTGAGGTTGTGCTTGTCTTCGGTATTTTACGTGGTACAGAAATATTTAATTTAGTACCAGATCGCTTACTCAAGCTTGACATTAAAACCTGTCTTTCGTCTGATGAGATATTCGAATCCGCATTTTTCCCCTGAATACCAGCAGCAGTCAAGATTGATATAACCTGGTCAGGCGTTCTCTTGAGTAATTTTGATAAGCTTTCTACAGTATGTGCCATATTTATTGCCTATATATTCTATTTAATTAATAGTTAAAAACCTATAAAGTTAGTCAAACCAGCCTTCTTTTTCTCTGGCTGCCATGATAACAGCAGAAGCANTATCGTTTCCAATATCTCGAATTTCTAAAAGCTCAACAATTGCAAGCTCTGCCAAAGAATTTACTGTATGAATATCAGCATCGACAAGTGCCATTGCGAGTACATCATCAACGCCCTCAACGGCTAGTAGGATCTCCACTGCTTCGGAATCATTAAGTGCCTTGACTAATTGAGCGTCTTGCGCTCTCTCTTGAAGATCATCTACCAGTTTGGAATCGAACTCCTCAATTNCTGACAAGGCTTCAGCTTCAGCTTCAGCAATCTCGTCCAGATTGGTATAACCCTCATCTATCAAAACACCTGCAACTTCAGCATCTATCCCTAGGGTTTCAGCTAATTTTTCACCTGTTTTCTGAAGTTCTTTTGCATTTAAATCATCTGCATCTGCAAGAGACATAACATTCAATTTCCATCCAGTAAGCCTACTAGCCAATTTGATGTTCTGCCCGCCCCTTCCAATTGCCAGTGCTAACTGGTCTTCTTCAACTGCAATATCCATTGATCCTTTTTCTTCATCCACCACAATAGAACTAACTTCTGCTGGCGCCATTGCATTAATTACAAACTGTGCTGGATCTTCATCCCAAAGAATAATGTCAACTCTTTCACCATTAAGTTCGTTGGAGACCGCCTGAACACGAGCACCACGCATACCAATACAAGATCCTATTGGATCTATACGCTTATCTTTTGCTTTAACGGCTAACTTTGAGCGAAGCCCTGGATCTCTGGCGCCCGCCTTGATTTCAATTACGCCTTCACTAATTTCAGGAACCTCCATCTCAAATAGCTCGAGAAGCATCTCATTCACTGTTCGACTTAAAAAGATTTGAGCNCCTCGTGGAGTTGNCTTAACTTCTTTAATAAATGCCCTTAATCGATCATTTTTTCTGATTGATTCATTTGGTATTAAGTCGTACTTCGAGAGCATTCCATCGATACCGCCCATNTCAACATAAACATTNCCTCTGTCTACTCTTTTTACTGTAACCATAACGACTTCACCAACGCGATNGGAGTAATTCTCAACTACAACAGTTCTCTCNGCTTCGCGTACTTTTTGAATAATGACCTGCTTCGCAACTTGCGCTGCAATTCTGCCAAACTCAATAGACTCCATTGGCTCTTCAAGATATGAATCAACAGCTAAGCCATTGGCATCGGCTTGGTAGATGTGAAGTTCTGGGTCAAANTTTTCTCCATCATCATCAACGAAATCTTCTCCATCTTCAATTACTAGCCAACGCCTAAACGTTTTAAATTCACCGCTATGCCTATCGACCTCAACGCGAACATCAATATTGTTGCGTTTTTTTGTTGCTACAGCGAGAGCCTCTTCTAATGATTCAATAACATCCTCTTGGGTTATATTTTTCTCATTTGAGATTGCCTCAATCATTAAAAATAGTTCCTTACCGTCCATACGCTTCTCCTAAAAATGAGCAACTAAATTTGCTTTTTCAATTAAATCTATATCTAAAGTAACAGGCCCAAGCTCTGTTACCAATTCGAATGAATTGCTAGTTTCACTTACACTGCCGATAGCACCAGTAAAATTTCTCCTGCCATCTATTGGCCTGTACGTTCTTATACGAACATCATGCCCTAGAAATCGCTGGTANTGTGCAACTATAAAAAGAGGTCGCTCAATACCTGGAGACGATACCTCAAGATTATACTGACCACTTATTGGATCTTCAACATCCATTATAGCGCTTACCTGCCGTGAAACAGTCTCACAATCATTCACTCCAATTCCTTCTTCTGCGTCAATATATAGCCTTAATACTGAATGTTTTCCACTCGAAACGTATTCAATACCTAGTAATTCATAACCCAACTCATTGATGCTTGAGTTAATTATTGAAAACACTTTATCAGCTATCTTTGCCATAAAAAATTCCTAATAAAAACCCCCAAAAGAGGGGGTCTAAATTGGTAGCGGGGACAGGATTTGAACCTATGACCTTCGGGTTATGAGCCCGACGAGCTACCAGACTGCTCCACCCCGCACTAAAGAGGCGAAATTATACGCTCAAAACCCCGATACTTCAATACCTTTTGCCCTGTATGCTTATTTATACACAAACTGATTACTTTATAATAACCGCATGAAGCCAATTACTCTTGCTGTGCTGATGGATGATATTGCCAGCATTAATCCAAAAAAAGACTCTTCCCTTGCAATGATGCTTGAAGCAAAGAGGCGAAACTGGGATATCTACACTTTTGATAGTAGTGATATGTTTCACCTTAAAGGTGAAGTATTTGCTAAAGCACGNAANACCCTTGTTGCAGACTCTCANAGTAACTGGTATGAGTGNGANGANGCAGAAATACTCCAACTAAAAGAAATAGATGTCGTGTTCATGCGCAAAGATCCTCCCTTTGATATGNACTACATCTATGCAACATACCTTTTAGAGCAATTAGAAGCGNGCGGTGTTATGGTTGTTAATAAGCCCAGCTCATTAAGGGATGCTAATGAAAAACTTTTTGCTCTAAATTTTCCAGAGCTTATACCTAAAACACTTGTCAGCTCGAACAACGAAAAACTTTCTGTTTTTATCAATGATAATGTTGATGTTGTTGTCAAACCTCTCGATGGAATGGGTGGCACAAATATATTCAAACTTAAAAAGGGTGACGATAACGAAGAGGTGCTATTAAAACTAACAAACAATGGACAACGCTACATTATGGCTCAAGAATTCTTGCCAGAGATAGAGCACGGTGATAAACGTATTTTATTGATTAATGGCAAACCTGTTGATTATGCNCTTGCTCGAATGCCTGCAGAAGGTAACTTCAAAGGGAACCTAGCTGCTGGGGCTATAGGGNTTGGTCAACCACTATCTGAAAGAGATCGATTTCTATGCAAACAAATTGCTCCAATACTGATTGAAAAAGAGCTGATATTTGTTGGTCTTGATGTTATCGGTGATTATATTACTGAGATCAACGTAACCAGTCCGACCTGTATTCGCGAGCTTGACAGTCAATTTGGTCTTAATATCTCATCCGAGCTGTTAGATGTAGTAGAAGAGAAGTTAGCTCTGCGCTAAATTAAACCCATACTTTGCTAACATTACCCCAANACTCGCAGCCAATAGAGAGAGGGCAATATTTAATAAGATATTTAATAGTGCTTGACTATAGCTTCCACCACTGAGCATTTCAATTGACTCTATTGAAAGAGCAGACATTGTCGTCAATGAACCGGTTAGTCCAACCAATAGCATCAAACGATATGTCTCGCTGAGCAAGAGCTTTTCCAAGACAAAGACCACTAATATTCCTGCGATAAAAGAGCCAATAACATTCGATATCAAGGTGCCATAGGGTAATTCTTTGCCAAGATACTGCATTGACAAAATGCCTATATAATAACGACAACTTGCGCCAACAGTAGCGCCTATTCCTATACTCGCAATTGATGAAATTGTATTCATAAATGTGCCCTTAGTTGCTTCAACTTTTCCTTAATTTTAATCTCAAGTCCTCGGTCGGTGGGTTCATAATAAATTTGTTCTCCCATTTCTTCAGGGAAATATGTTTGACCCTGACTGAAGCCGCCAGGCTCGTTATGTGCATATCGATAACCCTTGCCGTGTCCGAGCTCTTCCAACAATTTCGTAGTCGCATTTCTAAGATGCACAGGAACGTCAAGGTCACTGGTATCTTTTGCGGCTTGTATTGCCTGGTTAAAGGCGCTATGAACTGCGTTGGATTTAGGTGCACAAGCACAAAAGACAGCGGCATGTGCAATAGCGCGATTCCCCTCCTTATCCCCCAGACGCTCATAGACATCCCACGCATTAAGGGTAATTTGTAACGCCCTAGGGTCGGCGTTTCCTATATCCTCTGATGCTATTGCCAAAAGACGTCGCGCAATAACTTTTGGGTCACATCCAGAAACAATCATTCTNGCCATCCAGTAAAGAGCACCATCTGGAGAAGAGCCACGCACNGACTTATGAAANGCGGATAACTGCTGNTAATAGATATCNCCGCCCTTATCAAAATTGCTAACCTTGCTTTGGAGTGTTTTAGCGATATCTTTCGTATCCAGAGTTGCTTTTGATTTTTCAGTTAACTGCTCAATGATATTAATAAGTCGTCGCGCATCACCATCACTACTGTCAATAATTAATGACAATGAACCATCATCTTTGAGCGTAGTTTTTTGTCTATCAAGCGCTCTTTTAGCAATAACCTTTAGATCATTATCACTCAACTTATCGAGCACATAAACCCTAACTCTGGACAACAATGAAGAGTTAATTTCAAATGATGGGTTTTCAGTGGTTGCGCCAATTAATGTAATAAGTCCAGATTCAATATGAGGCAAAAAAGCGTCCTGCTGTGCTTTGTTAAATCGATGGATTTCATCNACAAATAGTATCGTGTTTTTATTATGCTGCTTATAAAGATCAGCGTGTTCAATTACATTTCTGAACTCTTTGATGCCACCAAGAACTGCAGACATCTGTTCAAAGTGTGCACCCATCTGGCTACATATAATTCTTGCTAGCGTTGTTTTCCCAACCCCTGAAGGGCCCCACAAAATCATTGAATGAAACTGTTTATCAGCCAACGACTTACCTATAGGTTTATCAGACTCCAGCAAATGATTCTGACCTACAAAATCAACCAAATCACTGGGTCTTAATATTTCAGCTAGTGGTTTATAAGTTGGCATATTATGGAAAATTAATTTTTATAACCTGATTATTATCTTCTTTATTTGTTATAAGTAATACAGATAATTTTAATTTATCTGCAAGCATTTTTGCCTTACCACTTCCCATAGCCATCATTGCCGTAGCGTAGGCATCGCTCAGTGCACTTTGTGGATGGATGACACTCACTGATGCTAGGTCATTATTAGCAGGAAAGCCTGACTCGGGATTAAAGATGTGCATGTATTTTTTACCTTCCCAAATAAAAAAATTACGATAGTTGCCCGAAGTCGCAATCGATGTATTCTTTAACTTGACTGCAATGGGTGACTTGTTGTCTGGGCGCTCTACTCCTATAACCCAATCATCTCCTTTGTTTGTTCCTGAAGCAACGACCTCTCCACCNATCTCAACAAAAAAATTCTCAACCCCAGATGCTTTAATAAGTCTTGCAACCTCATCTACCGCATAACCTTTAGCGATAGCAGAAAGATTAATCTTAATATCTCTTATTTTTTTTACTCGACCATCTTCAATCACAAGATACTTAATCGAAGAATCCTTAAATGCCCTCTCAATCTCTTCTATTTTAGGTAGTTCAGTTCTACCTCCACTCGAACCAAACCCCCACAAATCAATCAATCTACCGATACCAGGGTCAAAGTAACCATCAGTTTGCTTATAAATCTCATCTGAGCTCTTTAACAATAAATAAAGCTCCTCAGAAACAGTAATCCATTCTCCTAAAGGGCTTTGATTAAGTTGAGATAATTCTGAATCCTCTTGCCAGGTCGAAAAAATACCGTTGATTTCAATAAGGCGCTTATCAATTAAAGCTTGATCAACACGTTTATCCCCCAACACATTGATAGAGTAACTGGTACCCATAATGTCACCCTTAATTAACTCAGAGCTTTCATTTTCAAGGCAACCACCAAGTAAAAAAAGGATTAAAATAAGACTGTATTTACGCATTATAATTTACTCATGTTTNTAAGATTTCTTTGCCTTGTTTTTCTTACAACAAGNNTTTTTGCCAATTCACAATCTTTTGAAGACTTTCTAAATCAAGTCCGCAAAACTGCAACCGAACAGGGGGTCTCTAAAGCAACAATTGACAAGGCATTTTTTGNGCTTACNCCNAACCTTGACATTCTCAAGTCTGANAGCGCTCAGGCTGAATTTAATCAAAATTTTTGGCACTATGTCAACAAAAGAGTTAGNCAAGTTCGCCTTAATAATGGCAATGATACATTAAAACAAAACGCCTCATTACTCAACAAAACCTCTCAAAAGTATGGCGTTCCTGCCTATGTTTTAGTTGCATTTCTAGGACTTGAGAGNAATTATGGTAACTACATGGGAAATGAAAACTTAGTGCGATCTTTGGCAACTCTAGCTTATGACCCTCGACGTTCAGGTTTTTTTACTAAAGAATTTATAGCGCTATTAAAGCTTATTGATAAAAACATCATACCGCTCGATGCAAAAGGTTCATGGGCTGGTGCNATGGGGGCAGTACAATTTATGCCAACCAATGTTATTGCCTATGGTGTTGATGCCAACAATGATGGCAAAGTAGACTTATGGAACGACAAGGAAGACATATATGCTAGTGCTGCAAACTTTCTTAACAAGCTTGGCTGGGAAAAAGGAGAAAAATGGGGAAGAGAAGCCTCTATCCCTAAAAACTTTGATTACCGTTTAACTGGCCTAGAAACAAAGAGAACNGTTAATGAGTGGGCNGCGCTTGGCGTTCTTAGAGGGAATGGTTCACGACTACCAAAATCGAACTTTAAAGCCTCCTTGATTGTACCAATGGGTCATCGCGGACCTGCATTTTTAGTTTACCGAAACTTCGATACNATCCTCGGCTGGAATCGCTCAATCTTGTATGCACTCTCTGTTGCCTACCTATCAGACCGATTAAATGGCAATGGAAAATTAACTGCTAAATCTATTGATGAGCCNCTTCTTAGNAAAGANGATGTNTTTCAGATTCAAAACACTTTGAATTTACTNGGCTATGACACNGGNACTCCAGATGGAATGACCGGACCAAAAACAAGGCGAGCGACTAGNATGTTTCAGTCTGACATTGGTCTCGTTGCAGATGGNTATGTCGGCTATGAACTCTTTCAGCAGCTTCAATGACAATTAAAACCTACCTTGGTTTTGATGTCGGAACTAAACGAACCGGTATAGCAATTGCTAATAGCCTCACCGCTCATGCAAGCGGNATTGAAACCATCCTTCACAACAAAGATGGCTCAACCAATTGGACTCAAATTGAGCAATCCGTCAGTAAACATCAGCCACATAAATTTATTGTTGGATTGCCCCTAGACAATGATAACAAAGAGCAAGAGATGACATTTATAGCTCGCTCATTTGGTAGAAAGTTAGANCAGCGATTCAATATTGAAGTAATCTTTATTGACGAATATTTATCCTCTTCAGAGGCCAAAAACCAATTAAAATGGCACTACGCTCACAAGAACGCTGATAGGGGCGATGTAGATAAGCGCTCTGCCGAACTAATTTTGCAAACTTGGCTCAATGAAACCACACGCGATCAGTAACGAATCACAACTAAACTCAGCCGGAAGATTAATCCACCTTTTAGGTTTAAAAGACCTCCCAAAGAAACAACTCGAAAAAATATTAGATGTAGCTGATGGCCTCATAGATAAAAAAGGTAACCTTCAGAAATCTAAAATTTTAAGAGATATGTCGGTAGCCAACCTTTTCTTCGAGCCCTCAACCCGAACTAGAAATACTTTTGAAATTGCCGCCAAACGCACTAGCGCGAAAACAATNAANGTNGACCTTGCAAANTCAGCGACCAAAAAAAATGAAACTCTGATGGATACAATGCATACCTTAAAGGCAATGCAGATTGACATGTTCGTTATTCGCCACAAACAAAACGGTCTACCTCATCATGTTGCGGAAAACATAGAAGGTGTATCTATTTTAAATGCGGGTGATGGTATCAATGCTCATCCNACTCAAGCCCTACTAGATATGCTNACCATTCGACAACATAAGAAAACGTTCGATAATTTGTCAGTTGCCATTGTAGGTGATATTAGGCATTCTCGTGTTGCACGCTCAGGAATACAGGCCATGAAAACATTAGGCACAACCGATATTCGCCTAATTGCCCCTGAGACTCTTCATTACAAAGAAGAGACGCCAGGATTAGAGCGCTTTGATAACCTTAAAAAAGGCATCGAAGGTGCTGATGTTGTTATTTCACTTAGAATGCAAAAAGAAAGAATGTTCGCAGCGGACATTCCAGACGAACAAACGTACTTTGAAAATTTCGGTCTTACCCCTGAAGTGCTAAAGTGTGCAAAACCAGATGTAATTTTGATGCACCCAGGTCCAGTCAATCGCGGAATCGAACTTGAATCGAGCGTTGCAGATGGCCCTCATTCAGTTATTCTTCAGCAGGTAACTAACGGCATTGCAGTTAGGATGGCTGTCATGGTAATTTTGGCTGGGGCATTTTGAAGTAATGAGTCAGCCCATCAATTACGAACTCGCAAAGGACGCCCTTCAAAAACTAAACACCGATGACACGATCTCTTCTGCTCACGGATTGTTGTGCGGCTTTTATTGCGTAAAACAAGATATATCACTAGACGATTGGCTCAATGAAGTGTTGGTTAGTATTGACTTAAATAACTTACTCGAAAAAGAATCTCACCAGGTTCTTGCAGAAATTTTTAACAACACCAGTGATCAGCTTGCTGATCCAACTCTAAATTTTTGGCCCGTNATTGCTGATGACATGTGTNCACTAAGNGANCANGCAAACACCCTAGTTGANTGGTGCCAAGGNTTNCTAGTNGGTCTTGGACTNAGCTCAGTNGAAACATCAGATGAAGAAGTNNTNGAGATGATCAAAGACATCAGCGAGATTTCACAGCTCGATGNTGANCTATTAGATAGTGAAGANAACACTCAAGACTTTTATGAAATNGTNGAGTTTGTTCGNATGGGTGTTCTCTTCATCCAAGAAACCTTNCANCCNTCAAAGCAGGATTTTATTAGTCCTGATCAGCTCCACTAAATCGCAAAATTTAGCTGTGATTTATAAAAAAAAATAGGGCAAAGAAAAGTATATATTTTTGTTTATAATAAAACCACTCTTCTCAATAAAATGGTGGAGAGTATGAATGAAATTTTTTATCAATTTAAGGGGAAAAAAATGACATTAACACA
>NZUR01000024.1 GCA_002698045.1 Thiotrichales bacterium | reverse complement strand
AGCTATAACCTCAAAATATTCTAGTGCAGATTTACCGAGGGTTGATTCGATCAATGCTTCAACATTTTTAAGTGAGGTAGTAGTAGCTATTGCAAGTCTTAAATTCCTCTCTAAAGCCTCCTTGATAAGTCTCTCAACGCCAATCCGTAAGGTTATTTGACCATTCGCAATCCTACTAATAAAGATTTCTGTTTTTTTGTTGTGAATCTCAGCAATATCTTCAACGCCCAGAGAGTGATCGAGGCTTGGAGAGTATTCACTAATATAGTGAGTCAACCTTTCCTTTCCCCCGCTAATAGATAAAAGATCTCCATAGAGATCACTATCCCAGTACCAATCAAGTCCAAAGATCTCAAAAGCCTCATTAAAGGCCCTGAGGTGTCCATCGTGCTCAGTATTAGCAAGAGTACCATCTACATCAAATATTAATGCTTGAAGTGACATAATTAATAAAAAAAATCGAAAAGTTTAAAAAAATCATTGCTATTTTAGGCAATTTTTGGTAAAAACTACATTTTTTTACAAACTAACTTCAATGACTACTGAGCCAAACTTTAATGAAATCCCTGCATACATTCCTAAAAAGAGTGAAGACTTTATGTCTGATGGCCAACTCAAACATTTTACTCATAAGCTCAATGTTTGGCGTGATCAGTTAGTTTTTGAAGCAGAAAATACCATCAACCATATCCAAGAAGACTCCGCTCCCGTTGCCGATATTAATGACAGAGCAACTATTGAGGAAGAGTTTGCACTTGAACTTAGAACTAGAGACCGTGAAAGAAAGCTCATCAATAAGATTGATAAAACACTCCACATAATGGATATGGGTGAGTACGGTTACTGTAAAACCTGTGGCATCGAGATTGCGCTTAACCGCTTAGAAGCGCGCCCAACTGCTGATCAGTGTATCGACTGCAAGACAGTTTCTGAGAAAAAAGAAATCTAAAAGCTAACCTTTAGAAGTGCTGGTATGAGTTCCTAGCCCCATCATAGCCATCAATTTTTAGTACCCTAGAGTCATCAATATGGCCGATCTTGGTAATATCCATATTGCAAGACTGTGACAGTATTTTTAAAGCTTTCTTATTACTCTCAGGAACCGTAAAACATAACTCATAATCATCACCTCCGCAAAGTGGTATTGACCAGTCCCCGTTATTCTTAATATAACTCAAGACCGATTCACTTAAGGGAAAATTTTTAACGTCGATAACTGCTCCAACATCTGAAGCCATAAGGATATGAGAAAGATCCTGTTCGAGCCCATCAGAAATATCAATGCAGGAACTCGCAACACCTTTAAGTCCCATACCAAGCTCCAGTCTAGGGGTTGGTCGGTTAAGTTTAAGTAGCTCTCCTTTACTCGGCACTAGGCCATCTCTGAGCTTCTTTAAGCATAACGCCGCATCGCCGATAGTACCAGAGACGTAGACCCCATCCCCAGTACCTGCACCTGACCTGAGTAATGCTCTTGAGGTTTCAACCACACCCATCATTGTAATTGTAATATTTAGGGGACCCTTTGTCGTATCACCACCAATCAAACTGATTTTATGGTACTCAGATAACTGCCTAAGCGATTTTGAAAATTCTTCTATCCAGTCGTGATTAATTTTGGGTAAAGTGAGTGCGAGTGTGAAATACTTTGCAGATGCGCCCATCGCTGCAATATCACTCAAGTTAACCACTAAGGATTTATAAGCAATATCACTTGGCAAGGCATCTTTAAAGAAGTGAACACTCTCAGAAAGGGTATCCGTAGTGGTTACCAATTGTTGTCCATCCTTAAGACTAAATAAGGCCGCATCATCGCCGATACCGAGTGCAATACTTGGGTCCTTTATTGACCAATTAAAGTAGCTTTGGATTAATTCAAATTCATTCATATGTATTATTCACTTAACCCTTTGAGATGGGCCTTGATGCACTCAGAAAGGGCTAACAAGTCATAACCACCCTCAAGGAAAGAGATTACTCTACCATTACAATGCCGTTTTGCAATTTCTACTATACTTTTTGTTAATGAATAGTAGTCTTCAGATTCTAAATTAATGTTTGCCAAAGGATCCCTTTTATGGGCATCAAATCCAGCAGAAATAAGGATTATTTCGGGTTTAAATTTATCAACGTTTTTTAATATCTTGTTACTGAATATTTCCAAAAAATCCTCAGAATTTGTCCCCGAAGAAATCGGCGCATTAAATATATTACCAACTCCCGTTTCACTCTCTAAGCCCGTTCCTGGAAATAAGGGGTGCTCATGGATTGATCCATAAAAGACACTGTCATCAGCATAAAAAATTTCTTGAGTGCCGTTACCGTGATGAACATCAAAGTCAATAATAGCTATCTTTTTAAGGTTAAATCGATTTTGCAAATATCTAGCTGTAACCGCCACATTATTAACAAAACAAAAGCCGTTTGCTCTAGTCGTTTCAGCGTGATGACCTGGAGGACGAACTGCACAAAAAAGCCTTTTTTTACTTCCACCTATTAGGTCATTTGCTGACGCAATACCAGCCCCACAAGCCCTTAATATTGCATCCTTGCTGTTGACACATAGTAGTGTATCAGCGTAAGGCTCCTTTTCAACACCAACAAGCCCTAAATCAGGAATCATTGAAAATAAATCATCTAGAAAGTACTGCGGATGAACAAGATTAATGTCATCAAAATCAGCCAGAGGAGCCTCTTTGATTTCTATTAAAAGTTCGTCAATTTCTTCTATAGATGAAAGGATACTTTCTAAGCGCTCTTTCCTTTCAGGGTGATTAAGGCCATTATCTTTGGAAAGACAATCGCTGTGGGAATAAACAGTTAATTTTTCCATTCAAATCACTTGTTTTATATACTAACCCTCAAGAGTTTCATTGTAATTTGTTTAAAAGAACCGAACGGAATCTTTAAAATTACATGTATGCGTTCTCTTTATAAGAGTGATCAGTAGCGTCTAGTACGGCAACTATTTCAGGGTAGAGTTCTTTAAGTTGCTTCTCTACTCCATCTTTTAGTGTCAGATTTACAGAGCTACAACCTTGACAACCACCCCCAAAATTTAGAACTACTTCATTTTTTGGAGTAATTTCTACTAGATCAACAAAGCCTCCATGAGAAGCCAAGCTAGGGTTAACTTCAGTAACGATAGTAAATAAAATTTTCTCTTCAAGTGGCGCATCGTCTTTAGGCGCCTCACCTTTAGCATTAGGTGCAGTGATGGTTAATTTTTTATTGGTACCATCAATTTTTAGTGCTACATGAGAATCCCTTAAGTATTCATTATTGCTTTCATCAATGAAGGAGCTAAAACCAACAAATGGAAACTCATTGTAGCTTTCAGGAAGTTCACTCTTGATACAAAAATTAAATGTCACTGTTGCAACCGGTGTTCCAGCTTTTTCAACGTCCACCTTTAAACCTAGATCTTTCTCATCCTGCTGCTCAAAGAGATCAGCGACATAAATCTCTGCTTCTTCTGTAATACTAAACATTTGAACTCCTAAATAAAATATTATCGATTAGTCGAGTTTCACCTAACCTAATAGCAGATATTATAATAATTTCTTCGGTGTTAGTCTTGATTTGTGTAAGGTTATTTGCATCTAGCACTTCAACATACTCTACCTCAAACAGATCACTTAACGAGGAGAGTGCTTGCTGCCTAGTCAATTCGATAGCTACTCCAGCCTCTATTGCTTTTTTTGCTTTAACGAGTTGACGATAGAAAAGTGATGCATTAACCCTTTCATCTTCACTCAAATATTTGTTTCTAGTACTCATCGCTAATCCATCATCTTCTCTAATGGTGGGGACTGATTCTACAATTATGTCCAAATCTTTGCTTTTCACTAAAGATTTAATGATTAGTAGCTGCTGGTAATCTTTTTGCCCAAAAACTGAGTAATTGGGTTTAACAATATCAAGTAGTCGATTTACAACCTGTGCAACTCCATTAAAATGAGATGGCCTTGAAATACCACACAGTATTTGACCCAACTTACCAACGTCATAATCGCTTGACATTCCTTCAGGATAAATTTCAGAATTCAAAGGAATAAAGAGGGCATCTATTCTTTTTGACTTTATAAATGCCTTGTCCTGAGCAAGAGTTTTAGGGTAGGTTTCAAAGTCTTCATTTGCTGAAAACTGAGTAGGGTTAACATAGATACTTACAACCACCACATCGGACAACTCTTTTGCCCTATCAATTAAGCGCGCGTGTCCATCATGAAGGCCTCCCATTGTAGGCACAAGGGTAATTTTTTGACTATCTTTACGACAACTATCTAGAAATTTCTGAAGGGAGGCAACATGTTCAAATATTTGCATCAATAACTCTCGCTTTCTGAAGGAAAAGTTCCCGCCTTGACCTCCCTGACAAAGGCGCTCACTGCTAAAGAGATTGAGTCCTCAAAACTCATAAAATTTCGAACAAATCGTGGCTGCCTTCCTGATGTAATTCCGAGCATATCATAGCTAACTAGAACCTGACCATCGCAGCCATTTCCTGCTCCAATTCCAATTGTAGGAATTCCAATTTTAGAGCTCACATTTTTGGCTAAATCACTTGGAACGCATTCTAATACAAGTACGCTTATTCCGAGAGATTCAAGCAATATTGCGTCACTCATAATTAACTCAGACGAACCTTTATCTCTACCTTGAATTTTATAGTCACTAGAATCAATAACCAGTTGAGGTTGTAAACCTAAATGACCACAAACATTAATATCATTAGAAACTAAAACTCGAAAAATCTCTTCATGCTCTTGTCCGCCTTCAATTTTAACCATATCTGCACCAACACTTACCAGTTGCTTAGCGTTCGTTAAAGCGAGCTCAGTATTTTCATAGCTCTCAAAAGGCATATCAGCGATAACTAGAGCGCTTTGACAAGCCTTTGACACAATTGATGTGTGATATAGCATGTCTTTCATTGTGACTGAGCGAGTATTTGAACCCCCTTGTATTACCATTCCAAGCGAGTCGCCTATTAACACAATATCAACTCCAGCACCATCAATTAGTCCTGCAATTGATGCATCATATGCAGTTAGGCAGGCAATCTTTTCGCCGCTCTCTTTAAATAAACTTAGTTCTGAATGTTTCATAGTTTCTTAACATCTTTTAAATCAATTCTATCCAAAAGCTCCTTTAGTGAACCTAATAAAGGCACCTCTAATCCTGCCTCAATTTCAAACAAGGGCACTAATACAAAAGATCGATTTATTATTTCTGGGTGAGGTATAGTCAACCTTTGAGTTGACAAAACCTGATCGCCATAAAGCAGTATATCCAAATCAATTGTCCTTGAACCCCATTTTACTTCTCTAACCCTATGCTGGTCACTTTCTATTTGTTGGCAAACATCTAGCAAATCAAGTGCACTTAAATCAGTTTTAATTTTACACACTGCGTTGAGATATTTTGGTCCAGGCATATCGAGAAGTGGTTTAGACTCATAAAAACTTGACACTGAAGTCAGTTTAGTTTTGTTGGCTTCGCGAATAGCATCTAGCGCTTTTTCTATTTGTCGTCTCGGATCCTCTAAGTTAGACCCTAAACCAATATAAGCTAACAATGAATTATAGTTCCTATATGTTCACCCTGATAAATCCTCAACAAAACATTCTCTTCCCTTCCCCAAGCAATACTTGTAGAGGTTTTTGAATTTGCGGCTTGCTTTGCAGCCATGACCTTTGAGTACATACCACCAGAACCTAAAGAGCCGCCCGTCTTACCTGCAACTCGCTCTAATTTTTCATCATCAAAGTGGATTTTTTCAATCAAATTTGCTGAGGTGTTGTTGCGCGGATCATCATCAAAGACACCTTTTTGATCTGTTAGAATTATTAGTTTTTCAGCCCCAAGGAGGTTTGCAACAAGCGCTGCTAGGGTGTCATTGTCACCAAACTTAATCTCTTCTGTTGCGACTGTATCATTCTCATTTATAACTGGAATAGTTCCTAATTCTAATAAATTGTTTAAGGTTGCAGAAATATTTTCAAAGCGTTGGGTATTGGTTAAATTGTCTTGAGTCAAAAGAATCTGAGCGGTATGAACGTTATGCTTTGCAAATAGATATTCATAAGCCTGAACCAATCCCATTTGTCCAACTGCTGCGGCTGCCTGTAGCTTATGAACGTCACTTGGCTTATCCTTCCAGCCAAGACGTTTCATACCTTCTACAATTGATCCACTAGAGACTATAACAATATCAACATTTTGAGACTGAATATGAACAATTTGCTGAACCCATCTAGAGATCAAATCCTTATCAATTCCTTTGCCATTATTAGTTAATAACGCGGAACCAATCTTTACAACCCAACATTTATTCTTCATTGTCTTCTTGCTCAATTAATTCATATAAACCAAAAACTAGGGATTTACACCCCATACCATTTAATGCTGATATGTTAAACGAGTTGCCTTTGTATTTAACTTTTTTGAGAAATTGTTTTATTACTTTATCTCGATTATTCTCTTCAATGAGATCAATCTTATTAATTGCAACTATACGAGGTTTTTCAAAAAGTTCATCATTAAACTTTCTTAGCTCGGACTCAATGGTTAAATAGTTGCTTACAGGGTCTGATCCATCGGCTGGCAAAATGTCAACAACATGAAGAAGTACTCTTGCTCTTGAAAGGTGCTTCAAAAACTCAAAGCCTAAACCAACACCTTCACTGGCTTTTTCTAATAATCCAGGAATATCAGCCATAACAAAGTGGTTATTTCCTGCTTTTACAACTCCTAAGTTTGGATGAAGAGTAGTAAATGGATAGTCAGCTACCTTTGGTCTTGCCCCAGAAATCTGCCTAATAAGGCTAGATTTTCCTGCATTAGGCATACCCAAAAGTCCCACATCAGCCATTACATTTAGCTCTAAGGCAACCTCTCTAACCTCACCAGGGGTTCCGGGAGAAGTTTGTCTAGGGGCCCGGTTGATAGAAGATTTAAATCTTGCGTTCCCTAGACCATGAAAACCACCCTTTGCAACCAAAAGATTTTGTTCATGAACAGTGATTTCACCAATCACCTCATCTGTTGCTAGGTCAACGATCTTGGTACCAAGTGGAACCTCTACAAAGAGATCATCAGAAGACTTTCCTCTCCTATCTTTTCCCATTCCTGGCTGTCCATTTTTAGCTCTATATAAACGGTTATAACGAAACTCACTTAAAGTATTAAGTCCTTCCTGGCCACGAAAAAAAACACTACCACCATCTCCACCGTCACCACCGTCTGGCCCACCGTCTGGAATATATTTTTCACGACGGAAGCTTAAACATCCTGCACCGCCCTTTCCAGCTTCTACTACAACGCTTGCCGAATCTACAAATTTCATAATTTCAATAGTCGATAATTCATAACATTTAATAACAATATTAAGTAACCACCTGAGACCCAAATGACTCTCCAATGTAAAACAAAATAGATGTCATAAAAGTTTAATGATAAAGCTATAATACTAGGCAATTATTATACCTTTTTTCCTTACTCAGCACCCTGCACAAGCAATACAAACTAAAACAATTGAAAATAACTATTAATAACAAAAAGATGGGCCTTTAAAAGCATTAGATGAACCGATTTATTTACACACTACTACTCTATGTAAGCATCGAAATTGCAGTTCTTAAAATAATAACGAAAGAGCGAAAAAAGTCTCTCTGGAAAACTAAACTTAAAAATCAACTAGGCTTTGTTACTAAAACCACAGGTAAAGTGATCTGGATTCATTGCGTTTCGGTAGGTGAATTTAATGCAGCTAGGCCTTTGATTGATCAACTTTTTAAAGATTTCTCTGATCACAAATTGGTAATTACTACAACCACTATTACTGGTGCAGAAGCAGTAAAAAGGTATTACCAGGAAAGAGTAACACACCATTTCTTCCCTTTTGATGAACCATTAATTTTAGAGTCTTTTATCAAAAAAATTAATCCCCTTGCTTGTATTTTGCTAGAAACAGAGATTTGGCCTAACCTCGCTCATAAGCTCAATAAAAAAAGGATTCCTATATTACTTGTTAATGCCCGTCTTTCTGAACGTTCTTTCAAAAAATATCAAAAATTTTCATCAAATCTAATTCGTAAAACAATCAATAAATTAACCTTAATAGCAACTCAAAATAACCAATCAAGTGAACGCTTCTTGTTACTTGGAGCTCAACAAGACAAAGTTATTACAACTGGAAATCTAAAGTTTGATAGCAATGAACTATCTAGCTCTGAGATCACGAAATCTTTACAAAATATAGTCGGAGAAAGGAAGGTTGTGGTTTTTGCAAGCACTCGAGATGGGGAAGAAAAGCAAATTATTCAAAGCTACCTAAAGCTAAAACATAAACTTCAAGCCATTATGCTAATTATTCCAAGACACCCTGAAAGGTTTGATGAGGTCTTTAATCTAGTTAATGATAATAAACTCAATGTAAAAAGAAGATCTGATGAACTTAAGTGTGATGATATGACTGAGTTCTTAATAGGTGACAGTATGGGTGAAATGATGTCTTATTACAGCATCTGTGATATTGCATTTATTGGAGGAAGCCTTTCAAATACTGGCGGTCAAAATATGCTTGAAGCAGCAGCTTCATCAAAACCAATCATTTATGGTCCAAGTGTTTTTAACTTTGAGGAGGTTTCTAAGATGCTTTTAGAAAGTAACTCAGCACTTCAGGTTAATAACGCCGATGAACTATTGCAATCCGTTTCTAATCTGCTTTCAGATGATGAAAAAAGAGAGAAACTAGGACTCAACGCAAAAGCATGCTTCGAAAGTCATCGCGGCGCAGTAACAAGGTTAATGAACTTAATAAAGCCCTATATTAAAACTTAAATGTAATAAAAAACTTTTAAGCGCCTTCCTTTAAATAGATTTCACTATCGTTACTTAAGAACTCTTCAGATTTTTTATCCATCTCAATTTGTATCTCTTGAATTTTTTTAATTTCTTCACTATTCAAACCTTTAATATCTTGAGAGATTTTCATTGAGCAGAACTTGGGTCCGCACATAGAACAAAAATGTGCAGTTTTAGCGGCCTGCTTTGGCAACGTCTCATCATGAAAACTTCTAGCAGTATCAGGGTCTAATGCCAGATTAAACTGATCCTCCCACCTAAACTCAAATCGTGCCTTAGAAAGAGCGTTGTCGCGTACCTGAGCTCCAGGGTGTCCTTTTGCTAAATCTGCGGCATGCGCAGCAATCTTATAGGTAATTATTCCTGTCTTAACATCATCTTGATTAGGCAGACCTAAGTGCTCTTTAGGAGTCACATAGCAAAGCATCGCGCAGCCATACCAGCCTATCTGGGCTGCTCCTATAGCTGAGGTGATGTGGTCATAACCTGGCGCTATATCTGTTGTCAGAGGACCTAATGTGTAAAAAGGTGCCTCTCCACACTCCTTTAATTGCTTTTCCATGTTATCTTTAATCATATGCATTGGAACATGTCCGGGACCCTCAATGAATGTTTGAACGTCATGTTTCCACGCAATTTTTGTTAGCTCACCCAATGTTTCTAACTCGCCAAACTGGGCAGCATCATTAGCATCAGCTATACAGCCTGGTCTTAGGCCATCGCCTAATGAAAAAGTTACGTCGTAAGCCTTCATGATTTCACAAATATCTTCAAAGTGGGTATAAATAAAGCTTTCTGTATGATGAGCAAGGCACCATTTAGCCATAATTGAGCCGCCACGAGAAACGATTCCAGTAACTCTTTCCATAGTCAAGGGAACATACTTAAGTCTAACGCCAGCGTGTATTGTAAAGTAGTCAACTCCTTGTTCGGCTTGCTCAATTAAGGTATCCCTAAACACTTCCCAAGTTAAATCTTCTGCGACACCCTTAACCTTTTCAAGTGCCTGATAGATAGGTACAGTTCCTACTGGTACGGGCGAATTACGAATAATCCATTCACGAGTTTCATGAATGTTTTTCCCCGTTGAAAGGTCCATGATTGTGTCAGCCCCCCAGCGAACTCCCCAAACCATCTTTCCAACCTCTTCATCAATCGATGAACCTAGTGCAGAATTACCAATATTACCATTAATCTTAACTAAAAAGTTTCTGCCAACAATCATCGGTTCTGTCTCAGGATGGTTGATATTATTAGGAATAATAGCGCGCCCTCGAGCTACTTCATCTCTTACAAATTCAGGAGTTATTAATTTTGGTGTAGAAGCACCAAAATTTTCACCTTCGTGCTGTCCAATTTGATCTTGATATTCTTGCCAAAGACAGTTCTCTCTAATAGCAATAAATTCCATTTCAGGAGTAATAATACCCATTCTTGCATAATGCATTTGAGTAACATTTTTTCCTTTTTTTGCTCTTCTTGGAGCTCTAAGATGCTCAAATCTTAACTCGTCAAGCTGCTTATTATGAAGTCGCTCACTAGAAAAACTTGAACTCACACCATCAAGCACTTCTGTATCACCTCGCTCTTCTATCCAGTTAGAGCGAAGAGAGTCAATGCCATCTCTATAGCTAATTGATTTGGTAGGATCTGTATAGGGACCTGAGGTGTCGTAGACGTGAATTGGGTCATTTTTTTCAGCTAAGTCACCAATCGTATCGGTAAGCTCAATTTGCCTCATTGGGACCATTATGTCATCACGAGAACCCTTGGCGAATACTTTAGTTGAATTAGGAAAAGGCTTGACAAATGACTCATTAATGCTTGATAGACTGGTAAGTGTTTCGGATGATTGCTTCATTATTGTATAATTTAGTTAATGTTACTTTAAAAGTAGAAATGTCCATTTTAACTCATAGACCAAGAAGAATGAGGAAACACGAATTTAATCGTTCACTCGTTCGTGAAAACTCTCTAAGTGCTAGCGATCTTATCTATCCTCTCTTTATTGTAGAGGGTAAAAACAAAAAAGAAAAGATCGACTCAATGCCAGGAATTGAAAGGTTGAGTATCGATCAATTACTTATCGAAGCCAAAGAAATTGTCAATTTAAAAATTCCAGCGATCGCCTTATTTCCTGTTATTTCTTCCGAAAAAAAATCGCTTGAAGCAGAAGAATCTTACAATTCTGATGGCCTTATTCAGAGAGCTGTCAGAGAACTCAAAAGAAGTTTTCCAGAGCTGGCAGTTATTACCGATGTTGCTCTTGACCCGTTCACCAGCCATGGACAGGACGGACTTATAGATAACAACGGTTATGTAATGAATGATGAAACGGTTGAAGTTCTCATCAAGCAAGCAATATCACACGCTCAAGCAGGTGCTGACATTGTAGCTCCATCTGACATGATGGATGGAAGAATTGGCGCTATTCGACAAGCACTAGAGGAGCACGGTCTTATTCACACAAATATCCTTGCATACTCTGCCAAGTACGCCTCTTCATTTTATGGTCCCTTTCGAGATGCTGTTGGCTCTTCAGGAAGCCTTGGTAAGGCTGATAAAAAAACTTACCAAATGGATCCTGGAAACTCGAACGAGGCACTACGTGAAGTTGAACTTGATATTGCAGAAGGCGCTGATATGGTTATGATAAAACCTGGACTCCCCTACCTTGATATTGTATCCAATGTAAAACAAACCTTTGGAGTTCCAACTTTCGCTTATCATGTAAGTGGAGAGTATGCAATGCTAAAAGCGGCCAGTCAAAATAAATGGATTGATGAAAAATCAACTGTCCTTGAAACTCTACTTTGCTTCAAAAGAGCAGGGGCAGACGCCATATTGACATACTATGCTAAAGATGCTGCTAAATGGATTCAAGGTTGATAATANATCTTAATTATTAATAATCTACTATATACTCAGNCTTAATGAAATAGAAGATAAAAAATGAACCAAANAATAGCCTTTTATTTACTTTCAATAATTGTAATATTTTTTATTGGTTACTCCTATTCACAATTCAACACAAAACCTGCAGATCCNGTAATTATCACTATCGGCAATANTNCNGAGCTTGAACAATATAAGTCTCACCTCTTAAATCTTCAGTTACAGCTTGATGAGCTTGATGGTCAACTTGTAACTTCGCTAGATGAACTAAATACAACAAAGCAAAAACTAATCCTTTCTACAAGCAAAGTACAGGTAATTGAAAACGAATTAAGATCAAGCCAGGAAAGTTATAATCTTCTTGAATCAACTTTAAAAGAAAGTAATTCTAAACTTATAGAGCTTGAGAACACTTTAAAAAAGACAAAAGATACTTTATCAAATTCTGAAATGGATCTAGAGTTAACTTTATTTGAGCTTGAACTTGCAAATGAGCATTTACAAGCCCAATAGTTATATTTGATATAAATGCAGGGATAAAGTGATAAAATCAACTTTAGATTCAATACTATTGTAGCAAATAAATAATGGAGTAAAAAATGATGCCTTCGCCGACTGAACTGATTATTATCCTAGCAATTGTATTACTTATTTTTGGTGGTAAACGTCTCAAAAATATTGGTAGTGACCTTGGTGGAGCTATTAAAGGCTTCAAGTCAACTATGAAAGAAACTGAAAAAAAAGAAGATGTCATTGAAGGTGAAATTAAAGCTTCTGATGATAACTCTGAAAATAAATAAAAAAGATCTATCTTATTCTTGTTTATAAATACTTTTACTTTTAATAGACTTTTATTGTAATTCAATAAGACTCATTTCTTCTATCAACTTAATATTAATAAGAACACTAAACTATGTTTGATTTTGGCTTTTGGGAATTTGGCTTAATTGCTGTTATTGCACTCATCGTTGTAGGTCCTGAAAAAATGCCAGCACTTGCTAGAAAAGCGGGTCTCTATGCAGGAAAACTAAAAGCCTTTACAACTAAAATTAAAAATGAAATCAATGATGAGTTCGAAACTGAGAAACTTAAAGAAGCAGTTTCTTTCTCAGAAGAGAGTTCATCAATCTCACAGTCTCTTTCAGAAGTTGGTGGTATCAGTGATATCATAAAACAAGAAGGTGACAAAGTTATTAATTCCTTAAAAGATGAAAAATAAAATGCCTATTGTTCAACACCTAGTTGAGCTTAGAAGTACACTCTTAAGATCAATTATTGCAATTGCGTTACTTTTTGCCGCTCTTTTCCCATTTTCTGAAGATATATATAGCTTTATCGCAGCACCTATTTTAGCTGTCATACCAGGCTCAAATTTAATTGCTATTGGCGTTATCTCTCCTTTTTTAACACCACTTAAAATGTCACTAATACTTGCTATTTATTTAGCTCTACCTTATTTACTTTTCAAAATATGGCAGTTCACCGCTCCAGCACTCTATCAGCATGAAAAAAAATTAGTACTACCTTTAGTAATATCCTCAACTATTTTGTTTTATGCGGGACTATTCTTTGCTTTCTATATTGTTTTCCCAGTGATATTTAATTTTCTATCTTCTGTTGGTCCAACTTCAGTAGAGTTTGCTCCAGATATACAGTACTATCTAGATTTTATTTTGAAGGTTTCTTTTGCTTTTGGAGTTGCCTTTGAGGTTCCTGTTGCTACAATTTTGTTAATCATGTTTAACGTAACAACAGTTAGTCAACTCAAGAAAAACCGTCCCTACATTATCATAGGAGCTTTTGTAATTGGCATGCTCTTAACACCACCTGATATAATCTCTCAAATACTTATAGCAATACCTATTTGGCTTTTATTTGAAGCAGGGTTAATCTTTGCCCCCATGTTTAAAGTTAGGAAAAATGATAAGAATTTAAAAGATGATCAATCAACAACAAATACCAATGACTGGAGTGATGAAGCTCATAACACTAAGATGGATAAAATTGAATCTGAAATGAACAAAAAAAATGGCCCAGATAAATAAAAGACTAGTTATTAACTATGTAGTAACAGGCTTAGTATAAAGAACTATTATATTTCCAATAATAATTAAAGCAACGCCAACTAGACCAGTCCAACTCCACTGATAGTTTTCAAATAAAGTTGAGAGAAATAATGCAATCGTTGGGGTAAAAATATTAACATATGAAGCCTTATCAGCGCCAATATTTCCTACAAGCTTAAGATAAACACCAAAACCAATTACAGAGGCTACTAGCGATAGATAAATGAGAGATATAACATAGCTATAACTTGTACTAAAACTGAAACTAATATCACTAACAGAAACATAAGTAACAATGATAAGAGAACCGTACAGCATACTAAATGCATTACTTTGTACTAGAGGCATTTTTCGAGCTTGCATTTGACCAGATAGTAACATACCTATTGAGGCAAAGAAAGTTGCAAGAAGCATCCAAAGAAAGCCTTTTACAATTCCTGATTCTAGAGACCAATCAGTATTACTAATCTCATTTGAGAATATAATTGACAACCCTAAAATACCAACTATTGCGCCAAACAATATGGGCAGTCTAATGGGTTTTTTAAAAAAAATAAAACCATTAAAAACAGTAAACAAAGTAAGAGTTGAGAAAATAAGACAAACTAAACCTGATGCTAAGTAAAAAGTTCCAAAGTAAGCGCAAATATAGTTAACACAAAATAGAAAAAATCCTAATAAAAGCCAGCTGGAATGTGCTCGCCAAGAAAAAGAAAGTTTAAGGCCTCGTGCATAGCACCAAATAAAAAGCATAAACGATGCAAGCAAAAAACGCCAAGCTATTGAAACCTGAGGCGCAACATCACCCAACTGAAAACTAATAGCGAACCATGACGACCCCCAGGCAAGTAATACTATGAAATAAAGTATCGCATTCATGGTTACTAGCTATATTTATTGGCCTATGAGATTGTAATTATTTAACTCTGTTGGAAATTAGATCATCAACAACGCCCGGCTCAGCTAGAGTTGAAGTATCTCCCAAATTAGAATAATCATTCTCAGCTATTTTTCTTAGAATACGTCTCATAATTTTTCCAGACCTTGTTTTTGGAAGGCCTTGTGCAAATTGAATTTTATCAACCGTTGCAATTGGCCCAATCTCTTTTCTAACAAGAGCCACGAGGTCTTTTTTAAGCTCACCTGTACCATCAGCTCCAGCCATAAGAGATACATAAGCATAAATACCTTGTCCTTTTATATCGTGAGGCATACCAACAACTGCAGCTTCACTGACATTTCTATGAAGGACTAGGGCAGATTCAATTTCTGCTGTTCCAAGACGATGTCCAGATATGTTTAAAACATCATCGACTCTTCCAGTGATCCAGTAATAGCCATCAGAGTCGCGCTTAACACCATCACCTGCAAAATACTTCCCTGGATAGGTTGTAAAATAAGCATCCATAAATCGCTCATGGTTGTTATATAAAGTCCTCATTTGACCCGGCCAAGAGCGAGCAAGCACAAGTACTCCTGAAGCCTCGCCTTCTAATACTTCACCACTTTCACTTAAGACTTGTGGCTCAACTCCAAAAAATGGCTTAGTTGCCGAACCAGGCTTTAAAGGAGTTGCAAAAGGCATCGGTGTAATCATATGTCCACCTGTTTCGGTTTGCCACCATGTATCAACAACTGGACACTTTTTTTCACCTATAACGTTGTAATACCATTCCCATGCTTCAGGATTTATAGGTTCTCCGACAGTACCTAAAATCTTTAAACTAGATCTAGAGGTCTTTTGAACAAGTTCATTTCCTGCACCCATTAAAGCTCTAATTGCTGTTGGAGCAGTATAAAAAATATTAACCTGATGCTTATCAACAACCTGCCAAAACCTTGACGCATCTGGGTAAGTAGGAATTCCTTCAAACATTAAAGTTGTCCCACCATTTGCAAGTGGCCCATAGACAATATAGGAGTGGCCTGTAACCCAGCCGACATCTGCAGTACACCAATAGATATCACCCTCTTGATAGTCAAAAGTGTATCTATGAGTCATTGCCGCATAGAGCAAATAACCACCCGAAGTATGAAGAACTCCTTTTGGCTTTCCTGTTGAGCCTGAGGTATAAAGAATAAATAAAGGATTTTCAGCGTCAAACATTTCACACGGAAAATTATCTGATGCATCTTCTACTAGATTGTGATACCAAACATCTCTCTCATTCCAACTTACCTCTCCACCAGTTCTTTTAACAACTACAATAAAATCAACACAATCGCAATCTTTTGTAGCTACATCTACATTAGCTTTTAATGGGACAGATTTACCGCCACGAACTCCCTCGTCAGCAGTAACGACTAATTTACACTCACTATCAAGAATTCTATCTCTGAGTGCATCAGGTGAAAACCCACCAAAAACAACTGAATGAATTGCTCCAAGCCTTGCACATGCAAGCATAGCAATAGTTGCCTCAACAATCATAGGCATATACAAACAAATACGGTCGCCCTTTACAACCCCCAAATCTTTCATACCATTTGCAAATTTGCAAACCCTCTTATGAAGCTCTTTATAGGTTATTGACTCACTAGAATTTGGATCATCACCCTCCCAAATAATTGCCACTTGGTCAGCACGCTTAGGTAAGTGGCGATCTAGACAATTGTATGAAACGTTTAAAGTTGCGCCTTCAAACCAAGCAATCTTACCTTTTGAAAAATCAACGTCAGAAACTTTGTCCCATTTTCTACCCCAATCAAGAAAAGTCTCGGCTTTCTCTGCCCAAAATTCATCCGGATTATTTATTGAATGCTCATACATAGACTGATAAGTCTCAGCATTAATTAATGGCTCTCTATCACTTTGCATGATTGGGTATGTCATGTCATTCCTCTTAATATTGATATAACAAAAAAACCATGTTACCAAAGTCATCAAAAGGAATTAAGAAAAAAATAAATTGAATCTTACAAAAAAAATGACGCAAATGCGTCATTTTCTATAAGCAAAAGAAAAAGTTTTACTCGTCCTCTTCCTTTATTGCCAAATCATCACTTTCTGCTTTAACATCAAGAGTTACTTCAGATAGCTCGGCCTCTACCTCACTCATCTTAGCTTCTTGGGTGAGTTTATCATGAGCATTAAGCTCTTCTTCCATTGCGTATTCTTCAGTCAAAATAGACGCATCAATTAGGTCAGCCTCTATCTCTCTCAAGGCTAATACCGTTGGCTTATCTTTCCCGACATCAAGGGTTGTTCTGTATCCTCCAGAATTTAACTGGTGCGCACGTTTTGCAGCAATCAAAACTAATTGAAATCTATTCTCTACTTTATCTAAACAATCTTCTACCGTTACTCTTGCCATAATCTTAATTAACCTTTATAAATCAGATGATAAAATGAATCAATTTTACGTTATTATGCCCAACATGGAAAGACTTATTGTGCTTGACACAGAGACAACTGGTATTAACCCTAAAGAAGGTCACCGTATTATTGAAGTTGGTGCCGTTCAAATTCTAAATAGAGAAATAACAAACACAGAGTTTCATAAATATATTCAGCCTAATAGAAATGTTGGTGAGTCCGTTAACATTCATGGAATAACAGATAAATTTTTGATTAATAAGCCTCAATTTAATCAATTATCTGAAGACCTTCTTTCTTTTATCGATGGCTCAACGTTAATAATTCATAACGCACCGTTTGATTTAGGCTTTCTTAATAACGAACTTAAAATGATTGGCATAAAGAAAAAAATTGAAGACTTATGTCCTGTAATTGATACATTAGAATTATCTAAAGAGCAGCGTCCTGGCACAATGCATAACCTTGATGCCTTATGTCGACGCTTCGGTATCGACACTAGTGCACGAACTAGACATGGAGCTCTCCTTGATGCTCAAATACTAGCCCAAGTCTATATTGCAATGACTGGTGGTCAATCAATTCTATTTAATGAAGAAACAAACACTAAGCCTCAGATGAGTGACCCATCTCTAGTTAAAAAAAATAGAGAGAATAAAGACAATATTAAGGTTATTTATGCAAATTCAGAAGAGGCAAAAGTACATAAAAACTATTTTAATAAATAATAAATAAAATTGATCGAATATGGTCTGAATTAGGGATTGACTAAGGAGTCTATCAAAGTATAATTACACATCTTTCGGAGTGTAGCGCAGTTTGGTAGCGCATCTGGTTTGGGACCAGGTGGTCGGGGGTTCAAATCCCTCCACTCCGACCAAAAATTTGTTAAAAGTGAAAGCCTAAACTTTATAAAAGCAAAGTTATTGCGCCCATAGCTCAGCTGGATAGAGCAACGGCCTTCTAAGCCGTAGGTCATACGTTCGAATCGTATT
>NZUR01000023.1 GCA_002698045.1 Thiotrichales bacterium | reverse complement strand
ACAATCAAAGCCCAGATCATCAAGGTCACCTCTATCTAGGCTCGTTAAGGCTGTAACCGCTAGAATTTTTAAATTATTTTTGTTTTCTGCTGCTTTTTCCATTAATGCCTGATTGCCATGAATGGTAGCAAAAGTAGCCCCATAATCACTCAACCTTGCAATTGCTCTGCCTACAGTCTCAGGAACATCAAAAAACTTCAAATCAACAAAAACTTTTTTATCTTTTTCTATTAGCCAATTTAACAACTCAAAGTACTGACCCGTCATCAGAAGTTCCATACCAATTTTATAAAAATTTACACTATCATCAAGTTCGGTGACAATATCCTTGGCTTGAGCAACTTCAGGAACGTCGAGCGCAAAAATTAAACGATCTTCAACATTAATATCTTTCATAAATCCTCTTCAAACTTCAGAAACAATAAATCAATATTGTTAAATAATATGGCAACAAATTATACTTTGGAATGAGAGTCTATGATTAGCTAGAAGAAATATAGTTTTTAGTAAGCTTATAAATAATTTTTGCAGCGCGTTCACCTAAATGTATTTGGTCAAATAATAGCCACTGGCCTTTTGACTCAGCAACCTTGTCCCAAGATTTTTTAAAAATATAGTGGTGTATTACGCCACCATAAATTCTTCGCAATATTGGCAGTGTATTTGGGTTATAGTCACTCCTTAAAGGATAGAGTCTTTTATCTAGCTCATCCCAAAGAGAATCTGAAACTGGCAAAAGAGAAATGTTCTTTTCTAGAGCCGTTAATTTTATGCAGTCATTAAAGGTATTAATGTGCTGATTTATAGATGAATCTTGATGCTCTCCAATTGGAGGAAGTGTGCATAGAACAATTTTGGGTATTGCACTTAGATGATCAATTAACTTTGACAATAACTTTTGATAGTTTTCAAATGTTGGTACTTCAGGCAAACTATTGTTGCGTTTATAGCGCTCACCTGAATTTTTATTAAATGACGCCATGGCGTCATTACTACCAATCATTATGATAGCGATATCTGGCTTACATTTCAAAATTGGTTCAATCCTTTGATGAACTTGCCAGACAACGTCACCATTTATTCCTTCATTAAGAAATATATCTTTTGGAAACTCTTGACGAAGACTCTCAACCCAACAATCACCAATATTTCCATGAGTTAGTGAGTCTCCAATACAAGCAATCACTCGCCCGGTTTCTGAATTGTCTTTATCAGCAAAGTGTATCGCCCTTCCATTGGGTGGAGTCGCTATGATTGATGAAACATAAAAAAATACAGCAGTAAAAATAATTACTGCTGCAAGAAATATGTAGAAGATTATTAGAATTACCTATCTAATCATCTAACGAGCTAATAGTAACCTTTACTTTGATTACATCATCATATGGTCTCTTTTTACTCGTAAAGGATACATCATTACCATCATAGTCCACGTGAATCATATAATGGCTTAATCTTTTTTCGATTCTCTGCCTAACTTTGTTTTCACAAACTTCCTGACTTACAACAACTTGATTCGCAGCATTAGCTTTCTCAGCATCATTTGCTATCGATGCCCCAAGAAATATTCCTGCCAAGGTCATTGCATCATTACCATCACCTTCTCCAAACTGATTACCTATAGCTCCACCAAGAATTGCACCCATAATTTCATTAGTAGCACTGCCATCACCATTTTGAATGGTTTCTTTGATATAGCATTCCTGATAAGGCTCATCAACCCTATATTGTTTATAGACCTTTTCAACTGAAGTCACAGTTGCAGAGTCTACAAAGCTTCCAGCGAAAGCAAGTTGAGACGTTATAAAAAAAGAAATAACTACTATACTTTTTAAAATTATCTTCATATCTTTACTCCACTAATGTTTACCCCTATAAAATCATTATATACTTTTTTTGTTTTTTTTCATTGAAATTAGCCAACAATACTCTCTACTATATTCATGACCCAATGTGCTCTTGGTGCTGGGCATTTAACCCAACTTGGACAAAAGTTAGAGAGACACTACCCATACAAATAAACACTAACTATTTACTGGGTGGATTAGCACCTGATAGCAAAATAATAATGCCTCCTGAAACACGTGAATATGTCATAGGCAACTGGAAAAGAATTCAAGAGATCATTCCGGGTACAAAATTTAATTATGATTTCTGGACATTATGTGAACCTAAGCGCTCAACTTACCCATCATGCAGAGCTGTCATTTGTGCAAAAAATCAACGCCCTGAGATAGAGCAATCAATGATCACCGCAATACAGCAAGCCTATTACCTAAACGCCCAAAACCCTTCAAATGAAGATGTTTTAATAAAGATTGCTANCGATTTAGGTCTAGATACTGANAGATTCAAAAAAGACTTAAGGTCAACTAAAGTNAATGAGACTNTGCTTAATGAAATTAANCTAGCACAATCGATTAGTANNAANGGNTTTCCATCCTTAGTATTNAATACTGATGACAAACTNAAGAAGATTAATATTGACTACTTAGATGCCAATTACATTATTAATCAAATAATCTCTTGAATTAATACACATAACTGGCAATAATAGTAACCTTGCCTTGGTAGCTCAGCTGGATAGAGCACTCGCCTCCTAAGCGAGGGGTCGTGAGTTCAAATCTCGCCCAGGGCACCAAATACTTCTATTTCGATGATNTCCTAAAATAAAATAGTACCTAATAAAAAAAGNTGCTGAATAGCATCTCTTTATCTAGGTGATTAATCAATCTTTTTCGAAATAAAAGCTGCCACTGGTATAATATTNGCCATCTAAACAACGCACTTCAATAGACAATGTCTGGTAATTCATTTGGAAAACTATTTACTTTAACAACTGCTGGCGAGAGCCACGGCNATGCTCTCATTGGTATTGTTGATGGTTGCCCGCCAGGAATGGCACTGACTGAAGAAGACTTGCAAGGTGATCTAAANTTAAGAAAGCCTGGAAGTTCAAGGCACACTACCCANAGAAGAGAGTCGGACACAATTAAAATCNTATCTGGAACNTTTGAAGGNATTACTACAGGAACCCCTATCGGTCTTTTAATTGAAAACACGGACCAAAGNCCAAGGGACTACACNAATATTGCTAACTCTTTTAGACCTGGNCATGCGGACTTCACTTACCAACAAAANTATGGNCTCAGGGATTACCGNGGTGGTGGTCGATCATCTGCTAGAGAAACAGCAATAAGAGTTGCCGCTGGAGGAATTGCTAAAAAATACCTAAAAGAAAAGTACAGTATTGAGATTCATGGCTACTTAGCCCAACTAGGCTCTATCGCTTTTGAAAACTTTGATTGGAAAGAAGTACACAACAACCCTTTCTTTTNTCCAGATGCTGGCAAAGTAAGTGAGCTCGAAGANTACATGGATAATCTTAGAAAGTCTGGNGACTCGATTGGAGCAAGAATTAATATCGTTGCAAGTAATATGATTACAGGACTAGGTGAGCCTATATTNGACAGACTTGATGCTGACATTGCTCATNCAATGATGAGNATTAATGCNGTAAAAGGGATTGAAATAGGNGCTGGCTTTGAGGTTGTTAATCAAAAAGGCTCNGTTCATAGAGACCCAATAACACCTGAGGGTTTTACTTCNAATAATTCGGGTGGGATACTTGGNGGNATNAGCTCTGGTCAAGANCTTTTAATTTCTATCGCCTTAAAGCCAACTTCAAGCATACGAATTACCGCTGATACTATTAATAAAGAAGGCAAAGCGACTGAGATTAGCACTACTGGAAGACATGACCCTTGCGTAGGCATTAGAGCTACCCCGATCGCAGAAGCAATGCTTGCAATTACATTAATGGACCACGCCCTCAGACATCGCGCTCAAAACGCTGATGTAATATCAACCACACCGTCTGTACCTGCTGCAAAGCCTTAGTTACAAGACAATCTAAAAGGAAATAATGTTTAAGCTAATACATAAGCGCGTTCCTAGTAACGCGAAAAACGATATCTTGTCTGGCCTTACAGTNGCNNTGGCATTAGTTCCTGAGGCCGTTGCATTTGCTCTTTTGGCAGGATTAAATCCTTTGGTTGGTCTTTATGCAGCCTTCACTATTGGACTGGTTACTTCGATCATTGGTGGNAGACCTGGCATGATTTCTGGNGCNACAGGAGCTATTGCAGTAGTCATTGGAACCCTNGTTGCCNTTCATGGTGTGGAATACTTATTTGCCGCTGTCGTTTTAACTGGGCTTATTCAGATTATTTTNGGNCTATTAAGGATGGGTAAATTTATTCGACTTGTTCCTCACCCAGTTTTTTTAGGCTTCGTAAATGGTCTAGCNATTGTTATCTTTTTANCNCAAGTAAAACAATTTAAAGTTNCAGGTGAATGGATTACTGGANCCCCTTTATTTTTAATGNTAGTAATTGTTGNAATTACAATGACAATTATTCACTTTTTACCTAAGCTNACTCGCNCTGTACCATCAACCTTAGTTGCTATTGTAATTGGCACAGTAGCGGTNTTATTTCTAGGACTTGATACTAGAACTGTTGGAGATATTTCACCTATTGGTGGCGTATTTCCTCCATTCCACTTNCCTGACGTACCAATTAATATTGAGATGCTAAAAATCGTCTTTCCTTATGCGATTGTTATGGCGCTAGTTGGACTTATTGAGAGTTTATTAACACTTAACTTGATTGACGATTTAACAGAAACCACAGGCCAACCAAACCGNGAATGTATTGGACAGGGAGTTGCCAATACAGTGACCGGTCTTTTTGGTGGAATGGGTGGCTGCGCAATGGTTGGGCAAAGTTTAATTAATATTAAGTCAGGAGGTCGAGGAAGGTTATCCGGAATAGTAGCCTCCGTAGTGTTACTATTTTTTATACTTTACCTCTCTAAATATATCGAAATGATTCCAGTGGCAGTCCTGATTGGTGTCATGATGATGGTCGTTATTGGCACCTTCGAGTGGGGATCTTTTCGCTTATTTGGCAAAGTNCCAGTTCCCGACATCATTGTTGGTATATCCGTTGCAGTTATTACTGTTTTAACTGATAATCTGGCACTTGCGGTTATTGCAGGCGTAATTATGTCTGCCCTATCGTTTGCTTGGGAATCAGCAGGAAAAATACACTCCGTTGANGAGAATGAATCAGANGGNAAAAAGACNTANAAGCTCCATGGNGCATTATTTTTTGCATCAATTAATACCTTTCACGCCATTTTTACTCCAAAGCAAGATCCAAAAAATGTTTATATAGACTTTCAAGACTCNCGGGTAATGGATCACTCTGCCATNCAGGCCATNGATAANCTCGCTGATCGNTACCAGAAGTCAGGAAAAACATTGCATTTGATACACCTAAGCTCTGAGTGTCGACTGTTACTCAAAACGGCAAAGCATTTAGTGGAGGTAAACGTCCTAGAAGACCCTCAATATCACGTTGCTATTGATAAAGCAAAAGCAAGAATTGAAGGAAGCATTTCAGGGTAAAAAATTTATCAAGGATAGTTGATATTAACGACTGGATAAATTTCACTGTAAACGCTATCCGTAGAACCTTTAAAAACTATTTCAGCTTCACCTCTTCTTTTCAAAATTTTTGAGAAATATAGATAAGGTTTCTCAGACACAAAAACCGCAGTTGCGTCGACTTGAACATCATTTCTACTATCACTTATTATTCTAAAATTTGTAGTATCGCCTGGCAACTCAAAACCCAGCATAAAGTTAATATCACTTAATTCACTATTTAAAGCATCCGCATAATCTGTTGGCCTTAAGCTAACCTCAACCTCACTATTACTATTAGCTTCAATAAGTAAAACAGCAACTCGATTATTACTTACTAAATAATTTTGTAAGTTTTCTAAAGTGCCTATTGGAATTGTTGTTTCAATAACAAGTGTTTCCCCCCAATCACCTGAAGATTGAGAAAATATTGAGTCTTTAGATAGGTATTTTTCAGCAATAGAGCTGGCTCTAGTTAATTCACCATCATCTTCACCATAGAGAGTAAAAGAAGCTCTTACAGGTACTTCAATTACTTCACCCTCTTGAGCAATTTTAATATCCGTTGTGTAAAGAGATAAATCAACAACACTTGGAGAGCATGAAGATAAAAGAAAGGCAATAAGCAAGATACTAATTGATTTAGGAAAATTAATATTTAACATAAGAATCAGATGGTTAAAAAAATAATAGTATCATGTTTTTAAAACTAGAAAATAGATTATTTGCCTTTTTCATCACCCCAAAGTAGCTTATGTAATTGAACTTGGAGGCGAACATTGAGCTGTTTTTCTAAAATCCAGTCTGCTAAATCAACTGGCTTTAGACTTTCATATACTGGCGAAAAAAGGACATCTGAAAGAATATTATAGTTTTTTAAGATACTGCAGCACCAATCAAAATCTGATCTTGAAGCAATAACAAACTTGAGCTGATCTTTACTCTCTAAAAGCGCAATATTTTCATATCTATTTTGGCTTTGTTCAGTCGATGAAGGTGTTTTTAGATCCATAACAACTGATACTTTTTTATTGACCGGCGAGATATCAATACTGCCACTTGTCTCCATTGAAACCTTGTATCCAGCTTCAATAAGAGTATCTAATAAAATAAGACAATTGCTTTGAGCCATTGGTTCACCACCAGTAATGCAAACATAGCGTGTGTTGTATTTTGCAATCTGCTCCATAATGCTTTCAATCGACAAAGGGTTATTACCTTTGAATGCATAAGCAGTATCACAATAATTACACCTGAGAGGGCAACCCGTTAAGCGTACAAAAACAGTCGGAATACCTACTTCCTTTGCTTCACCTTGAAGGGAGTAGAAAATTTCTGTAATATTTAAGGTTGTGTTATTTAAATTGTCCATCTCGTAGGCGTTTAATTTGATTTCTTGTATCTGCAGCTTGTTCAAATTTTAAATGTTCTGCAAACTTATACATCTCTTTTTCAAGACGCTTTAACTCTTTAGCAAGCTGAACAGGAGATAATCGAACTTGTATAACCTCTGAGCTCATTTCATCAATTTCTGATGCTGAAAGATCNGTATCCANTATATNAACAATTGGCTTGACTATNCCTTTAGGTATTATCNCGTATTTTTTATTNTANGCTTCCTGCTTATTTCTTCTTCCACNAGTAANATCCATTGCNCTTTGCATNGAGTTAGTAATCCTATCTGCATACAAAATGACGCTTCCATTAATGTGCCTTGCAGCTCTACCCATTGTTTGAACGAGTGATCGCTCTGACCTTAAAAAACCTTCCTTATCAGCATCTAGAATTGCAACTAACGAGACTTCTGGAATATCAAGCCCTTCTCTGAGAAGGTTAATACCGACAAGAACATCAAATACACCGAGACGTAGATCACGAATAATTTCTACCCTTTCAACGGTATCAATATCAGAGTGTAAATACCTAACTTTAACATTATGGTCATTTAAGTAATCACTAAGCTGCTCAGACATCCNCTTNGTGAGAGTGGTTACCAGTACGCGCTCTTTAACTGCAACTCTTTTATGAATTTCAGACAACAGATCATCAACCTGAGTCTCAACAGCTCGAACATCGATAGATGGGTCCAATAAACCAGTTGGTCTTACAATCTGCTCTGCAATAACCGTAGAAACCTCTAACTCAAAGTTTGCAGGGGTTGCAGATACTAAGATACATTGGTTCAGTTTTTCAGAAAATTCTTCAAACCTTAACGGTCTATTATCAAGNGCAGAAGGTAGACGAAATCCAAAATCAACGAGCGTTGTTTTACGCGCCCTGTCACCATTGTACATACCNCCTATTTGACTCACAGAAACATGAGACTCATCAAGAATAATGAGTGCATCGTCTGGCATATAGTCGAACAGAGTTGGTGGTGGTTCGCCAGGCTTGCGACCAGATAAGTAGCGTGAGTAGTTCTCAATACCTGAGCAATAGCCAAGCTCTCTCATCATCTCCATGTCTTGAATAACTCGTTGTGAAAGTCTCTGTTCTTCGACTAACTTGTTTTGAGATAGTAGNTCTTTTTTTCGTTTTCCAAGTTCTACCTTTATATCATCAAGAATATTCAAAATAGTTGACTTTGGAGTTACATAGTGAGTTTTTGGGTAAATAGTGACTCTCTGTAGAGACTTNAGTTTTTCACCAGTCAATGGNTCGAACCATGAAAGATTTTCCACTTCGTCATCAAACATCTCAATTCTAATTGCCCTTTCTTCAGAATCAGCTGGGAATATATCAATTACTTCTCCCTTGACTCTAAAATGACCTCGAATTAAAGTGACATCGTTTCGTGAATACTGCATTTTTGATAAGGTTGCAAGAATTTCCCTCTGCTTAGTAATCTCGCCAACCGTTAAATGCAGAAGCATCTTCATGTAGCTTTCAGGGTCACCAAGTCCATAGATCGCAGAGACGCTTGCTACTATGATGACGTCTCTGCGCTCAAGAAGTGACTTAGTGGCGGAAAGTCTCATTTGCTCAATCTGTTCATTGATCGATGCATCTTTTTCGATATAAGTATCAGAAGCAGGAACATAAGCCTCTGGCTGATAGTAATCATAATAAGAGACAAAATACTCGACTGCATTGTCTGGAAAGAACTCCTTCATTTCACTATAAAGCTGAGCAGCTAATGTTTTGTTCGGAGCCATTATGAGGCTCGGTTTTTGNCTCTTATCTATGACATTTGCAAGGGTAAACGTTTTACCTGAACCGGTGACCCCAACTAAGGTTTGATACTTCTGCCCAGAGTTGATTCCATCAAGTAGTTTTTGTATCGCCTCAGGTTGGTCACCCTTAGGCGAAAAATTCGATTTGAGTTGAAATTTTCTAGCCATTATTGGCAGTTTTTCATTAAAATAACAAACCCTCAATTTTAAACTATTTAAAGAGCNCAGTAAATGTCAACTATCTTATCAAATCGAGTACAAAAAGTTAAGCCATCAGCAACTATGGCGGTTAGTGATAAAGCTAAAGAGTTGAAATCTCAAGGAATCCAAATTATTTCTATGGGATCAGGTGAGCCAGACTTTGACACTCCAACTAATATTCAAAAGGCAGCGATTCATGCAATTGGTGCTGGAGAGACTAGATACACTCCTGCTGACGGAACGGCTGAACTAAAAAAAGCAGTGTGCGAGAAATTCAAAAGAGAGAACGGTCTTAACTACTCGGCGAATGAAGTTATGGTCTCTTGCGGAGGTAAGCAGGTTTTTTATAATCTATGTCAGGCTATCCTTAATGAAGGTGATGAAGTCATTATTCCTTCGCCTTACTGGGTTTCTTATCCTGATATGGCAATCCTTGCAGATGCAACACCTATCTTTATAGATGCTGGATTAGATCAAGACTTCAAAATTTCTCCTGAGCAACTTGAAGCTAGCATCACTAGCAAATCAAAACTTCTGGTTCTTAATAGCCCTTCAAACCCTACAGGTTCAGTCTATAGTACGTCTGAAATTGAAGCGCTTGGAGTGGTACTTGAGAGGCACCCACATGTATTCATTATAAGTGATGATATTTATGAACATATTCGCTGGNGCGATGATGAGTTTGTTAACATTGCTATGGCTTGTCCAAAGCTTAAAGACAGAACTGTGATTCTGAATGGCGTCTCCAAGGCTTATGCGATGACTGGCTGGAGAATCGGCTATGCAGCAGGACCTGAGGCAGTTATTAAGGCCATGAAAAAGATTCAAGGACAATCTACTTCTAACCCAAGCTCAATCTCACAGGCTGCGGCACTTGAAGCGATTACAGGTGATCAATCTTTCATTAAAATGATGGTTGAAGCGTTTGAGCGTCGACATGAATTTCTTGTAGAGAGCCTTAACGCAATCGATGGTATCGAGTGTCCNAGATCTGGCGGTGCATTTTATTCNTTTCCAAGGGTTCAAGGTCTTATTGANCGTATTGGTCTCAAAGATGACGTAGAGTTTTCAACCTATTGTCTTGAAAAGCTTAACTTAGCTNTGGTTCCTGGTTCAGCTTTTGGCGCACCTGGGTATGTAAGACTTTCCTTTGCGACCAGTATGGACAACATTAAATTATCAGTTGAGAAGTTAGCAAGTATCTAAAAAACTGTTTAGATATTTTCCTTGACATCAAAAATTTCTTAATATATTCTCTACACTCTAATTAGGAGACAAAAAATGCTAAATAATAGAAAATTTTATATTAATGGCCAGTGGGTTGAGCCTTCAACTAAAAATGACTTTGATGTCATTAACCCATCTGACGAAACAGTATGTGCAGTTATTTCTCTTGGTTCACAAGCAGATACAGACGCAGCAGTAGCTGCAGCAAGAGCAGCNTTACCTTCTTGGTCTACNTCAACAAAAGCTGACAGAATAGCTCTACTAGAAAGACTTTATNCTATCTATGAAAGAAGGATGGATGACATGGCTGAAGTAATCTCAATGGAAATGGGTGCGCCTATTGATTTTTCTAAATCATCTCAAGCTACTGCTGGGACATTCGCTATTGAAGATTTTCTTATCCAACTTAGAAAGTTTGAGTTTGAAGAGAAGTTAGATGATTCAGATAATCAATTATTTTATGAGCCAAAAGGCGTTTGTGCCCTAATTACGCCTTGGAATTGGCCTATCAGCCAAGTTGCGCTTAAAGTTATTCCTGCACTCGCTGCGGGATGTACGATGGTCTTAAAGCCTTCTGAACTGGCACCTCTGGATTCTATAATTTTTGCTGAAATGCTTGAAGAAGCTGGATGCCCTGCTGGCGTATTTAATCTTGTTAATGGAGATGGTGCAGGGGTTGGAAGTCAACTTACTTCTCACCCAGATATTGATATGGTGTCTTTTACGGGTTCAACTAGAGCTGGCGCTTTGATTTCTCACAATGCAGCGGATGACTTTAAGAGGGTTGGACTAGAGCTCGGCGGTAAGGGTGCTAATATCATCTTTGCTGATGCAGATGAAAAAGCTGTAAAGAGAGGTGTTAGGCACTGCTTTAACAATACTGGACAATCCTGCAATGCACCGACAAGAATGCTTGTAGAGCGTTCTATCTATGATCAGGCTGTTGAAATAGCCAAGGAGACTGCAAACTCAACCGATGTTGACATTGCCTCTAAGCAAGGAAGACATATAGGGCCAATTATATCTCAGCTACAATTTGACAAAATTCAAACCTTGATTCAGGCTGGTATTGATGAAAATGCTACTCTTGTAACTGGTGGCACTGGAAAGCCAGAAGGTCTAGAGACTGGATATTTTGTGAAACCAACTATCTTTGCTGACGTTAATAACCAAATGACGATTGCTCGAACTGAAATATTTGGCCCAGTTCTATCAATCATTCCATTTGATACTGAAGAGGAAGCAATCGAGATTGCCAATGACACGCCATACGGGCTTTCGAACTATATACAGACACAGGACCCAGAAAGAGCCAGACGAGTATCTAAAAAACTACTCTCAGGGACTGTTGAAGTTAACGGTAATGGAGCAGCAATGGGAGCGCCATTTGGAGGCTATAAGCACTCTGGAATTGGTCGAGAAGGTGGATCATTAGGGTTAAATGAGTTTATAGAGGTCAAAGTAGTAACTGGCTGGAGTTAATTAACTTTTAATTCATACTGAATGGCTTCTAAAAAAATTGCCATTGGCGGTATTAGCACAGAGTGCAGCAGTTATTCGCCACTTTATCAAAAGGAAGGTGACTTTCTAAGCCTTCAAGGTCAAGCACTGCTTGACCTGGTTGAGTATCCTTTTGATGATTACAATATTCAAGCTCATCCTATTTTCTTCAATAAGTCTGTACCTGGCGGGCCAATTGAGAGCAGCTACTTTTTTAAAGTAAAAGATCAATTCATTAAAGAACTTAAGGCATTAGGCACAATAGATGGTGTCCTTCTTTTGATGCATGGTGCTATGTATGTTGATGGTATTGATGACCCGGAAGGAGAATGGATTGCTTCAGTTCGTGAGGTGGTTGGACAGAAATGTATCATTTCAGCAAGCTTTGACTTACACGGACAAGTCACCAATAAGATTGTTAGCAATATTGATGCCTTTGCAGCCTTTAGAACTGCTCCTCACATTGATGTCAAGGGAACCTATTGGCGATCATCGCAGATGCTCGCTAAAGCACTCAATGGTAATTACAAGCCTTGCGTTGTATGGTCTCCAATTCCAGTATTGGTTTCAGGAGAGATGTCGTCAACTTTTGTAGAGCCTTGTAAATCCATCTATGAAAGTCTTGAGCTTTATAATCAAGAACCAAATATTCTTGACTCTAATCTTATGATTGGCTATGTTTGGGCTGATACAAAAAGGGCAACCGCATCATCTGTGGTTACATGCACGAACCAAGAATCAGGAAGTGTTGTTTGCAGAAACATTGCTAAACTTTATTGGGACAATCGTAAAGAGCTTAAATCTGATATGAAATCTGGAAATATTTATGATGCTATTAATTGGCTTGGAGAAGATTTTTCAATCATTGCAGATAGTGGAGATAATCCAACTGCAGGAGGTGTTGGTGACAGGGTTGATGTTCTAAAAGCAGTCTTAGAGTCAAATATCAAAGATGCTTTATTTGCTGGTATCGCATCAAAATCTAGCTACGATGAGCTCAAAAAAGGCAATCAATTCAATCTTGGCGGTAGTTTTGGAGGTGGCGGACCATCACTAAAACTTACTGCTGAGGATGTGTACTTTGAAAACCATTGTGCTGTCGTTAAAGTAAAAAATACAACAATTATAATCTCTGAATTAAGGAGGCCTTTTCATAATCTAGCTGACTTTGATTCACTAAAAATAAACCTTAAGGACTTCCAACTACTGGTGATTAAGTCAGGATATCTTTCACCAGAACTTCAAGAACTATCAGCTCCTTCTTTTATGGTTCTATCAAGTGGTGCGGTAAACCAAAATCTAAGCACTATTAAAAATATACACAGAAAAAAGCAAATATTTCCATTCCAAGATGTCGATCAATTCACTCCAGAAGTCAGTAATGGCTTAAGTCTGATCGGATAATTGCAAACAAAATGATG
>NZUR01000022.1 GCA_002698045.1 Thiotrichales bacterium | reverse complement strand
GGAGCTTTTCTTTCAACGCTTGTAATGAAGGGAGAGCGTCCGGAGGAGATAGTTGGTTTTGCTAGAGCGATGCGTGAAAACTCTGTAAAGTTACCTGGAAGTATCGGGGAGACCTTTGATACTTGCGGCACAGGTGGTGATGGACTGGGGTTGTTCAATATTTCTACAGCTTCAGCATTTGTTGTTGCCGCTGCAGGTGGCAAGGTTGCTAAGCATGGCAACCGCTCTATCTCATCAAAATCTGGAAGTGCAGATGTTTTAGAGTCTGCAGGAGTTAATCTTAACTTAAGTCCAAGTCTTATTAGTGAATGCATTGCGCAGATAGGTGTGGGTTTTATGTTTGCACCAGCACATCATAGCGCTATGAAGCACGCTATTGGGCCAAGAAAAGAGCTGGCAGTTAGAACAATATTTAATGTCTTAGGTCCACTCACTAACCCAGCTAAAGCTCCAAATCAAATAATGGGTGTCTATGATAAAAACTTAGTTGAGCCTATAGCTAATGTTCTAAAAGGACTTGGATCTCGACATGTTATGGTTATACATTCTGACGATGGTCTTGATGAATTCTCGATTGCTGATAAAACATATGTTGCTGAATTAAAAGATGGAGTTGTTTCAACTTATTCAGTTCACCCTGAAGACTTTGGTCTTACATTGGGAGATTTAAAAGATATTAGAGCTGACAATGCCGATGCCTCACTTGCACTAATTACTGAGGCTTTCTCGGGGAGAAATGGGACAGCAAAAAACATTATCTCTTTGAATGCGGGTGCCGCAATATATGTTAGCGGATTAACCACGTCACTTCAATCAGGAATTGATAGAGCAAATCAAGTCCTATCAGATGGAAGTTCACAAAAAAAACTTGATGAATATATTAAGATCAGCAATAGTTAAATAATAATGAATAAAAAAACAAATCTTATCTGGATAGACCTTGAAATGACAGGCCTAATTCCTGAGCATGATGTCATTATTGAAATCGCAACAGTTGTAACTGATGCGCAACTTAATGTAGTAGATGAAGGTCCTTCAATAGCCATCCATCAAAGCAATGAAATTCTTAACGGGATGGATGAATGGAATACCAATCAGCATAATCGCTCTGGTCTAGTTAAAAGGGTTCAGGAAAGTAAAATTTCTATAGCTGAAGCTGAATCCCAAACGTTAAATTTCCTTATGAAGTATGTTGATTTAGGTGCCTCTCCTATGTGTGGTAATTCAATTTGTCAAGACAGGAGGTTCTTGTACAACTATATGCCAGATCTTGAAAATTTTTTCCACTACCGACATATTGACGTCTCAACATTAAAAGAGCTAGCAGTTCGCTGGAAGCCAAATATTATTTCGGACTCATATAAAAAATCTAGACACCTAGCATTGTCTGATATCTATGACTCTATTGATGAGCTAAAGCACTATAGAGAGAACTTTATTGCCTTATAAAGTGACTCACCTATCACCCGCTAAAATTAATCTATTTTTGCATGTCATTTCAAAAAGAGCTGATGGTTATCATAATCTTCAAACAATTTTTCAACTTTTAGATTATGGCGATAAGATAAGTTTTAACTATCGAAAAGATGGTCAAATCAATCGAATATACGGCAATGAAGATATACCACAAGATAAAGACTTAATTCTTCTAAGTGCAAATGCCCTGAAAGAAATTAGTGGCACAAAAGATGGTGTCGATATAGGTGTTATTAAAAACATTCCTACTGGTAGTGGGCTTGGTGGTGGTAGCTCTAATGCAGCTACGGTATTAATAGCACTTAATGACTTATGGAGTCTCAAGTTATCTAAATCCGAACTCCTTAAGATAGGACAAACTCTAGGTTCAGATGTTCCAATATTTATTAGTGGTCACAGCTCTTGGGCTGAAGGTACTGGTGAAATACTTACGCCGATAAGTTTGCCAAAATACTTTTACTTAATTGTTTCAATTGATAAATATATATCAACTCAAGAAATTTTCACTCATAAGGCATTGACAATGTCGCCAGTACAAAGGAAAATGTCAGGCTTTTCATCGGTTTCAAATCCACATAACGACTGTTTAGATGCTGCAATTCAATTGGAAGGGGAGATAGAAGAGGCTTTAACTCACCTAGATTCAACTGAAAAACACCATGGGATTGCAAGAATGACTGGAAGTGGATGTTGTGTTTTTGTGGCCTTTGAAAAAGAAAAAGATGCATTGATAGCAAATGAAAAATTGCCATCAAAATGGTCAGGTTTTGTCGCAAAAGCGATTGATAAATCACCACTATACAATTGGGATGTCGCCAAGTGGTAAGGCAACGGGTTTTGATCCCGTCATTCGCAGGTTCGAATCCTGCCATCCCAGCCATCCTTTTGTTTAAAATAAATATTAAACTCTTATAAGGTAAAAAATTTCATTTATCTACTTCTTATCAATTATGGAGCATAATCATGAGTCAACAATTTTATCAATTTAATATTAATCAACTTAATGGTGAAGAAATTTCTTTAAGTGAGTTCAAAGGAAAGGTAGTTTTAATAGTCAATACAGCAAGTAATTGTGGACTAACCTACCACTACACAGGACTTGAAAAACTTTACCAAGAATACAAAGATAATGGGCTAGTTATAATAGGCTTTCCATGCAACCAATTTGGAAAACAGGAGCCTGGTACTTCAGAAGAAATACAAGAGTTTTGTAGCACAAATTATAATGTCACCTTTCCTTTGTCTGAAAAGATTGAAGTAAATGGCTCTGATGTTCATCCTCTTTACAAATATTTGAAAAAGGAACTCAAGGGCAAATTAAATAACAGCATCAAATGGAATTTTACTAAATTTCTGATTGATCGTAATGGAGTCCCTTTCAAGCGCTTTAGCTCAACAGTTGAGCCTGAAGATATAACTCCATTCATTGATCAGCTTCTATAAATCAAAAATATAAATTTAAAAAACTATTACGCTTAATTAGCTAATTTGTTTGTATAATTGTCTCCTACATCAATAAATGCTAAATCGGATGTCTTTAGAGAGAATAAAAATCTTTAGCGGAAATGCAAACCCTAGCCTTTCTTCCGAAATTATTGAGAATCTTAACATTACCCAAAGTAAAGCCTTTGTTGGTCAATTTAGTGATGGTGAATCACAGGTTGAAATTCTAGACAACGTTCGAGGCTGTGATGTTTTTATTATTCAGCCAACTTGTGGCCCCTCAACAGCAGAAACATTGATGGAATTGTTAATAATGGTAGATGCACTTAAACGCTCATCTGCTGCAAGAATTACTGCTGTAGTTCCTTATCTAGGGTACTCTCGTCAAGACAGGCGATCTCGCTTAACTCGTGTGCCAATAACTGCGAAACTTGTAGCCCAAATGATTGAGACTTCAGGCGTTAATCGAATCTTGACGATGGATCTGCATGCTGATCAAATACAAGGATTTTTTAATATACCTATTGATAATATTTATGCACAACCGGTACTAATCCAAGACATCTTGGATTGTAATTACCAAGACGTTGTTGTGGTTTCTCCAGATGTTGGAGGTGTTGCTAGAGCTAGAGCTGCAGCAAAAAGAATTAATGATGCTGATTTAGCAATCATTGACAAGAGACGTCCGGAACCTAATTTAGTTAAAGTTATGAATGTAATTGGTGATGTTTCTGGACGCACTTGCATTATGGTAGATGACATGGTTGATACTGGTGGAACACTCTGCCAAGCAGCAGAAATCCTAAAAGAGAAAGGTGCAAAAAAGGTTGTAGCATATGCAACACATGCAGTTCTTTCTGGAGGCGCAATTGAGAATATTGGAAACTCTAAGTTGGATGAAATAGTAATTACAAATACAATACCTTTAAATCAAAAAGCTACTGATTGCAAAAAAATTAGACAGCTGTCAATTGCGAAAACTCTTGCAAATGTTATTAGAAGAATCAGTGAAGAGCAATCTATTAGTACAATTTTTGCTGACTCCAATTAGTTTAGCGGCTCTAAAGCACTGAATTAAGGCCTAAATCAATCTTCTGACTTAGGTATAATCCCTCCTCTGTTTTAAAAAAAATCAAATATATGAACACAACAACCGAAGCTCACAAGTTAGCGCTTAATAGTCTTATAACAATAGGCAAGGAGCAAGGCTACTTAACTTTCTCTGAAATCAATGACCTTTTGCCAGAAGACTTATTAACCCCTGAACAAGTAGAGCCAATTGTTACAATCTTAGAGGAATTAGATATAGTTGTTGCTGACGAAGCACCGGATGCTGACACACTAGTAATGGAGTCAGGTGGTAAGGCACAAGCCAACTCTGCAGAAGTTGCTACAGCAGCTCTTGCGGCCCTTGATTCAGAATTTGGTAGGACTACTGACCCTGTTCGAATGTATATGCGTGAAATGGGTGTAGTTGAACTTTTAGAGCAAAAAGATGAAATTCGAATAGCTAAAGAGATTGAGGCAGGTGTATACCAAATTATGCAATCTATTTCTCTTTATCCAGAAATATCTGATTTTTTCTTCAAAGCCTATACAAGACTTGAAGAGGGCAAATGTAAAATGACTGATGTAGTGATTGGTTATCAAGGGGATGCTGAAGAATTTGAAGAAAAACAAATCCTTATTAAGGAAAAGCAGGCTGAACTTGATGCAATGGATCTTGATGAAATGTCAGACGATGAAGAGCTAGAGGAAGATGAATTTGATGAATTAGAATACACCGGCCCAGATGAAGGTCAGGTATATGAGCGCTTTGAAAAAATTAAAAAATCTTTTAATAGCTACGTTAAATCCTGTGAAAAGCATGGCTACCTTGACAATAAAACAATCAAATCTAGACAAAAGTTCTCTGCTTGTATTTCAGAATTGAGACTTGCACCAAAACTTGTAAGTACAATGATGGAGCTTGTTTCCAGTCGTGCAAATAAAGTAAAGATAGAAGAAAATATAATACGTCAAGCTTGTCTTAATGCAGGAATGACTAGAGAGATTTTTTATGAATCATTCCCCGGTAATGAAACTAACTTTGATTGGCTAACATTAATTAATCTTGATAAAGCTACAAAAAAATCCTTAGAAAATAATAAGAATGAAATCTACTATTCTCAAAAAAGTCTTTTGGAACATGAGTTAGCAATGCAAATAACTATCTCTGAGTTAAAGGAAATTAACAAAAGACTCCGTCAAGGAGACCGCAAAGCCAAAAAAGCTAAAAGTCAAATGATTGAAGCGAACTTGCGTCTTGTTATTTCAATTGCGAAAAAATATGCAAACCGTGGCTTGCAGTTCTTAGACCTCATTCAAGAAGGAAACGTTGGGCTTATGAAAGCAGTTGACAAGTTTGAGTATCGTAGAGGCTATAAATTTTCAACATACGCTACCTGGTGGATCCGACAAGCAATTACCCGTTCGATTGCTGATCAAGCTCGCACTATCCGTATTCCTGTCCATATGATTGAAACTATTAATAAGTTAAACCGAGTAAGGCGTCAACTATTACAAAAATTTGGACGAGAAGCTACACCAGAAGAACTTGCTATTGAAATGGAATTACCTGAATATAAAATTAACAAAATTCTTAAAATTGCTAAAGAGCCCCTATCAATGGAGAATCCCGTTGGTGACGATGAAGACTCTACTATCGGTGATTTTATTGAAGATACGAACCTTTCTTCACCTGTAGAAGTTACAACTAGAGAAAGCCTAAAAGAAACTACTAGCGATCTCCTAGCTAATTTATCACCAAGAGAAGCAAAAGTTTTAAAGATGCGCTTTGGAATCGATATGAGTACAGATCACACTTTGGAAGAAGTTGGACGGCAGTTTGACGTCACTCGAGAAAGGATTCGTCAGATTGAAGCTAAAGCACTTCGAAAATTAAGGCACCCTTCGCGTGCCCATAAATTACAAAGCTTTTTGGAATAATCCTACTAGGGCCTATAGCTCAGCTGGTTAGAGCAGTCGACTCATAATCGATTGGTCCTTGGTTCAAGTCCAAGTAGGCCCACCAAATTAAAAAAACCTAGCAATAAGCTAGGTTTTTTTTAATTGAAGTTTTAGAGGTTACTATTAAAAATAGCAATTATTAATCCTCAAGATATTTAGGCTCAATAATTGATTCATTAATCTTTCCATTAATATTTTTAATACTATATGCCTTAGCTGATGCTATAGAAGCCACACAACGCTCCAGTTTGCCATCTATAAAATGCGCCGCAACTCCATCATCACATGCAATACCATCAATCATTGAACCATCAAGAATAGCATCATGGTATGAAGACCTTCTTCCTTTTTCAGTATCAAAATGCGGGCAATTACTTCCTTCTACAAACCCCAAGCACTCTAATGGCAATAATTTTCCTGTTTTCGAATCAGTTAAACCCTGTTTAAACCAGCAAATTGAACCTGCACTTAGTCCTGCCATAATTGCACCGTTACACCATGCCTCATATAAGTGTTGATCGAGCCCCCACTCTTTCCAAAGCACTAAAAGGTTTCGTGTGTTTCCACCTCCAACATAAAAAATATCCTTTTCCATAACAAAGTCTCGTAAATCACCCTCTGGGGGACTAAAGAGAGATAAATGACTAGCTTCACATTCTAGTTTTTTATAAACCGAGTAAAAGCGCCTTGTATAGCTTTCATCATCCCCACTCGCAGTAGGAATAAAACAAACTTTAGGGTTGTTTTTATTTGTCATAGATAGCAAATAGTGATCCAACTTAAGGTTCTCAGGCTTCATTGTAAATCCACCACCGCCCATAGCTAAAACTTGTTTTTTCATATTTTTTTACTAGTAAATTTCTTTGTTGTAAATTTTACTCAAGAACTTGGTTCAGTAAAAAAAAATACACCTATAAATGTTATAATTTAGCTCATGGATTCAAAACTTCTTCCAGAACTTATTTCACTAACCTTTGAGGCAGGTGAGACCATCATGTCTCTTCATAAAAAACCTACTAACTTCTCAATTAAATCTGACAATACCCCAGTAACTGAAGCAGATAAAGCCTCACATCATCTAATCTCAAAGACCTTAGAAAAACTAACCCCCAACATCCCAATACTTTCAGAGGAATCATCTGAGATTCCTTTTTCAGTTCGAAAAAAATGGAAAGAGTATTGGCTAATTGACCCCTTAGATGGAACTCGAGATTTTATAGATGGCTCTCCTGACTTTTGCATTAGTATTGCCTTGATTAAAAATAATTACCCAAGCTTTGGACTAATTTATTCTCCAATTAATAAGGTTCATTACTATCGCTTACCAGATCAAACATCTATTAAACTCGTTGATAATATAAGTCAAAAACTTTGTACAAAAAAGCCTAAGCGATGGCAGAATATTGTTGTGGGAAGATATTCAAATAACAACAAGGGTTTAAAGAATCATCTCAAGTTAAAAACTAATTTTGAAACTTTCAAATTAGGAAGTGCGCTTAAGTTTTGTTTAATTGCCGAAGGCCTCTATCATTACTATCCTAAGTTTGGTCGATGCTCAGAATGGGATACTGCTGCAGGTGTATGTATTTTAGAAGGTGCAGGTGGTAAAGTAGTCGATTTTAAGAACCAACCTCTTGTCTATAATTCCAATAAAGATACGCTTAGTCCAGCATTTAAGGCTGTAGCCTATTAAATAAACCTTAAAGAAAGATCGATTGAAAAAATGTCTTTAGTAATTGACCCGATTGAAATATAGTCAACTCCAGTTTCTGCATAATCAACAATATTTTTCTCGTTAATACCGCCTGAAGCTTCTAACGGATACACTCCTTCAGAAAGCTTAACTGCCTCCCTAAGTTCACTAGTAGAAAAGTTGTCACAGAGTATACGCATAATCCCTTTTATTGAAAGTGCAGTTCGAAGCTGATCAAGCGTTTCAACTTCAACAATAATAGGTTTATTAGGGTATTTTGTAAGGGCTTTTTCTAAAGATTTTTCAAGTGAACCTATCGACATAATGTGATTTTCTTTTAGCATAATACAATCATAAAGCCCCATTCTATGATTTAGTCCACCACCACACTTAACTGCATATTTTTGTGCTTTCCTGAGACCCGGAATTGTTTTTCGAGTATCTAATAATTGTGCATTTGTACCTGCTATTAAACTTACTAAATAATTGGTCTGAGTTGCTGTAGCACTTAGTATTTGCAAAAAATTAAGGGCTGTACGTTCTGCAGTAATTATTGCTTGTGATTTACCATAAAGACTACAAATTACATCACCTGGTACTATCTCAGAACCCTCCTCAACCTTCCACTCTATCTCTACATCAGAATCAAGAGATAAGAAACATAAATCAAAATACTCAGCTCCACAAATAATCGCCCGGTCTCTACTAATTACTTCTGCACTTATATAATCATTACCAAGCAAGCTTGACGATATGTCCCCAACACCAATATCTTCTAAAAGAGCTTGTTTAACAGTTTTTTGAAGTTTCTTATCCATGCAAAAACTCCATAACCGCTTCAGCAGATTTAACGCTTGAGTTCTGATTTAAAAGTTCATGTATTTGCTCTAACTCCGATACAATTTTTGTATTATCAGACATAACAAAATTCATTGCTAAGTTAGCAATATTTTGACCAGTAACTTTTTCTTGAATCAATTCAGGTACAACCTCTTTCCCCAATATTGCATTTGGAAGAGATATAAATTTAGTATTTAAAAGATGCCTTACAATTTGATAGCTGACTGCTGAAAGTTTGTAAATAACTATCATAGGAACTGCAAGCAAAGCCACTTCAAGAGTTGCTGTTCCTGAAGCTACAATAACGAGGTCTGATGTTCTAATTTTGTCATGTGCATCACCAACACTCAGATCAATATCCAAACCACGAATTTCGCTCTCTACCCAACTTTTAAGATGATCATTAGCAAGTGACAAACAGAATTTTATTTGGGGATCACTCTTCCGCATTAATATAACGGTTGAGACTAATTCAGGCAATAAAGTTTTGATTTCGGATTCCCTTGATCCTGGCATAAGCAAAACTTGTTTATTTGGTTTGAAATTTTGCCGTGGCTTCAACTTTTCTGCTAATGGATGACCGACGAATAGAGCCTTTTGGTTGTGTTTATTATAAAAATCAACTTCAAATGGAAAAAGACAGAGCATTAAGTCAGTTGATGCTTTAATTTTTTTGATTCGCTTGGGTCGCCAAGCCCAGACAGATGGACTAACAAGATGAATAGTTTTAACACCAAGTTGCTTTAACTCCCGCTCAATCTTAAAATTAAAGTCAGGAGAGTCAACCCCTATAAATATGTCAGGCCTATTAGAAGAATAGTGTCTAATAATAGACTTTCTTAACCCTAAAACTGAAGGTAGTTTCCTTACCACCTCACTAATTCCCATTACATTTACCTGGTCGGCATGCCATAATCTTTTACAGCCAACTTCTGTCATCTTATCGCCCGCTAATCCTTCTATTTCGTAATCAGGTTTATATGACTTTAATGATTTTACTAGCGATGAAGCGATAAGGTCACCAGAGGTTTCTGCAGCACTGATCGCAATTTTCATTTTATATAAGCATTAATAAATTTTAATTTAAAGCTATAGGCTCCTTATGTCCTAGGCAAAATAATATCAGGATTGTCATCAAAAGGCCTAAAAATAACTAATACTCCACCAATAACTTGAACTAGCTCGGCTTTAGATATTTTTAGTATTTTGTCAACTATTTGTTGCTTTTCTTCTCTGTCACTTACCCGGAGCTTGATTTTAATTAGCTCATGCTTAAGCAACGTAGACTCTAACTCAGCTAAAACTGATTCGCTTAAACCATGCTGTCCAATCATCACAAATGGTTTTAGACCATGAGCCATTGAGCGTAAATATTTTTTCTGATTATTGGTTAGTTTCATCTTTAAATATTGTCTCATTTACAAATAGTGACTCAATAGTTTCTCGCTTACGAACTATCGCATGACTATTTTCACTTACCATTACTTCTGCAGTTCGTGGTCTAGAGTTATAATTAGAGCTCAAAACAAAGCCATATGCGCCAGCAGTCATTATTGCAATATAGTCACCCTCTTCAAGATTAAGATTTCTATCTTTTGCTAAAAAATCAGCAGTCTCACAAACAGGCCCAACGAGATCCCATAAAGCATTTATACCTTTTGCATTATCAATAACTTTGACAGCTTGATGGTATGAACCATAAAGAGCAGGACGAAGTAAATCATTCATTGCGCCATCAATAATAGCAAATGACTTTGAATCATTTTGCTTTAGATATTCTACCTTGGTAACAAAAATACCTGCATTACCTACGATAGATCGACCCGGCTCTACCATAACTTTTAAGTTGCCAACCTTTCGAACAACTGATTGAATATATTCTTCAATATCTATAGTTTTCTCATTGTTATATGTAACACCTATGCCACCACCAATATCAATATGACTCAAATGAATATTTTCAGTTTTAAGCTCATCTATTAACTCCAATGCTCTATCAAGGGCCTCCATAAAAGGCAGGGTATCAGTAATTTGTGAGCCAATATGATAGTCTAAGCCACATACATTTAGATGCTTCGAGAGGTTTGCTTTTTTATACAAAGATAAAGCTACATCAGAGCCAACTCCAAACTTATTTTCAGTCAATCCTGTAGAAATATATGGGTGTGTCTTGGCGTCAACATTAGGGTTTACACGAATTGAAATAGGCGCCTTAACTTTAATATCAACAGCAACAGATTCAATAAGATCTAACTCTGCAGCTGATTCTACATTAAAACAATGAATACCATATTCAAGTGCTTTTTGAATTGAATCCTTTGTTTTAGCAACTCCAGAGAATACGCAAAGACTTGGCTTCCCACCTGCTGTAATTACTCTTTCAAGTTCACCAATAGAAACAACATCAAAACCAGACCCTAGCTTAGCCAAAATATTTAGCACTGCTAAATTAGAATTAGCTTTTACTGCATAGCAAATTAGATGAGGATGAGAATCAAAAGAATTTTCAAATTGCTGCCAATTAAATTCTATTTGACTTCGAGAATAAATATAAAGTGGAGAGCCATACTCTGCCATTAAGTCTGTAACTGAAACAGACTCAGCATGCAATACTTTGTTTTGAAAAGAGAATGATTTCAATGCACTAAAAAGCTATTAACTACTTGAAGTTGATACCTCAGCATCAACCTGAATTTCTCCAACTGGAGTTAAATCACCCATTCTTCCGCACGCAATCAAAGTGAACGCAAACGATACGATTACAATTAATTTAAACAGATTTTTCATATTGCCTCAAATACCTTTTATAAGGGGGTTATTTTACACAAAGGCTTTAAGCTGTTGTATAAACAAATCCCGAGGTATTTTGAATGCACCTAAGCTTTGAAGATGTTTATTTTCAACCTGACAATCTATTAAACGATAATCACTATTTTGAAGTAAATAAGCAAAAGCGACTTTTGAGGCATTATTCACTAAAGAAAACATGGACTCACCAAAAAAAACCCCTCCTAAAGAAACGCCATATAGCCCACCCACAAGTTCATCATTCTCATAAACTTCATATGAGTGAGCATACCCAGCATCATGAAGGTCGCAATAAGCCTTAACCATTGCATCATCAATCCATGTTCCTAACTGTCCTGACCTTTTAACTGAGCGACATTGAGTAATTACCTCACGAAAAGCACTATCTAAATTAATACTAAATCTAGATGACTGAATTATTTTATTTAGGCTCTTGGATAGATGAAATTTATCTGGTGTTATAACCATCCTGGGATCTGGCGAATACCAAAGTATTGGCTCACCTTTTCCATACCAGGGGAATATGCCATTTGAATATGCATTTAGTAGTCTTTCAGTAGATAAATCGCCACCTATAGCGATAAGTCCATTTGGTTCGATTAATGCTGAATTCACATCTGGGAATGGAGTATTAATTTGGTCAAGCCAAAAATTAGATGGAATTTCAATCACATTTAGCGACTACGAATAATATCTCTCACCATATATAATGCCAGTATGCTTCTAGCCTCAGTAAGGTCTTCTCTATAGGTAAGTTTTTCTAAATCAGAAAGTTTATGAGCTACAATTTCCAGCGGCTCAGGTTCGTCGCCATACGCCTTTTCTTCATACAATTCCTCAGCAAGAACAATATGAGTTTCACTTGATTGATAGCCAGGTGCTAAAGTAATTGTTTTAAGAAAAGTAAGTTTATTAGAACCATATCCAATCTCTTCTTTTAGCTCTCTTGCAGCAGTCTCTATCGGTGTTTCACCTTTGTCAATCTTTCCCTTTGTTAATCCCAATTCGTAGCGCTCAGTGCCGCCTGAATATTCATATATCATTAAAACAGTTTCATCATCTAACATTGGAACTACTAGGACCGCCCCATTGCCTCTTGAAACAAGCCTCTCATAAATTCTAGTAGCGCCATTTGAAAATTCAACTTCCATAGACTCGAGATTGAAAATACGGCTCTGGGCAACAGTATGTATATTGGTTAGTTTTGGCTTTTTTCGCATACCAATATTATGCCATTGGTTTGGTGCTTTTTATATTAACAAAGAAAAATTTAAGTAATTATTTATCCTGCCATAAGATTGGGAAAAAACTTTCGTTCAATTCATCAGTATCATTAATTTTGTACTTTCTATATATTCTTCCTGTGCTTCCACAATTGGAGGGTAATTTTCTGCCTGTGATAAATACTTTGTCAAAATCAAGGGAAATAGCGCACTATTTTGTCTAACTCTTCACGTGGTGTGCGGTAGCTATTAACGATTGCAGATTTATCTTCATAACCGATCGCCATCCCACACAGAAGCACTTTATCTTGAGAATAGCAAAGTTCCTCTCTGACAATCTCTGGGTACTCCCCAAGTGCTGCTTGAGGACATGTTGCGAGTCCATGTTCAATCGCTGAGAGCATAATTGATTGGAGAAACATACCGTAATCCATATATGAGCCTTTTTCCATAACCTTATCTATAAAAAAAAGTAGCATGACAGGCGCACCAAATGCTTGATAATTAAGCGCCCATTGGTCTAATTGTTTTTGCTTATCTTCTCTAGATATTTCTAAGGTAGAGTACATCAATAGACCGCAGACTTTTCTTCTCTCTTTGTAATCATCAACCCACTCGGTTGGGTAATAATCATAGTCCATAGCACCTTTTTTACCAGCACGAAAAGCCTTCTCCATCTTATCGCAAAGCTTTGTCTTACTATTGCCGGTAACTACTGCTATTTGCCAGGGTTGGCTGTTGACACCAGAAGGTGCAGTTTTAGCTTGCTCAATAATTGCATTAATAACTTCAATCGGCACCTCTTTATCTACAAAGGCCCGCGTTGATTTACGGTCTAAAAGTGCTTTTTTTACGTCCATTCTTTTTCCCCAGTATAAGACAAATATACTTGGTTCAATTCAGTTAAATTTTACTAGACCCTATATATGTTAGAACTTAAATCTAATTATTTAACTCTTCAAACATCATTAGAGCTGAAGTATCACTATAAGTATGGCCCTTAGCCATTAAATTAACATATCGATCATAAACTCCCTGAGTGAATGATAAATTCGTTTTATTGCCTTTTGCCTGATCTATACAATAACTCAAATCTTTTTCCATCCATTTAATTGCAAAGCCAAAATCAAACTCTCTTTGGTGCATTGTCTGCCCTCTATTGACCATTTGCCAAGATTGAGCAGCGCCTCCAGATATAGCTGATAGTAGGCTATCCATATCAAGATTCTCTGATTCAGCGAAAAGGAGGCCTTCTGATAACCCTTGCAGTAAACCAGCAATACAAATTTGATTAACCATCTTTGCCAATTGCCCAGATCCAGAATTTCCCATAAAGGTTATACTCTTTGAATAAGTCTTAATGATTGAGTCACATGACTCAAGAATATCTGAGTCACCACCTGCCATAACACTTAACACACCATTAATAGCACCCGCCTCTCCACCGCTAACAGGAGCATCAATAAATGCAATATCTTTAGATTTGAGAGATTCGTTTAAATACTTTGCTAATTTAAAAGATGTAGTAGTGTGATCAATAAAAATTGACCCCTCTTTAAGATGAGGCAACATACCACCATCAGAAAAAACAATCTCCTTCATATCTTCATCTCGACCAGTACAAGTAATAACTACATCAGCATTTGTTACAGCTTCCTCTAGAGAGTTTGCAACCTTACCCTCATACTCGCTTCCCCATTTGGCGGCTTTTTCTGAAGAACGGTTAAAAACACAGACATTAAAAAGATTAGACTTTGACAAATGGCCTGCCATTGGATAACCCATAGTTCCCAGACCAATAAATGTAACATTTTTTTTACTACTCATAATATTTCCTTGAATTACTGTTATAAAAATTAACAGGGATTATACGACAATGTCTTCTATACTAGATTATCAGATAAATTAATTAAACTGAACTCGTTTAATCAGCATTTCCATAATTTTATTACTATTTAAAATGACTAATCCTAATTATTGGCAAGAATCTATTGAATATTTGACTAAGACTGACCCTCAACTAGCCATAATATTGAAACAACATAGCCAATATAGCATTACTTCTCGTGGAGAAGCATTAGAAACGCTCCTTCGTTCTATTGTTGGTCAGCAAATATCAGTAAAAGCTGCTGCTAGCGTTTGGAAAAAATTAACTAATCTAATTGGAAGTATCAACTCAGATAATGTTCTTTCAGCTAGCTCTGAAAACTTAAAGTCCTGTGGACTATCAAAACAGAAAACTCAATACATTATAAATATTGCTGAGCACTTTAAAGCTAACCACATAGTTAGCCACTCTTATTGGAAAGGGCGAACGTACCTTAGTATTTATGATGAGCTAATTACAATAAAGGGTATTGGCCCATGGACTGTGGAAATGTTTGGCATGTTTTATTTATTAGAGAAAGATATTTTTCCAATAAAGGATATAGGAATTATTAGAGCTATGAATCGACTCTATGGAAATAACAAAAAAGCATTAGATTTAGATGAAATTATCAAAATTTCAGATACATGGAAACCATATAGATCAGTAGCCTGTTGGTTCTTATGGAGATCTATTGATAGTAAAGAGGTTCTTTACTGAGCCTCTAGTGCTTTTACAATTAAATCGCCCATCTCTTCCGTTCCAACTATTTTATCGCTCTTTGAAGAAATATCTGCCGTTCTATATCCTTGATCAAGAACCTCACTAACCGCTGAATTAATTTTGTCAGCTAATTCTTCCTGATTAAGCGAATACCTTAGCATCATTGAAACCGACAGTATAGTTGCTAATGGATTAGCAATATCTTTGCCAGAAATATCTGGAGCTGAACCATGAATGGGCTCATACATACCATAATTATTTTTGTTCAAAGAGGCAGATGGAAGCATACCAATTGAACCTGTAAGCATCGCTGCACAATCAGACAGCACATCCCCAAAAAGATTACTCGTAACCATAACATCAAATTGTTTTGGATCTCTTACAAGTTGCATTGCAGCATTATCAACATACATATGAGAAAGTGCTACATAAGGATAGTCTTTTGAAACCTCCTCCATAACCTCTCTCCAAAGCTCACATACCTCAAGGACATTAGCTTTATCTACAGAACAAACACGCTTTCCTCTTTTTTGTGCTATTTGAAAAGCTGAATGACCAATACGTGCTATTTCAGATTCATAGTAAGTCGCAGAATTAATTCCAAATCGCTCACCATCTCTTACTTCAACACCTCTAGGCTCACCAAAATAAATACCGCCAACAAGTTCACGAACGATCATTAAATCAAGGCCTGAAACAATTTCAGTTTTTAGACTTGATGCATTTGCTAGTTGTGGGTAAAGAATAGCCGGCCTTAAATTAGCAAACAAGTCTAACTCAGCTCTAATGCCTAATAGTCCACGCTCTGGACGTAGATCACGCTCCAATGACTCCCATTTCGGGCCACCAACTGCTCCTAATAAGATTGAGTCACAGCTCTTAGCAGAATTGATAGTTTCTTCAGGTAACGGTGAGCCAGTCTCATCATAGGCAACACCACCTATAAGACCTTCAACAAGACTCATACCCATATCATGATTGGCGTTCAATGAATCGATTACCTTGACCGCCTGAGCAACTATCTCTTTTCCTATACCATCACCGGGCAGAATTAATATTTTTGACATCTATTTTTACGAGCTTAATACAAAAAATGATTATTTTACTCTGGCAGACACATTAACCCATTTAAATTTGAGTTTAGATTTGTTGTGGCTAAATTTCCACCATCTCAAAATCTTCTTTACTGGCACCACAGACAGGGCAATACCAGTCTTCTGGGATGTCGTCCCAGGCTGTACCTGGTGCAATACCCTCGTCAGGATCACCTAAAGATTCATCATAAATATAGCCACACATCATGCATTCATATTTTTTCATATTATCTCCAACTACCAAGAAATAGAATTTAAGACCATCTTTTAGAACTATAAAATTGAAAAAGAATTATACAATTTGTTTATTCTAAATAGAAAATCAATCCACTTACTTATACTAATGGATTAAAAGTAATATGACTTGTAGTAATGCTTATTAAGATAAAGCAGTATAAAATATCGCAATGCTCAAAATTTATAATACATTCACTAATCTAAAAGAAGAATTCAGACCTATTGATCCTAAAAGTATTGGAATTTATATCTGCGGCATGACGGTTTATGATTTTTGCCATATGGGTCACGCTAGAGTTTTGGTTATGTTTGATGTTATTACCCGCCACATGAAACGTAACTTCCCAGACGTGAACTATGTAAGAAATATCACTGATATTGACGATAAGATTATTAGCCGAGCAATTGAAAATAATGAAGATATTTACGCCTTAACAAATCGATTTATTGATGCTATGCACGAAGATGAGAAGGCTCTTGGTGTTCTTACACCAGACCTTGAACCACGAGCAACTGACTCAATTGATCAAATGATAAATATGATTGAGTCACTCACAAAAAAAGGGCTGGCCTACCAAGGTAAAAATGGTGATGTCTACTATTCAGTTAGAAAATTTATAAATTATGGAAGGCTCTCAGGCAAAAATCTTGATGACCTGGTGGCTGGCGCTCGCATTGATATAGAGAGTGACAAGCAAGACCCACTTGACTTTGTATTATGGAAAATGGCAAAACCAAATGAACCTAAGTGGCCATCGCCATGGGGAGAAGGTCGACCTGGATGGCATATTGAGTGCTCAGCAATGTCAACTCATTTCATCGAAAATCATTTTGATATCCATGGTGGTGGGATGGATCTTACATTTCCTCATCATGAAAACGAAATAGCTCAGTCTGAGGGTGCCAACAATTGTAAATTTGTTAATACCTGGATGCATGTAGGTTTTGTCAATATAAATGACGAAAAGATGAGTAAATCTCTTAATAATTTTTTTACTATTCGTGACGTTTTAGAAAAATATGACGGTGAAACCGTTCGTTACTTCCTTATGAGTAGTCATTATCGCTCACCTTTAAATTTCAGTGATGAAAATATTGCAAGTGCAAAATCTGCCCTTAAGAGACTATATACTGCCTATAGGGGTCTTTCTATTGACAAAGGAACTCTAACTGGAAACACTTCTGACTTCGAAAACAGATTTAATTCTGCCCTAGATGATGACTTTAATACCCCTATTGCACTCAGTATATTATTTGAAATTGCAAAGCAAATAAATATTAATCGTAAAGATAATCTCAAGCAAGCTAAAACATTAGCACAACTACTAATCAAATTAGGAAACTACATTGGTATTCTTGAATATGATGTTGAAGATTACCTTAAACAAGGTATGGAGTTATCAGAACTCAATATTAATGAAAAAATACGCCAAAGAGATGCCGCAAGAGATTCAAAAGATTTTGCATTATCAGATCAAATACGTGACGAGCTTTTAGCGCTTGGCATTATTCTCGAAGACAGCACAAATGGCACAACTTGGCGAAAAAAATAATCTAAATTCTCATGTTGATTGGCATCAAATTGATTCCATTTTGCTTGACTTAGATGGCACACTTCTAGATTTAAATTTTGATCTACATTTTTGGCTAGAATATATCCCTACAGTTTATTCAAAAAAGCATAGTATTAGCTATAAAAAAGCTAAAGAAATGATAATTGCAATGTTGGATGCTGAACAAGGAAAACTAAATTGGTATTGTCTTGATTATTGGGAAGAAAAATTAAAACTCGATATTATGCAATTAAAAAAAGATACTGCACATTTGATTCAAGTTCATGAGCATGTTAAAGGCTTCCTTGATGCTGCAAGAGAAAAGAAGAAGCGTATCTACCTTGTGACTAACGCACATCGAAAAGGCATCAAACTAAAAATGCAAGTTACTCAACTTCAAAACTACTTTGATGGGATTGTTTCATCGCATGACTTTGGTATAGCAAAACAAGAACAAGAGTTTTGGGAACATCTTATGAAAGTCATTAATTTGGATAAAGAAAGAGCCATTTTTTTTGATGACTCGTTAGATGTTTTGAAGTCAGCCTCAAAATTTGAAATTAGAAATATAGTAGCAATTAATAAACCTAGCAGCAAAATTGATAAAAAAGTTGTCCCTGGTTTTGTCAATATTGAGAATTTTTCTCAGGCTTTACCACTTTAAACATTCACCGTAATTTCATTCAGTGAAATTCTTTCAAATCTGAAACAATTTGTCACAGAATAAATAAACTTCCTGGTATAAAATTTAGTTTTTTAAAACAAAAATAAATTATTAATATAATTAAACCATGCTATAGAATTATTATGGCCATTTTCTGTTGAAATGGTATAATTAATCTCTGGTTAAGGAATGACATTGATCAAATAATTAAAGGCACAACACTTAAGTCATTCTCACTTTTAAATTTCAAATATGATTAAGAGAACATTATGAAAAATGCTTTCTATGCCCAATCTGGTGGTGTCACTGCTGTTATTAATGCTTCAGCTAGTGGCGTTATTGAGACAGCACGTAAATACCCAAATAAAATTGGAAAAGTATACGCAGGCGAAAATGGCATTATTGGAGCTTTGACGGAAAACCTAATAGACACCTCTCTTGAGTCTGATGCAGATATTGCTGCACTTAACCATACTCCATCAGGTGGCTTTGGCTCATGTCGATACAAAATGAAGTCATTGGAGGCCAATAAGGTTGAATATGAACGCTTAATAGAAGTATTTAAAGCACATAATATTGGTTATTTTTTCTACAATGGTGGTGGTGATTCTGCAGATACTTGCCTAAAAGTTTCCCAACTATCAGAAAGTATGGGTTACCCAATCCAGGCAATCCATATTCCTAAAACTGTTGATAATGACCTTCCAGTAACTGATAATTGCCCTGGCTTTGGTTCAGTAGCAAAATATATCGCTGTCTCTACGATGGAGGCAAGCTTTGATGTTGCTTCAATGGCTGCAACATCAACTAAAATTTTTGTACTTGAGGTTATGGGTCGTCATGCTGGTTGGATTGCAGCAGCTGGAGGTCTTGTAGACTCCTCAATACCAGTTGTCATTCTATTTCCAGAGATTGATTTTGATGAAAAGTCATTCCTCGCAAAAGTTGATAAGAATGTAAAAGAATATGGTTATTGTACTATCGTAGTTTCAGAAGGAACAAAATGGCCAGATGGAAGATTCTTGGCAGAGCAGGGGACTCGTGATGACTTTGGACATGCACAATTAGGAGGTGCTGCGCCAGTGGTAGCAAACATAATTAAAAAGTCTTTAGGATATAAATTTCATTGGGCAGTAGCTGATTATCTTCAGCGCGCTGCACGACACTTGGCTTCTAATTCAGATGTTGAGCAGGCATACGCACTCGGTGAGGCGGCAGTTGAAATGGCCCTAGATGGTAAAAATTCAATCATGCCAGCAATCATTAGAACATCCAATAATCCCTATAAATGGGAAATTGGTTGTGGTGAATTAAAAGATATTGCAAATGTCGAAAAAATGATGCCATCAAATTATATTTCTGAAGATGGCTTTTCGATAACTGATGAATGTCGTGAATATTTACTTCCACTTATTGAAGGTGAGAATTATCCTCCGTATATTAATGGACTACCTGACTATGTCGTACTGAAAAAGTCAAAAGTTGATAAAAAATTACCACCCTTTGAACTCTAACATAAAAGAAATATTATGAATATCATTTTATTAGGACCGCCAGGAGCTGGAAAAGGTACCCAAGCGGCTCATATTTGTGAAAAATTTAATATTCCTCAGATATCAACTGGCGATATGCTTCGGGCTGCAGTAAATGATGGAACAAAAATAGGTATAAAAGCAAAAAAAGTTATTGACTCAGGCAATCTTGTTTCTGATGATATTATTATCTCATTAGTAAAAGAGAGAATAGAATCGCAAGACTGCAATAATGGATACTTACTGGATGGCTTTCCTAGGACCATTACTCAAGCAGACTCACTGAAATTAGAAGACATTAAAATCGACTATGTCCTTGACGTTCAAGTCCCAGACGAGGATATCGTAACAAGGATGTCTGGTCGTCGAGTTCATTTAGCCTCTGGAAGAACCTACCATATAGCCTTCAACCCGCCGAATCTTGAAGGCAAAGACGACCTGACTGGTGAAGATTTGATTCAACGCGTTGATGATGATGAAGATATCGTGAGAGGACGCCTAAAGATCTACCATAAAAAAACAGAGCCACTGGTTCAATACTACAAGGCTGATGCTCTTGATACTAATACTGGTACAAAGTTTATAGCTATTAATGGAGTTGGCTCTCTTGACGAAGTCCAAGAAAGGATTACATCTGCCCTAGTAAGTTAGATTCAATTAGAAATACTAGAGGACAATTTTAAATTTAACTCTCTCAGTGCCTTCTTCTGAACCTTTGACAACAACCTTGTCATTATTGATATCATAATTCAATGAATCTCCACTAAATGAATCAAAGCCCTGAACAAGGTGAGCATTACCAACCAAAAAAATCATACCTTCATTAACATTATATGTAATTAGAGTTGCTGTTGCCTCGATAAAGCGTCCTTGATTTTCTTGGCTTTGGATATATTTAGCAGGTTTTTCAAGTGTACCCTTGGCAATCATAGTTTCAACACCATCACTGTTAGTTTGGACTTGAATGAGTTCAGCAAATAGTAAAAGCGAACCTTGCTTAACCTCAGCATTACCACTAAATTCATTGAATCCTGTAGTCTCGTCAACGACAACAGACTGAGCCTCAATTTCAATAGGTTGTTTTGCATCTTCTGGAAGTGCAAATGCAAGAGAAGTAAAAAATAGTGCAATTAAAATAATCAGTTTATTCATAAACAGCTAAAACCTCATCCATTAATTCGAGTTTTTTTGTAACAGCATCATAATTCATTTTTTTTGCCTTAATATTGGCAGCAGATGATTGGTAATGAACTGAATCATTAGACTTATATACCTCGCCTCCATTTGACTGATCTATTAAAAGATCATAACTTTCCATTTTACTGCCTGAGAGGCCTACTATTTCAATTTCACCTAGTAATTTTATCAAATTTTTATTCATATCAGCATCTATACCTTTTTCAGAGTTAACAGTATTATATTTCGAGATGTAAACAGTTTTTTCTTTACTCTGATATTTTTTTTCTCCCTCAGCATGGCTAATGAATAAATTAGTTGTATTGATTATTGAACCAGAATCTTGGTTAATTTTTACTTTTCCATTCAAAAGCATTGTATCACTATCAATACTCATATCCATTCCTTGTGCGTTAATTTTTGCATTTTCGGCCAAATAAGTGATCTCTCTATTGCTTTTAATCTGACCACTATTAGTAAGCACAATTAAAGATTCAGTATCGATCTCATGTGCTACTCCACTCTTGGTTCGAATGTTGACTTCACCATTAAAAAACATCTCTCCTGATTTAAGAATTTCAGCACGATTTGATGTCATTTCAAGACCTTCTTGTTGAGTTTCATCAAATGTTTTAACTTTTACTTTTAGAAGTTGAACTGGAGAATCTTTATAACTAAAGTAAGTCTCAGCCTCAACAGTATGAAGCAAGATTTGGTCTTTAGAATATTCCTTAATTATAAAATTATCTATCTTTTCAAGATAAGAGTCTTCTTTAAATTCTTGATTACTACTATCTAATTGTTCGGTTTTATTTTGTAATATTGAAATCTTTAGAATATTGTCTTGAAATAGCCATAGAATAGCAACCAAGACTATAATGAATGCAATGAATGATTGAATTTTCTTAGTTTGAAAAACTGCCATTATGTTAGATCAAAGAATACAAGGTTTATACGGAATTACACCAAACAACAATCTGAATATAGCACTTATTGAGCGTATATTCAACGAACATAAAGTCAATATCCTCCAATATCGCCATAAAACTAATAACGATAAACTAAAGCTAGAAGAAGCAAAACAGTTGCTTGAGCTCTGCCTACAACATAATACTTTATTTATAGTCAATGATGATATTAACCTTTGCGAGAAAGTAGGTGCGGATGGTGTTCATTTAGGTCAAAACGATATTTCTATTAATACTGCTCGAGAACAACTAGGTGAAAAAGCAATCATTGGTGTATCTTGCTACAATCAATTACAACTTGCCGTTAAGGCTGAAGAAATGGGCGCTAACTATGTGGCCTTTGGTGCACTTTTCAGCTCGATAACGAAGCCCACTGCAAGTGGATGCCCTTTATCAATAATTAAGACCGCGAAAGAAAAAATACAATTACCCATTGTTGGTATAGGAGGTATTACTTTTGAAAATCAAAGATTAGCTTTTCAAGCAGGTTGTGATGCTGTTGCAATGTTGAATGGTTTATTTTCTTAATGTCTTTCAAAACAAGGAATTTATTAACCAAATAATATACCTAGTAAACCCTTTTTGTTGGCCTCTTACCATACTCTCTTTCACTCAAAAATTGCGAAATATACCCCTGTCTTGTCCACAAAAGTTGATAGTATAAATTCTGAATTTCTTCTACAGTTGAGCATTTAACTGCATTTAATGACAACAAACTATCTTTCCACTTTACTAATTTTGGATGCCTTTTAGAGGAAATAATAGGTTTATAAATTTGTGCTAAAAACTCTAACCTTTGGAATATAGGCGCATAACTTGAATCCACTAAAGAAAACTGCTCTCCATTAAAAAATGGTTTAGCGCTTAAATAATCTTCAACCAGATCAAAGCCCTTCAATAATTCTTCAAGTATATTCTCAAAGTCATTTTTTCTCTCTTTTATAGTTAGCTTAAAAGTGTACAAGCTTATATTATTAGAGAATTCAATCCAACTTCTATTTATCGCCTTCAGAAGTAAATCTTCTGGATGAAGCATTGGTTGGTATGCTTCATCAATATATTCATTAATAACGGCTGATTCAAAAATTACCGTACTATCGACGATTAAAAGTGGAACTTTTTTTAATGGTGATATAGCTAAAAACCATTCTGGTGGACTACCCAAATCAATATACTCTATATCATAATCAATACCCTTATATTGAAGCGTAATGGCAACTCTTTGGACAAAAGGGCAGACCTTAAAACTGACAAGTTTAGGCGTCATATTTTCCTTTGATAGAGAACTCTGAACTGACTAACATGTTAAATTTCTATATATTGCATTGGTTAATCAAATCTAGGGTTATTACTGTAGGTATACCCTCCCTTAATGCCACCCTTCGACATTACCAACTGCCATAATTGATTTCTTCTAGCTCGAAAAGCACCTGCACACATCAACAAATAATATTCCCACATACGCTTAAACCTTTCATCATATACTTCCTTTAAACTATCATAGTGATTTTGAAAGTTTTCATTCCAGGTCATTAGTGTTGCGTCATAATCCTGGCCAAAATTATGCCAATCTTCAACCACAAAAATATCCTCTACAGCATCGCTAATTTGCCTAGATGAAGGTGCCACTCCATTTGGGAAAATATACTTATTGACCCATGGATCAGCTGCCCGTACAGAGGTATTTCTTCCAATCGTATGCAGTAAAAATAAACCATCCTCCTTCAAGCACCGATTGGCAACTTCCATATACTCTTTATAATTTTTATAACCTACATGCTCAAACATACCAATTGAAACTATCGAGTCATACTGTGTATTCAGTTCTCGATAGTCTTTTAATTCAAAGGTAGTATTTAGACCTTTACAAGACTCTTTTGCATACTTTACCTGCTCTTTTGATATGCTTATACCATGCACACTTACTCCATAATTTTCAGCGGCATACTTAGCAAAACTTCCCCAGCCACAACCAATTTCAAGTACACTCATGCCGGGCTTCAGATGTAATTTCCTACAAACCAAATCTAACTTATTGATCTGAGCCTGCTCTAAATTCTTAGCATTTCGCCAGTAACCACAAGAGTAATTCATCCTCTCATCAAGCATTAGGGAAAATAAATCATTACCAATATCATAATGCTCTCTGCCTACTATATAAGCTCTTTTTTTAGTTTGAGCATTTAAAATATAGGCCTTTATTGCATTGATCAATAAAGCAGGATTAGTCACTTTTACTTGTTTGTCAATTCGACCGCTCAGAAGCTTATAACTTAATTGATCTAGAGCTTGGCAATCCCACCATCCGTCCATATAGCTTTCACCAAGCCCCAAAGAGCCTCCACTTAATACGCGTGGATAGAAAAGTTCATTGTGAATCTGAGGATCCCACGAACGTGAGCCATTGACTTGAATATCAACTGAATCAAATAGTCTCTTTACTGTTTCTTCAAAATCAGCCAAATCTAAAAAATTACTCTACATAATTAACAAATAATCTTACCATAGAATTATTTTTTTTGGAAATTGTGAGGTTTTCTATTTTAAATTAGAGATTAATGGACTTTTTAATTGCCAATAGACTCAAAGTGATAATCACTCCAAACCAAATAAAAGACCAGCCCGCCATACTTAAACCTAAAAACTGCCAAGGTATTTCTGCACAGTTACCATCACCCATAAACAGGGCGTTAAGGACATCAGCAAATGGAAATACGTCAATGATATATTCTAGTGGAGGGCCACATAAAGGAACCTCGTCTTCGGGCAAGCTTTGCAACCAAACCTGTCTACCAGCAATCCATGCCCCTGCTAATGCGCATAAAAAAATAAATCCTGAATAAAGGCGAACAAGTGGTCCAAGAGGATTATGCAGAAAAGCAATAAAAGAGATGACACCAATAACGCAATAAAAGAACTGTTGGGTGATACAAAGAGTACAAGCTTCAAGCCCAAGTATTTTTATACTGTAAGCTGCGTAACCAATCAGAACTCCGACAAGTAGAAAAACAATTAAATGGATTTGACGAGGTTGCAACTGAAGTAAATAAGTATTCATTAAATAGCCTCAATAATTAGTTAGAAAATTTAAAAACTATCTTTTTCCATATCTTGCAAGTTCCTCGGGATCATCTATCTTTGGCCTAGAAAAAAATTCATTGATCATAGGGACAAAAAACTCTAGGGGCTTTGATTCATAATCTGGGTCAAAGCAGTTTTGGTCATACTCATGACAGAATTTTATAGCATCTTGATACCACGGGCTGTCAATAAATAATTCTCTAGCATTTCTATCTCCACCAGAATGATGTGCATAGTAATACATCTGAAAGACGCCATGATGCTTAATAATCCAATAAATCTTTTCTGAAATAAAGGGTCGAAGAATTGCTGCAGCCATTTCAGAATGGGAATATGGAGCCAGCTCATCTCCAATATCATGAAACAAAATTGCAATTACCATTTCCAGATCTTCACCCGCAAGATGAGCTCTAGTGGCCCCTTGCAGACTGTGTTCTAGTCGACTAATTTGATAACCTGAAAGACTTGAATCGAGAGAACTAAGCGCAGCAATCAAACGCTTTGGAAGGTCTACATTAAATTGATCTTCAAGGCCATTAAGAAAAGCATACTCTTCAGCAGTCCCATTCTCCATACTTNTAAAGNTAACCTTATCCATCATAAATTTATTTATATTAGTATTNTGNCTTATATTCTTTTTGCNCTATCCTTTAATAACCCAGCAACATAATGTGAAAATGAATGTCTAACTAACATTAAAAGTTTGTCCTCTACATCACGAAAAACGATTACAGGCGCTTGCCCTAAAGTAGTCGATACAACTTTCTTAGAGCTAAGNGAGCCTCCTAAATCATAACTCATCCACCTTGCCAAAAGGCTGTACATCTTCTTACCAGTAAACTCAAGGACGCCATATGCAGCGGAGTTATCTATCATCGACATACCTTCCGGTAATAATTCAATTTTATCTAGTATGCCTGCCTTATTTTGTCTATTATTGACCAACCAAAATTCGTCAGGGCTAATCCAAAGACACTTAATGTTATTATTACCAGAGCTAATACACAGAGCTTCAGGGAGGTCTACCCCAAAACATTCATTTACTACTTCTATATTTTTTTTATGGTCTTTAGATGTNCTTAAAACAATTACAGCTATATCATCAAGCTCTCTACATTCTAGATCTTCTTGACATATTAAAAAACCATCCTGATNTAGAGATGTTTGAAAAGTGGATCTAAANTCAGGAGTAAAATTTTCTTTTGAACTAGTCATTTCCATCTACCTTCTCGCCATTTATATCATAGAAAACACTACTCGAGACNTCACAAGGTATTTCTTTTAGTCCTTGTTTTTCTTGGACTATCTTAACCAAAACTGTTTCACTCATTTTTGATAAGCCTCCATTGAGTTGAGCTAATGCAATTGATCTACCGAGTATAGGACTGAAATAACTAGAAGTAACATAACCAATCGATCTACTCTTATTATCAATAATATGAGAACCCTCAGGAANGACAACTTGCTCATCCTTTGTCAAAAGCCCAACTAGTTGCAAACGCTCCTCAGAGTTGAGTGCTGAGATACTAAAGGATCGACGACCAATATAAGAAAATGGCTTATCTTTGGCAAGTATCCAGCCCATATTAACATCCATAGGAGTCATTGAGCCATCGGTATCTTGGCCAACAATAATATAACCTTTCTCAGCACGAAGTACATGCATCGACTCAGTTCCATAAGGAGTTATATTCCATTTTTTACCTGCCAGAGCAACCTGATTCCAAATATAGTGGCCATAATTAGCTTCTATATTAATTTCATAGGCAAGCTCACCAGAAAAACTAATCCTCATAATTCGTGCATCAACACCACATACCGTTCCAGGTCGCCACTGCATAAATTTAAAATTCTCACGATTAAAGTCAACATCTTGGCAAAGTACTTTCATTAAATTGCGGGCATTAGGNCCTACAACTGCTATAGTTGCATATTGGTCTGTAACACTATTGAGGTGAACATCCAAATTACTCCATTCGGTTTGAAGCCACATCTCCAATGCAGAATACACACTGGCAGCTCCGCCAGTAGTAGTAGTCATAATNAAATGATTATNATTTATACAGGTTGATACACCATCATCAATGATCATTCCTTTTTCATTACACATAAGTCCATATCGACAGCTACCTGGAGCAAGCTTCATCCATGCATTAGTATAGACTCGCGACAAAAATTCTCTTGCATCACTACCCTGAACATCAATCTTACCTAGTGTTGATGCATCCATCATCCCAAGCGAAGTCCTTACAGCCAAGCACTCTCTGTTAACCGCTTGATGAATATCTTCCCCATTTATAGGGTAATACCAAGGTCGGTACCACTGCCCAACTACTTCAAATTCTGCACCACTCGAGACATGACAATCATGAATTGTTGTATATCTCTGAGGATCGAAAAAATCACCAATTTCTCTACCTGCCATAGCGCCAAAATCAACGCCAGTATAAGCAGGACGAAAGGTAGTTGTTCCAACTTCTGACATAGATATGCCTAAAAATTTAGCTGCAACCGCAATNCCATTAATATTTCCTGTTTTTCCTTGGTCCGTTCCAAAACCCATTGCTGTATAACGCTTAATATGTTCAATCGAACGGTANCCCTCTTTAATTGAAAGCGCAACATCCAAAGTAGTTACATCATTCTGCATATCAAGAAAAACTTTTGGTCTATTAAGAATCTCAACTGGAGTAAAAAACTGACTAACATTAAAAAAGTTTAAATAATTTGTACTCAATTTGTCTTGGTTTATTTTTTTAACAATACCTAAAGATTTAAGAGTTAATTGAGCTTTATTCTTGGCATCACTAACGGCATCCTGCCATGCNCCTACTCCTGCAACAGANCCACATACCTGTCTATTATTACGTTCTTTTTGAGGTAAAAATGATTGTGAAACCTCATTATAAAAAGTTTTAGCACCGCAGTGACAATCAAGGTGAACCACTGGATTAAAGCCTCCAGAAGTTGCCAATAAATCGCATTTTAATTGTTGTGAGCCCCCTGAAACATTCCACTCTTTTCCTTGAAGTACTACTTGAGAAAGNTCAATACTCTGAACAAGATGGGTTCCATTTGCCTTTAGAATAGCATAACCCTGGAAAACTTTAATACCAAGGCCTTTTGCTTTCGCAATCATCTCACTCCGAACCTCTGAAGACCTCACATCCACAACTGTACATTTAATATTTTTATTATTAAGGTCGATTGCAGTACTATAAATACTGTCATTGTTGCCATACAAAACAATATCTTTTCCCGATATTACACCAAATTCATTCAGGTAACGTCTCACAGATTGACTCAACATTATATTTGCTAAATCATTAGTCTCAAACAGCATTGGTCGCTCATGAGCACCAGTTGCTAAAATAACTTCCTTAGCACGTATCTTATGAATTGTTTTTCTAGCAGCTTGGCCCTGCTTTGTAACCAAAGATTCGCCTGTTGCATTGGTTTCTAATACCTCAATATAGTTATGATCATACCAAGCATAGGCAGTTGATCTAGAAAGNAAAGTAAGNCGACTATTATCTNCATTCATATATGATAATAATTTTTCAATACTATCTTTATGCCAAGTTGATGCTGCATCATCAGTTGAGAATTCATTAAATAATTCCCCACCCAAATGCTCACGCTCATCCACCAAAACAACTCTTTCAGTCTTAGAATTATTAAGCACTTCTAGAGCTGCCGATATACCTGATACACCGCCACCAATGACAACAACTTCAGCATGATGAAAGACATGATCATAAACATCAACATCTTTTTCAGTTGGCGCTTTTGAAAAACCTGATAGCGCTCTTAAGCTATCCTCTACCTTNGCCCANACCTTTTGCTTGATAAAAGTCTTGTAGTAGAAACCGGCCGGCATAAAACGATGAAATGGTTTAATAAGTGCACGGAAATCTAAGCCATTGGGATTACTTGAACTCACAGCGCTAAGTCCATCATAAAGCATAACTTCAGTAGCCTTTAGGTTTGGNGTATAACGACCACCAATCTCTAATGATATTAAAGCATTAGGCTCTTCAACACCTGCAGTCATAAGACCACGCTTACGTCCATACTTAAAACTTCTAGCAAAAAACAATACGTCATTTGCAACCAATGCTGACGCTAAAGTATCGCCCTTATAGCCTTTGTANGTTTTATTATTAAATATAAAAGTTAATGACTGTGAGTAGTCAATCTGTTGACTTGAGTGTTTCTCTATTCTCATAATTCACTATCGCTGGTTAATTCACCAAAAGCAGCTACTTTTATTATTTCATGGCTAATCGTTGATCGCTTTACCAGAAAGTATTTACGACAGCCATTTGTATGAACCCACTGCTCCCAATGATCTCCCTTATGGTTGGACCGATAAAAAACATAATCAGCCCACTCTGCATCACTCAAATCTTCAGGATTCTGAGGTCTAGCAATGAAGGCCTCTCCGGCTGGAGAGAATTCATTTTGGTCCCTTGATTCTTTACAATATGGACAATCTATCAAAAACATAACATCACCTATTTAGATAATTAGTGGGCCACGCCTGCTGCGCCATGCTCATCAATAAGAGCGCCACTCGTAAAACGATCAATATGAAAAGGCTCTGCCAGCTCNTGCTGCTTGTCTTGAGCAATAGTATGAGCAAAAACATTACCNGAGCCTGGGGTCGCTTTAAATCCTCCGGTNCCCCAACCGCAATTNAAGTACAANCCTTCAACCTTTGTNGGACTAATAATTGGGCATGCATCNGGACAAACATCNACTATACCGCCCCATTGTCGGTTCATACGAACNCGAGAAAATATTGGGAATAATTCCAATATAGCAGCAGCACAATGTTCAACAATTTTTGCACTGCCTCTTTGNGCATAAGAGTTATAACCATCAATTCCTGCGCCTATAACTAGATCACCCTTNTCACTTTGACTAACATANCCATGTACAGCATTAGACATCACTACGGTGTGAAGTATTGGCTTCATAGCCTCAGATACGAACGCTTGCANGGGGTGGCTTTCAACGGGCACTCTTAGNCCNGCCATTTTAGCTATGACTGANGAGTGNCCTGCACTNACGCAGCCAACACGATCCGCCATGATATCNCCNTTGGTAGTTTTNACNCCCTTAACTCTGCCTTCTTCAACCTCAATATCNATAACTTCACAATTTTGAATAATNTCTACTCCAAGAATTGAAGCAGCCCTCGCAAAACCCCATGCAACGCCATCATGTCTAGCAACTCCACCGCGCGCCTGAAACGAAGACCCCATAATTGGATACCTGACATTTTTCGAAGTATTAATAATGGGAATTTGTTCTTTAATTTCTTTAGCATCTACCACTACAGCATCNACACCGTTGAGAACATTAGCGTTNACTCTCCTCTCAATATCTCTCATATCTTGCAAAGTGTGTCCAAGATTGTAGACGCCNCTCTGGCTAAACATGACATTAAAATTAAGATCTTCACTGAGCCCTTCCCAAAGTTTCATTGAATGCTCATACAAACTTGAAGCCTCGTCTCTTAAATAGTTTGAACGAATAATAGTCGTATTTCTGCCAGTATTTCCACCACCAATATAGCCTTTTTCAACAACAGCNACATTTGTAATNCCGCACTCTTTTGCTAAATAGTATGCAGTTGCTAAGCCNTGCCCGCCACCTCCAATTATGATGACGTCATATTTAGATTTAGGCTCNACTAGAGGGATTGCCTGGTCCCAATCTTGGCCACTAAACCCTGCTTTTAATAGTGAATACCAGGAATATTTTTTTTGCATAATATTAAACTCGAACAATAAAAACTATAACTCAAGGATCACATCAGTTGTTGGGTAAGAACAACACGTAAGGATGTATCCTTCTTTTTCATGGGACTTTAAAAGTCCGCCTTGTGCATCCATCTCCACCGTACCTTGTAGCATTTTTGTACGACATGTACCACATAATCCTTGTGCACATGCAAAAGGAACTGTAATACCCTGCTTCTGTATTGAAACCAGTATGCTTGTGTTACTTCCACAAGGTATAACCTTTCCACTCTTTGAAAGGGTTACATTATATTCATTAATTTCTTCAGGTGGAACTTCATGCTTTGGTAATTCATGATTAATAGCCATGTTCTTTTGAGCAGTTGAGCTCTCAATATCAAAGCTTTCTTGGTGGTATGACGACATATCAAAATCATTAGACTCCAATATTTTTTTCGCGTTAATCATGTAAGGCTCTGGCCCGCAACAATATATCTCTCTATCAACAAAATCAGGCACTAACTCTATAAGCATCTCATGGTTTAAAAATCCACTCAGTCCTTGCCAATCTGAATCGGCAACATCACAGATAAAATGTCTTTGAAAATTTGACTTGTGAAGTTGATAATACTCGAGCTCATCTTTTGCAATCAAGTCCTTAGATGATTGCGCGTGGTGAAGAAAAATTAGATCAACATTCAAAGATAGATCAATACAATATCTTGCCATTGAGAGCATTGGTGTAATTCCACTTCCACCTGACATTAACAAAATTTTAGTTCTAGGCTTGTCAAGAGCAACACTAAAAGACCCCCCAATATCAAGAGCATCAATACAGTCACCAACTTTTAAACTCTCGTGCATCCAATTAGTAACAACGCCGTCATTCATCCTCTTATTGGTAATTGTTATAGTATTCGGTCTAGTGGGGCTTGAAGCAATGGTGTAGGTTCGCATAACCTCTGAACCATTAATATTTAAAAATAAAGTGGTATGTTGTCCCGGCAAAAACTGAAACCATGCGTCTAACTTAGATTTAAAAGTAAAGCTCTTAACATTATGAGTTTCATCTTTAATTTCTATGCACTCGAGTGGTGAAAAGTCGCCCTCCCATTTGGTAAGATTTTCAATATTAATGTTTGGAAAAACTAATTCATTCATAATAAAACAAGCTTTTAAATGTGGAACATTTTATTTTAATAGATTTATTAAAACGCAAAAATACTACAAATCACAATTACAAATAATGCAACAATCAATGATACTTTTCTTTTAAACCCTTTATTAAGTCAATGCTAAAAAAGGGAGAATTTTATCAATGAAGAATAACTAATGCAATATTTTGTTTTATTACTAAAAAACAATTACATTTCAAGCGCTTATGGTATAGGAATAATATGTATTTTTTTTGCATTAATGCCTTGTAAAATAATTGCCAAAACAATAACATAGCTACCGATTAAAGTATTTGTACTTGGCACCTCAATACCGCCTGAACTATAAACAAAAAAACAAACACAAATACAATAAATGGCAATTGTGGATTGATTGTGGTGGCACTTTTACCGATGTAATTGGAAAGAGTCCCGACAGCAAGGTTATCAGTCGCAAACTATTAAGTGAAAACCCTGAGGAGTATAAAGATGCCGCTATTCAGGGTATCCGAGACTTGTTATCTTTGGGTGCAAGTGACAACATACCAATGGATAGAGTTGAGTCAATAAAGATGGGAACCACGGTTGCCACTAACGCACTTTTGGAACGCGAAGGTGAAAGAACCTTACTTGCCATTACTAAGGGTTTTGGAGATATATTACGTATAGGTTATCAACAAAGGCCAAAGATTTTTGCTCTTGACATTCAGTTACCAGATATGCT
>NZUR01000021.1 GCA_002698045.1 Thiotrichales bacterium | reverse complement strand
TAGCTGATAAGCTGTTAACGTTTTCACCGTCGCTAGGAAGATCGAGAAGCCAAACCTCTATTCCTGCGTTTGCAACTTGACCTGCAATTCCAGCCCCCATCGTTCCGGCGCCAATAACGCCAACTTTTTTGATTTGATTTGTCATCCTGAATTTTTTAAGATAAACGATTTAATAGCATCAAGTGTATTTTTTGGAGACTCCATTGGTAGCATATGTCCCGCTTTAGAAACAGTTGTGGTTTCTGCGTTTAGTAAGTCAGCTAACTCTAATCCAAATCGATATGGCGTATTCTTGTCTTCAGTTGCAAGGATAACATTTGAAGGAATCTTGATATTTTTAGCGCAATTTATTCCATTTTGATATTTAGTACAAGCAACAAGGTCTTCAGCTAAAGGGTTGTTAGACATAATTTGTCGACCAATGCCTATAGGCTGCATTCCTGGAACGGCACTACCTCCTGACTGTGATTGACTACCAAACCCCCATTTAAGCAACATATCAGCAGCATCGCCAGGTGCTTTTTTAGCTGCCTCAACTAGAGCCTCATTTACAGGAATAGAGGTAGCGCTTGCAACTGCAGTTAATGTTTTTAATTTAGCTCCTAAGGAGCCGGCTGCCTCTAGCGCGACTAGGAAGCCCTGTGAATGTCCTACTAGGTGTATCGATTCACAACCTGATACTTTGAGGGCTTTTACAAGCCATTTACCCATGCCTTCAATAGATTTTATGGGTTCTCCTTCAGAAAGACTATGACCAGGAAGGTCAGGCGCAAATACTGAGAATCCATGAAATGCAAACCATCTAGCTTGAAGGGCCCAAGACCTATGGTCTAGTCCACTTCCATGGACAAAAACTACCGTCGATTTTTTTGGATCAAATGTACAACCACCAGTTGCTACAAAAGCGTTATCTCCATCAACAACAATATTCATTATGAAGTCGCCTTTTCAACCGCTTTAAGTCCTGCTTTAAAGTCATGAATAATATCCTCTACAGACTCAATTCCAACAGAAACACGTATTAAGTCAGGACTACTTCCAGAGGCCTTCATTGCCTCGTCATCAAGACGCGAGTGTGTAGTACTAGCTGGGTGGAGAACCAAGGTCCTAGAGTCACCAACATTTGCTAGATTAGACGATAATTTGAGTGCATCAATAAATGCTGCACCACCTTCTCTGCCTCCTTTGACACCGAAGCATAGCATTGAGCCAGCGCCACATGGAAAGAGCTTTTGGGCGATTTCATAGGTAGGATTTTCTGGCAGATCTGGATGATTAACCCACATAACAGGCGATTGTTCTAGGAGCCACTTAGAGAGCTTGAGAGCATTCTTTACATGTTGATTCATTCGCAGAGTAAGAGTTTCAATCCCTTGGAGCAGCAAAAATGCGCTATGAGGACTCATAGCAGGACCAAAGTCTCTCATAGACTCTGCTCTAATTTTCATAGACAGAGCCGATGGCCCAAACTCCTCCCAGAAGTTTATGCCATGAAAAGGTTCATATGGTGTTGTTAGAGTAGGGTGTTTTTTGCTAGCACCCCAGTCGAAAGAGCCACCATCAACTATTACGCCTCCCACCGCTACGCCGTGACCACCAATCCATTTAGTTACAGAGTGAACAACAACATCAGCCCCATGATCGAAGGGCTTGCAAAGCGCTGGAGTTGCAAAAGTAGCATCTATTACAAGAGGGAGTTTGTTTTGATGGGCAATTTTAGAAATTTTAGGCAGGTCAGAAACCTCTAGCCCAGGATTTCCAATTGACTCACAAAATACAAGTTTTGTATTATCTTGAATAGCTTCCTTTAAAGATTTTTCATCATTTATAGAGATAAAAGTACAATCAATATTAAATCTTTTAAGAGTGTGCTTGAGCAGAGTTCCTGTCGATCCATAGATCTGTGAGGCGCTTACAATATGGTCACCAGCAGAGCAAAGTGTCATAAATGTAACAAAAAGTGCGCTCATTCCTGAGGCAGTGCAGATAGCACCTACGCCACCTTCTAGAGCCGCAATTCTTTGCTCTAAAACCGCAACAGTTGGGTTGGTCATGCGACTATAGATATGACCACCCTTTTCAATATTAAAAAGAGCAGCGGCATCATCAACCGTTTCAAAAACATATGAGGTTGTTTGGTACACAGGAACCGCTCTGCTACCAAAGGAGGGGTCAGGCTGATATCCAGTATGTAAAGATATTGTTTCAGGACCAAAGAAGGATGATTTTCCCATAAACCCTCAGATTAAATCAAAGAGAATATTTTCTCACAACTGGCTGCTAAGTGGTTTTAAATTTCCTTTTAAAACTTAAACTGCTAAGGCAAGCTCTGAACGCATTTCGTCAATTGTTGACTTGTAATTTTCAGTATTAAAAATTGCAGAACCTGCAACAAATGTATCGGCTCCAGCTGAGGCAATCTCTCTGATATTGTTGGTTTTTACTCCGCCATCAATTTCTAGTCTTGTACTAAGACTCCTGTCATCGATCATTTTTCGAACAACCCTAAGTTTTTCGAGTGAAGAGTGNAATAAANGACTGGCCACCAAAACCTGGGTTTACAGACATCAATAAAACCATGTCGAGTTGCTCAATGACATGCTCAAGGTAATGAAGTGACGTTGCTGGNTTAAATACTAANCCCGCTTTACATCCGCTTTCTTTTATGAGGCCAATTGTACGGTCTATATGTTCAGATGCCTCTGGATGGAAAGTAATATAAGAGGCCCCTGCTTTTGCAAAATCAGGAATGATTCTGTCAACTGGCTTTACCATTAAGTGGACATCAATTGGAGCAGTAACTCCATGACTTCTTAGAGCATCACAAACCAAGGGGCCAATTGTTAGATTTGGGACATAGTGATTATCCATCACATCAAAATGAACAATATCAGCACCAGANACTAGNACGTTGTCTACCTCTTCGCCAAGCTTAGCNAAGTCTGCTGAAAGTATTGAGGGNGCTATAAAATTCTGNTGCTTCATGGTGTTCTCCGTTTATTTTTGATCTTTTATAAGGNTTTGGCCTGTCATTTCTTTTGGTTTTTCAATATCCATAAGCGCTAATAATGTAGGTGCTATATCGGCAAGTGTACCAACAAGAGGCTCTAATAGGGAAACTTTCCTTTTCCCAATATAAACTAGTGGTACGGGGTTTGTTGTATGAGCAGTATGGTTTTTATGTGTTTTTGGATCAATCATTTGTTCTACATTTCCATGATCAGCAGTAACAAGTATTTCAGCGCCAGTATCGAGACCAGTTTGATAAATTTTTCCTAGACAATTATCTACAGCCTCAACCGCCATAATTGCCGCCTTAAGTTTGCCACTATGACCTACCATGTCGGCGTTGGCGAAATTACAAACTATCAAGCTGTATTGATTTGACTTAATCTCCTGAACTAGAATATCAGTTAATTCATATGCACTCATTTCTGGTTTTAAGTCATAAGTTTTAACATCTGGGGATTGAATAAGTTTTCTTTCTTCTCCAGCAAGTTGCGCTTCAACGCCGCCATTAAAGAAGAACGTTACATGAGCATATTTCTCAGTTTCAGCAATTCTTAGTTGTTTTAAACCAAGGCTCGACAAATAGTAGCCGAGCGTATTTACAACTGTAATTGGTGGATATGCGCACTCTAGATTAAAGTCTTTCTTATATTCTGTGAGACAGATAAAATTAGTGACTTTAAATGATTCTCTCTCAAACTCTTGAAAGGTACTCGAAGTCAATGCCTGAGTGATTTCCCTAGCACGATCAGCACGATAATTCATAAAAATTACAGCATCACCTTCATTAATCATAACCGACTTACCAACAGTTGTAGGCGCAATAAATTCATCAGTTTCACCTGCTTCATAAGCCATTTGAATTGCACTTATTGAAGAATCTGCATGTCTCTCACTTTTTCCAGCCGATATTAAGTGATAGGCCTTTGAAACTCTCTCCCATCGATTATCCCTGTCCATAGCATAGAAGCGACCTACTACAGAAACAATCCTCCCAATCTGTAGTTCATTTATTTTTGCCTCTAAAATTTCAACAAATTCTGACGCACTATTTGGAGGCGTATCACGACCATCAGTAATGACATGAAAATAGACCTGTTTGCAGCCTTGTTGTTTTGCTAGCTCTAAAACTGCATGTATGTGGTTTTGATGAGAATGAACACCTCCATCCGATAAAAGCCCAAGAATGTGAACGGCTTTATCATTTTTATTTGTATCCTTTAAAGCTTGACATAGAGAGCCATTTTTAAAGAATTCACCACTTTCAATATCATTTTCAATTCTTGTAAAATCTTGATTAATAAGTCGTCCAGATCCGATGGTTAAGTGACCTACTTCGGAATTTCCCATTTGCCCATCAGGAAGCCCAACACTTGCCCCAGATGTGCCTATTAAAGTATTAGGATATTTAGTTACTAGGTGATCCCAGTTAGGTGTATTAGCCAATGCAATAGCATTGTTTTCAGCGGATGGAGAGTACCCCCATCCATCTAAAATTAACAATAATTTTGTATTTTGCATTATTAAATTAATGTTTAGACATTAAATAAAAAATGAACTACATCACCATCTTTGACAATGTATTCTTTTCCTTCGGAGCGTAATTTTCCTGCATCTTTAGCTCCTTTTTCACCTTTATTTTCAATAAAGTCGTCAAATGAAATCGTTTCTGCTCTTATAAAGCCCTTTTCAAAGTCACCATGAATTTTACCTGCTGCAACTGGCGCTGAATCCCCAATGTTAATTGTCCATGCTCTAACCTCTTTAACTCCTGCGGTAAAGTATGTTTGTAGTCCAAGCAAAGAGTAGCCTGCATTAATCAAGCGATCAAGTCCAGATTCAGCTTGACCCATGTCTTCTAAAAATCCTTGCTTATCTTCATCATCAAGCTCTGCAATTTCAGCTTCTATATTTGCACAAATAGCAACAACTTGACTATTTTCATTATCTGCATAATCTAACAATTNTGTCAAATGTGAGTTATTAGTAAAGCCGCTTTCATTGACATTNCCAACATAAAGAACAGGCTTTGATGTAAGAAGCTGCAATCCCTTTATCAGCTTTTGTTCTTCTTCGTTATACTCGAGCGACCTAACCGCATGTCCTTGNTCTAGTATTGGAAGAATTTTTTCAAGTANGTTTTTTAATGGTAACCCTTCTTTTTGCCCTGATTTAGAGTTTTTAACGGCTTTTTGGTAAGCTTTTTCAGCTGTATAAAGGTCTGCTAATGCGAGCTCAGTATTGATGATTTCAACATCATCAATAGGACTAACTTTTCCTGATACATGAATAATGTCATCATTTTCAAAGCATCGAACTACGTGGAGTATTGCATCGGTCTCGCGAATATTCGATAGAAATTGATTGCCCAACCCTTCACCTTTTGAAGCACCTTCAACGAGCCCGGCAATGTCAACAAACTCCATTGNAGTTGGTAAAATTTTCTCTGGAGAGACAATATTTGCAAGACTCTGTAGCCTAGAATCATTGACCGGGACAATTCCAATATTNGGCTCAATNGTGCAAAAAGGGTAGTTTGCTGAATCTATTCCAGCCTTNGTTAGCGCATTAAAAAGGGTTGATTTGCCAACATTTGGAAGGCCTACAATGCCACATTTAAATCCCATGAAGTTGCTCCATTATTATGTGTGCAGGCGTTTCATAGCCTCTTCAAAATCTCCATTTGCAAGAGACTCAATAATCCCCATTGCATCTGACATACCCTGTTCGATTAATAACATCTCAGAATTACCTGGTGCGTTTAATACAAAGTCCACAACGTCATTTTTAGTACCTGGGTGACCAATCCCAATCCTTAGGCGATAAAAGTTATTTGTGTTTAGTGCCTTAATTGTGTCTCTCAGACCATTATGTCCACCATGGCCACCACCCATTTTTAGTTTGACTGAGCCAGCAGGAAGGTCAAGCTCATCATGGACTACTAAAATTTCTTCAGGCTTAATATTGTAGTAACTTGAGAGGCTTTTTATAGCACCGCCCGAGTTATTCATAAAATTCTGCGGCTTTAGAAGGTAGATCTTTATAACACCATAATGTATCGCACAAGCTTCACCTAAAAACTTTGATTGCGTACTAAATTTTGACCCTAAATTGGCTGCCAAAGACTCAATAAACCAAAAGCCCGCGTTGTGACGATGTGTTTGATAATCCTTTCCTGGGTTTCCCAGTCCAACAATTAGTTTAATCATTACAACGCTTCGTTTATATGCTTATTGAGTCAATAAGACTAGTTACATTTTACTCTTCTTCTGAGTCACCGTCTTTTGAGTCATCAGAGCCTTCAGATTGGTCTTCACCATCTGCTTCAGAATCACCAGATTCTAAGCCCTCTTCTTCTTCTTCCTCTTCAACTATAAGCTTAGGCTCAGAAACAGAACAGACAGTTTGATCATGAGCTTCAATATCCTCATGTTGAAGCGAAGTAATAATAACCCCTTCTGGCAATATAAGATCAGTCAATGTAAGGTGCTCACCAAGTTCAAGGTTTGTAACATCTACATTAATACCGTGAGGTAAGTCTTGTGGTAAGCATGATATCTCAATAGAAACAACAAATTGATTTAGCATGTTGCCAAGCCTTATGGCCTCATTTTCTTCCACTCCAATAAAGTGGAGTGGCGTAGTTGTAATCAGAGCATGTTTTGCATCAACACGCAAAAAATCTACATGAAAAACAGTGTTTTTTGCTGGGTGGCGCTGTATATCTTTGATAACAACAGAGTCTTTTGATTTTCCCACCACTAGATCTAGAACAGAAGTGAAAGTATTTTCATCTTCTAGTAGGTGAGTAATTTCATGAATGTTTAGCGAAATCATTAGTGGCTCTTTAGTTCCACCATAGATAATGCTAGGTACCTTTTCTTCTTTTCTCAGGCGGCGGCTCGCACCTTTCCCCTGGTCTTCACGCACTAAGGCGTTTACAGTTATACTCATTTTGAGTTCTCCAATAAATGAAAAAACACCACGTTAAGTGATGCAACCAATGTTGCCCATCTTGCGACCAGATAGGCTGGAGGGTATTTTACCCGATTTTTTTTCCCTTGTCGCTAATCTTCCTTTTAGAGCGACCTGAGCCAAGAAAGAAAACTCAGTACTGCACTAACACCTGCAAATATCCAAAGCGACTGAGCTGCCAACACTCCCGCAAGTATAAGCAGAGCAGAAGCAGCTATGACCGCGCGCTGTTTAGATGAGTTTTCTCGAAGCTGAGCAATGATAGCATCTGTTTGTTTTTTTGTAGCTTCTTGATGAAGATTGCCACTTTCAATTTGCTTTAAAGCGTTAATGGTTAGCATAGGAAGCTGTGGTAATTCTGCAATAAGTTCAGGTAGCTGATCTGAGATTTTTTTGATAGAATTCTTTAGGCTGTATTTATCTTTGGCTAATTTTTCTAGGAACGGTTTTGCAGTTGCCCAAAGATCGAGATCCGGATATAGTGTTCGACCCAAGCCCTCTATATTTAGAAGTGTCTTGTCTAGTAGTAGCAATTGAGGTTGGATTGACATATCAAAGCGCTTGGCTTCTTTTAATAGGCTCAATAACACTTGACCAAAAGAAATTTCACTCAAAGGCTTTTGAAATATTGGCTCACAAACACTTCTAATGGCGTTTTCAAACTCTAAAACATTAGTTCCTTCGGGCACCCATCCCGACTCAAGGTGAACCTGAGCAACCCTCTTATAGTCCTGATTAAAGAACGCTAAAAAGTTTTGTGCAAGATAATACTGGTCGGCTTCACTCAAGGTTCCCATAATGCCAAAATCCACACCAATATATTGATCGTTTTTGCCAACAAAAATATTGCCGGGATGCATATCTGCATGGAAAAAATTATGTTCAAAAACCTGAGTAAAGAAAATTACTACACCATTTTCGGCAAGCATCTTAAGGTCTGTATTATTCTTTTTTAACGCATCAACATTGCTAATAGGTGTTCCATAAATACGCTCGGTAACCAATATATTTGAACGGCAGAGGTCCCAGTGGACTTTCGGTACATATAAGAGGTTTGAATCACTAAAGTTTTTTCTTAGTAATGAGGCATTTGCAGCCTCGGTCATCATATTCAGTTCTTTATAAATGATACGCTCAAATTCTGCAACTGCCTCCTGGGGGCGAAGCCTTTTGCCGTCAGGATGTTTTTCGGCTAAGCGAGCAAAGGCATATAATAAGCGCACATCACGCTTTATTTGTTTTTTAATTCCTGGACGCACGACCTTAATGATTATTTCCTCGCCACCAAGCGTGATTGCACTATGAACCTGAGCAATGGATGCAGAAGCAAGGGGTTCGTCGTCAAATGAGGAAAAGAGACTGTCAGCACTTTCTCCTAAGCTTTTTTCAATGATTAATTTAGAGTCTTTTGCAGGGAAGGGTGGGCACTTGTCTTGAAGTTTCGCTAATTCATCCCCTATATCATCTGGCAAAAGGTCTCTTCTAGTTGATAGAGTTTGCCCAAATTTTATAAAGATCGGGCCAAGCTCCTCTAGCGCCAATCGAATTCTCTCACCTCTTGAGAGCTTGCTCGATGGGAAATAATGCCATGGTGTTAGATAAATTAGGGGCCTAAAACTTTTTAGAAGGGCTGTTGATAGGACTAGATTATCTAGTCGGTATCGAATAAGAATCCTAGAGATACTAATAAAACGAAAAAAACTTCTCATCTAAGACGCCTTATTTTTAAAAATTTTCGATCTGCTAGGGGCTACTAAAAGGGTGGTTAATTCATTTTTAAAGTTCTCAAAGATCTCACCTGTATCCTGAATGGATTTTCCTTTAATAACGTTGAGGGTTTTGCCAAGCTGGTGAGCAATAATATCACCTGTATACTGAGAAACAAGTTCCTCAATATCAATTGATGATAGCGCCATCAAATCTGCTAATTGTTGAGCTGTTTTAATGCTGCCATTAATTTCAATTTCATCGCTCTCAATTAGCTCTTCAAAAGAAGCACCATTAAATAAAGATAAAAAAGCTTTTTTATTAAGTGTAATATCAACATCGACGCTATCTTGTGCATTATTCTCAATGACAAAAACACGTGAATTTGCAAACATGAAAAATAGCTTTAGATCTATATCATGAACACTGATTCCAATAAGGCTATTATCAAGACGTTCAGTATCGATACTGTTGGTATTAATCATATGGTTTAGAGATTTTTCAATGGCAAGGCGAAACATTTTATTAAGTTTTTATTGCTTTATGAAGTGCCACTATGCCACCAGATAAATTGTGATATTCACAAAAACCAAACCCAGCATCAAGCGCCATGGTTTTAAGCGTTTCTTGATCTGGATGCTTTCGAATTGATTCTGCAAGATACTGATAGCTATCCTCATCATTTGCAAAGAATTGACCTAGTTTAGGTATGAGGTTAAAAGAGTATGCATCGTATATCTTTTCAAGCATTTCATTTTCAACTTTAGAGAACTCTAATACCAATAAAGAGCCTCCTTTTTTTAAGACTCTATGCATTTGTTTAAGAGCAGTATTCTTATGGGTTACATTTCTTAAGCCAAAAGCAATGCTTACGCAATCGAACGTGTTATCTTCAAATGGCAGTGATTCTGCATTTGCCTGAATAAAATCAACATCAATAACGCCATGATTAATTAGATTTTTACGTCCTTCTTCAAGCATTGAGCCATTAATATCTGACAAGATAACTTTGCCAGAGCCTCCAACTTTTTTTCTAAATTTGATAGCTAGATCGCCAGTTCCACCAGCGATATCTAGCACCTTGTCACCCTTAGAAACATTACTACTGGCAATTGTATAATTTTTCCATAGTCGATGCGTGCCCAATGACATAACGTCATTCATAAGATCATAATTACTTGCGACTGAGTCAAACACACCCTTAACTAGACCTTGCTTTTGATCAACATCAACCTGTTGAAAACCAAAGTGTGTAGTCTTTTCCATGCTTATCTAACAGGGTAGTCCCTGAAGTCTTTCCCTGTATATATTTGCGTTGGTCTAAAGATTTTATTGTGACTCACTTGTTCGTGCCAGTGTGCCACCCAACCTGCTGAACGTGCCATAGCAAAAATTGAGGTGAAGTGTTCTTTGGTAAATTTAAATAATTCAGCGTAAAGAATACCCGAGTAAAAGTCGACATTTGGATAAACCCCCTTGTGAGACAATAGCTCGTCACAGATGCTTTCGACCTCCAGTGCTGTCTCAAAGCGCTCAGATAAATTATGGCCAGATTTGTTGACATAAGTTTTAATCATTTGCTCAAGAATTGTTGCACGAGGATCTTTTGTTTTGTATTCACGATGTCCCATACCCCAGATTACTTTTTTGTTTTTGAGTCTATCTTCGATCCAGCCACGCGCATTTTTCGGAGACCCTATTTCGTCAAGCATAAGTAGAACGTTTTCATTTGCATTGCCATGCAAAGGCCCTGCAAGAGTTCCAACTCCTGCGGCAATTGAAGCAAAAGGGTTTGCGAGTGAAGACGCCGTTACCATTGTTGAAAACGTTGAGGCATTAATTGTATGTTCAGCATGTAAAATTAAGCAAGCGTCTAAAAGACTGATAATTTCTGGATCAGACTCCTCTCCAAAGCACATGTACATAAAGTTTTCAGCATAAGACATCGTTTTGCTTGGCGGGATTGGATCGTATCCTCTACTAATACGAGTCCACATTGCGACCAAAGTGCTCATATTTGAGATAATCTTTACGAGTGCATTTTGAGTGTAAGCTGAATCTGGTTCTGAGGCGCCAGCACCTGGGTAGAAAGTGGCCATGGAGGCTATTGCAGTTTGAAGTACGTCCATTGAGTGTCCTTCTGATGGAAGCGACCAAAGCAAATGGCGGATTTTGCGCTTTACCTCATAGCGTCTTTGTAAAAGATCTTTAAAGTCACAGAGCTCTGTATGAGTTGGCAACTCTCCCTGCATTAATAAAAGTGCAGTTTCTTCAAATGATGAGTGCTTAACGAGGTCTTGTATGGAGTAGCCTCTATAGGCAAGTATGCCTTTTTCTCCGTCGATTGAGGAAATTGCTGACTTAGTTGCTGGGACGCCTGCTAAACCTGGTATATATTCTTTCATAATTAATTATTAGTTTTGTTAAATTGAAAAGGAAGAGCCACAACCACAGGTGGTTTTGGCATTAGGGTTGCTAACAATAAAACGAGAGCCTTGAAGGTCCTCCAAGTAGTCTACTGTCGAGCCCATAAGGTATTGATAACTCATTGGATCGATAACTAGTTCTACACCTTGTTTATTAACGCCACTATCGCCTTCTTTGAGGTTTTCATCAAAGCTAAAGCCATAAGAGAAGCCAGAGCAGCCCCCACCTGTAATATAGACGCGCAATCTTAATGCGGGGTTTTTTTCTTCTTTGATGAGTTGCGCAACTCTGTTTGCTGCACTATCACTGAAAATTATATCAGCTTCATCTTGAATTTCAGCAGCGTCCATGTTCATACTCCAAAATATTTCATATTATAAAAACCACCATTAAGGCAGTAAACCAATCTGTGAAAGACCTTCCTGTTCCTTAAGGCCAAACATTAGGTTCATATTCTGAATGGCTTGGCCCGCGGCCCCCTTAACTAGGTTGTCAATTACAGACATAATTACAAGTTTATTGCTGTGTTCAACATACTGAACTGCAATTTGGCAATAGTTTGACGACTTAACCGAGCGTGTTTCAGGATAAGTGCCCTTAGGCAGTATTTTAACAAATTCTTCGTTTTTGTAGGCATTTTCGAAATAAGGTTGAACGTCAACACTTGAATCAAGCAGGTCAACATAAATTGTAGCTTCAATTCCTCGAATCATAGGGAGAAGATGAGGAACAAAAGTTAGCCCAACTGACTCTCCCGCCATAAGCTCGAGTTCTTGTTTTATTTCAGGGAAGTGTCGATGACCACTAACGCCATAAGCCTTAAAGCTTTCTGATGCCTCGCACAGAAGCATTGCTTGGTTTGCAATTCGTCCAGCGCCGCTAGCTCCAGATTTACAGTCAGCAATGATATTTGAGGTGTCAATTAAATGATTCTCTAAAAGCGGTTTTAAAGCTAAAAGGACTGCTGTAGGGTAACAGCCAGGGTTGGCAATAAGGCGTGCTTCCTTAATTGCATCTCTTCTTGTCTCAGGTTGGCCATAGACCGCCTCTTCTAAGAGAGCGCTTTGAGAGTGCTCCATGTTGTACCATTGAGACCAGAGATCTGCATCATTAATTCTGAAATCAGCACCTAAGTCAATAACCTTTATTCCTTTGTCAAGGAAAGATTCAGAGCTATTCATTGCGACGCCATGAGGTGTTGCAAAGAAAACAATATTACAGTCAAATAAAGCCTTATCGTCAGGCAATGAATATACTAAATCTGATATTCCAGACATATTAGGAAAAACCTCAGAAATCTTTTTTCCTTGAAGTGCTCTCGAGCTAATTGCAGTCACTTCGGCATTTGGATGCTGATGAAGGATACGCAAAAGCTCAACTCCAGTGTATCCAGAGCCACCAATAATTCCAACCTTAATATTCATTATTCACCTTCTCCAAGCATTTTTTCAAGGTAATGAATATTCATACCACCCTTTTTGAATGTCTTGTCAGACATAATTTTTCTTTGAAGTGGGATATTCGTTTTAATTCCATCGATGACCATTTCATCAAGCGCATTTTGCATTTTTATAATTGCATTAGTTCTATTTTCACCAAAAGTAATCACTTTTCCAATCATCGAGTCATAGTAAGGCGGAACATTATAACCGTTATAAACATGCGAATCTATCCTAACACCAAGCCCACCGGCTGCGTGGTATTGAGTAATTTTCCCTGGAGACGGCATAAAGGTAACTGGGTCTTCAGCATTAATCCTACATTCAACTGCATGACCTCTTATTTGAACTTGGTCTTGAGTTAGCGATAATTTATCACCACCAGCAATTAAAATCTGCTCACGGACAATATCGACACCGGTAATCATTTCAGTAACTGGGTGTTCGACTTGAACTCTTGTATTCATTTCAATAAAGTAAAATTCATCATTGTCAAAAAGAAATTCAAATGTTCCAGCGCCGCGATAGTTTATTTGTTTACATGCCTCTGCACAAATACTGCCTATCTTATTTCGAAGCTCTTCGCTTATGCCTGGCGCAGGAGCCTCTTCTACGACCTTTTGGTGGCGACGCTGCATTGAGCAGTCTCTCTCGCCAAGATGAATAGCATTTCCATGTTGATCGGCAAGAACTTGCACTTCAACATGCCTTGGTGTTGTTAGAAATTTTTCCATATAAACTTCATCATTACCAAAAAAACTTAAAGCCTCTGTTTTTGTAAGCTCAATAGAGCTAGCTAAATCCTTTTCGGACTCAACAACTCGCATTCCTCTTCCACCACCTCCGCCTGAGGCTTTAATAATTATAGGAAGACCAATTTCTTTAGCAATTTTAAGGCTTTTCTTTGCATTATTATCGAGCGCTCCATTTGAACCTGGAACACAAGGCACTCCTGAATTTTGCATTGCCTCAATTGCTGCAACTTTGTCACCCATCACTTTAATATTTTCAGATCTTGGGCCAATAAAAATAAAACCGCTTTGCTCTACCTGATCTGCAAAATCTGCATTTTCTGAAAGAAAGCCATATCCAGGATGAATTGCGTCAGCATGGGTTAATTCAGCCGCACTAATAATGGCTGGAATATTGAGGTAACTATTAATTGAAGGATGAGGGCCTATACAAACTGCTTCATCAGCTAAACGTACATGCTTAAGGTCTTTATCGGCTGTTGAATATACAGCAACTGTTTGAATATCAAGCTCTTTGCAGGCTCGAAGAATGCGCAGTGCTATTTCGCCTCGATTGGCGATCAATACTTTTTTTATAGAACTCATTGAACTATGATTAATGGTTGTCCAAATTCAACTGCTTCGCCATCCTTAACAAGTATCTCTATTACTGTTCCTGAGTGGTCAGCCTCTATTTGATTCATGATTTTCATAGCTTCTATAATGCCTACGGTATCGCCCTGCTGTATTTTTTGACCCACCGTGATAAATGGCTTAGCTGTTGGTGAGGGCGCTGAATAATACGTTCCTACCATGGGGGATGTTACAGCTTGATCATTAGATTGTGGCGCAGCAATAGATGTTGGTTCTGCTGAAATAGAAGGAGCTACAGTAGGCGCTGGTTGGTGAAAATTTGTTTGAGTTGGCATAGGAGCATTACCAAACCTAGAAATTTTTACCGACTCTTCTCCTTCTTTAATTTCAATTTCTGCCATTCCAGATTTCTCTAGAAGTTCCATTAGTTTTTTTACTTTACGAATATCCATTACTGCTCCCTATTTTGTTCTTTGCCATTAGTTTTAGTTTAATTACAAATGTATAACTTATCCTTCAAGGCGTGAAATGATACCAAGTTTATATTTTTGGCTTAGAATTATTTAATGATCAAACCTCTAAGGCTTGATTCTTAGCTTATTATTGAGTATAAGAATTTTAACATCTATTTGGCTAAATATAGCGTACATTCAAAGCATTTAAGGGAATTTTGCTAATATTTATCGTAAATTATTTATATGTTCAACAAGTTCTTCTGCACTTATTTCTCCGATAATTCGATATGGACGTTGCTCTAATCCATTTTTAAAAAATAAAAGTGCAGGCGGCCCAACAAGAGAGAATCTTGCCAGCATTGATTGATTAAAACGATTATTATCAGTTACATCTAAAGTAGAGGTAAGAGTGTCTTTTAGTGCTTCATTAACTGCTTTATTAGAGAAAACGACACGTTCTAATTTATTGCACGTAATACACCAATCTGCATAAAATTTAACAATTAGTAGTTTGTTGCTATTTACAGTTTTAGTGATTTCTGAGCTGAGTTGATCTTCATTTTTTATCGTATTAAATTTATTGATCTTTGACTGTTCTATAGTTTCACCATAAAGGATTGAATCTAAAGGTTTTTGAATATCCCCGCCACCTTTTGCAACTAAAAGCCAAAGAAGAAGGCCATAAGCAAACATGATTAATCCTAAAGCTTTAAATAAAATGTTCCAAATATTAATTTCTTGGGTTAAATTTTTAAAAATACCAATCTTTATAGGCGCATAAGTAAACAAGATGGCCCAAATCATAAGTGATACAAGTGGGTTTAGAATTCGATCAAGTAAATATAAGGCAACGGCAATCATAAAGAAGCCAAAAATCTGCTTCACACTCTCCATCCATGGACCAGCCTTAGGAAGTGCATTAACTCCCCATCCACAAATTATTATTAACGGAACACCCATTCCTAAGCCCATAGCAAAAAGACTAATGCCACCTTTTAATGCGCTCCCACCAGCTATAACATAGCTTAGGGCAGTAGCTAAAAAGGGAGTTACACATGGCCCAACAATTAATGCAGAAAGAAATCCCATTATGCTAACCCCTATAAAATTGCCACCACTTTGCTTATTGCTTAGATTGGTAATTTTATTTTGGAATTTAGAAGGTAATTGAATGTCGTAAAACCCAAACATAGAAAATGCAAGGAAAATGAAAATTAAACTAAATACAACTAAAACCCATGGAGTTTGCATTATTGCCTGGAGGTTTATGCCAGCCCCAAAAAAACCTGCAGTTGCACCGATCAATCCGTAAGCAATAGACATTGAGAATACAAAAGCCAGAGACATCAAAACAGCCTTTAAGTTGCTAGGAGTTTGCTTTTGCCCAATGATAATTCCCGAGAGTATTGGTATCATTGGATATACGCAAGGCGTCCAGGATAATGCTAGTCCAGCTAGAAATGCGGCAAAAAATAATGCCAATCCACCTTGTCGGAATTTTTCTTTTACCTTTAGCTCGCTGGTATTTATTTGTTCTGAAGAAGTGCTAGAGTAGATTTTAGATCCAGTGAGGTCAACTTTAATTGTATCACTCTGTGGTGGATAGCAAACTCCGCCACTCCAGCAGCCTTGATGTTTAATAATTAAATTAATAGGATTGCTCGTTATATCACTTAGCAAAAGAGTTACTTCTAACGGCTCGTCATAAATGCTAACCTCGCCAAAAAACTCATCTTCTTTTAATTTGGCTTTTGGAAAAATGGCACTTTCAATTCTAGCACCCTCGGCAACAAAAGATATCTTGTCTTTATAAAGATAGTAGTTATTTTTTGTGAGCCACGTAACGGCAACTGTCTCACCATCTACTGAAAGTGCTTTTAATTCAAAGGCCTCCTTAACAGGTAGAGGATGTTTTTCATTTTTTGAGTTATTATCAGATAGTAATAGGCTTGAAGATTCAGCACTACTACTTTGACTTAATACACTATCCGTATTAAGAGTTTCAGCCCAAGTTTGTGAAAATGGAATAAGTAATAAAAACAGAACAATTGAAAAAAAATGCTTCATAAAATTCTCAAAATTTTGATAACTTCAATTATAGTCTAATCGCAGTTTATCTCTAGTTGCGTTTCTTCATTGTTGCCAGGCTATTTTGTATAAAATCGATTCTCAATTAACTGAGAAAGCTATTTTAATTAGCGATTTACCAAGTTAATGAATTTTTGGTGTTTTTTATGAAAAATCTTACTTTAAGCNCGCGTTTAACCCCNTGGCTTTTTGTTTGGATATGGAGCACNGGNTTCTTAGCTGCTAAATATGGNCTGCCATATGCAGANCCTTTCACTTTGTTATCTTATCGAATTGCTCTTACATTNATAGTAATGTTTTTNATCATGCGAATCAATAAAAGCATTTGGCCGAGTTCTAGGTTGGCATTTTTTCACTTAATGGTCACAGGCTTATTGATTCATGGCGTTTACCTTGGAGGTGTTTTCCAGGCTATCAAGTGGGGGATGCCTGCTGGTCTAGCCTCTATGATTATTGGTCTTCAGCCTCTGGGAATGGCATTTATGGCTGGAATAATTCTTCATGAGCGNGTTTCNAGAAAGCAATGGATGGGTTTAATCATTGGACTTGTAGGACTATATTTGGTTTTATTCGAAAGATTTGANTTTGCTATTGAAGGTTTGTTTAGTGGTTTTTCTTTTTGGGCAATTTTGGTTGTCTTTTTATCTCTATTTGGAATTTCTTTAGGCACTGTTTATCAGAAGCGATTTTGTAGTGATATGGATTTAATTAGTGGAACGATGGTNCAATACTTAGGTGCTTTTATATTGTGCATTACTATGGTTATTTGTTTTGAGACTGGCGAAGTTCAATGGACTAATNCATTCATTATTACTTTAGCTTGGCAGGTTGTNGGGCTTTCAATTGGAGCAGTACTTCTTTTAATGACAATGATTAAGCAGGACGCTTCAGCAAGAGTTGGAAGTTACTTTTATTTAGTACCAGCGCTTGTTGCGATTCAAGCTTGGTATCTATTTGGCGAAACCATGGGTTTTATTTCAATAATTGGAGTTTTATTAATAGCATTTGCNGTTGCTATGTCAATTTCAAAAAAAATGGCGAATTAATAATATCAATAAAAAGTGAGATCAGATTTCACCAGCATCCTCTAATACCTTTCTTGCAATTTTGAAGCACTCAACTCCTTGTGGTACACCACAGTAGATTGCAATCACATGAAGTATAGACTTTATCTCTTCCTTGCTCACNCCATTCGTTAGCGCACCCTTAAGGTGTATTTCCCATTCATCCATTTTCCCGAGTGCNGCAATCATTGTTAGNTTCATCATAGACCTGGTTTTTTCATTTATTGTNTCATCNCCCCAGCCAAATCCCCAGCACCATTCGGTCATCTGTTTTTGAAAGTCTTCGTTAAAGTCATCAGCCGCCTCGAGATTTTTTTCAACATAATCACTTCCAAGAGTCGCCTTTCTTTTAGATAGTCCTAATTCAAATAATTTTTTGTCCATTACTTACTCCATCATATTTAGTTTCAATAAAAAATCCATTTATCTCATTACAAANGGATTNCTCATAGGATCAGGTGATGTATTAATCCATGTTGTTTTAGTTCGAGTATATTCATGAATAGCATCAATTCCAGCTTCACGACTTCCACCGCTTTGTTTAAATCCACCGAAAGGTGATATNGGAGATATTGCTCGATAGGTATTTACCCAAACAANTCCTGAGTGTATGTTTTGACTAACACGATGAGCTCTAGCTAGATTTTCAGTAAATACACCTGCACCAAGGCCATAATCAGAATCATTAGCCATCTCTACTGCTTCTTCCTCAGTATCAAAANCAATGACNCTAATNACAGGAGCGAAAAGNTCAGTTTTTACACAATCAAATTCTTGNCTTGGACAATCCAGCAAGGTAGGTTCAAAGTACCAGCCTTCTTTTAAATGCTCTGGACGACTACCTCCAAAAACTAGACTAGCGCCTTGCTTAATAGATTGTTTAATAACACTCGAAGCCCTCTTAACCTGAAGTGTTGTTGCGAGTGGACCTACTTGAGTCTTTTCATCGAGTGGATCGCCTACAATAATTGATTTTGAACGCTCCTTAATTTTGCTAATTATTTCGCTATGTATTGATCTTTGTATAAACACACGTGAGCCAGCTACACAGCTTTGACCAGATGCACCAAAATTGCCTGCAATAATGCCATTCACTGCTCCTTCAATATTGCAGTCATCGAAGACTAACATCGGTGATTTACCTCCAAGCTCAAGNCTCAAATGAGCAAAATTTTCAGCAGTATTTCTAACNATATGCCTAGCAACTTCAGTGCCACCAGTAAAGGCTACTCTTGCGACCTTAGGGTGACTTGTAATGACACGACCACAGGGCTCAGCAAAACCAGTTATGATGTTTATAACACCAGGCGGAAANCCACTTTTGTGAACTAATTCNGCGAATTTAAACAGCGCTGCTGGAGCCTGTTCAGAGGCTTTTACAATTACAGTATTTCCTGCAGCTAATGCAGGAGCTATTTTGGTTGCTGCTAGGAAAAGTTGAGCATTCCAAGGAACAATAGCAACTACAACCCCGATAGGCTCACGTGTCGTAAAAACTCTCATGTTTGGCTTATCAATAGGAAGTACTTCTCCTTGTATCTTATCGGCAAGTCCAGCGTAATAATAGTAATAATCAGCTACATACCTTGATTGACTCCGTGTTTCAACTAGCAACTTACCACTGTCTCTTGTTTCAAGATCGCCCAGCTCGCTTGCATGTTCTGAAATTAAGTCACCTAGCTTATAAATGAGTTTGCCTCTTTCAGTGGCTGTATAGTCTGCCCATGGACCTTGGTAGAGAGCAGTATGTGCTGACTCAATAGCCATATTTGACTCTTCTTCTGTAGCAGCAGGAAAACTTGCCCAAGGCTTTCCATTTGCTGGATTTAGAGTTTCAAAGTGGTCTGAGCCAATACTGAACTTTCCATTAATGTAGTGTTTAAATTGTTCCATNCGTTTTCCTTTTTAAGTAAATGCTGGCATNACNTTNTCAANAAAGAGCTCTAATGANTTNTTTTTCTTTTCAAANCTCATGGTNCTGTCAANCCAATAGCTGTATTCATCATANCCAAGGCTTTCACAAAGCTTNATGCGCTCAATGACTTTATCAGGGGTTCCTATAATACTATTCTTNCNCATNTTTTCAGGNGAATACATATCAATTTTAGACATTTCNTCNTCAGNAAGTTTTTCGATAAGNCCTTGTTNTATAGGTCGTTCATTTTTGAACCATGCNCCAAANTAACAGTAGAACCTCGAAATATCTTTAGCACCTTGAACAACTTCTTCTTCGTTTTCACCAACAAATGTATGGCGCAAAAGCATAATTTTAGGCCGAGGTATTTCCTTATATGACTCGCAAGCATTATTAAATCGCTCCATTAATGAAATCACCTCTTCATCACCAAGCCAAAGTGGGGTTACCTGGACATTACAGCCATGCTCTAGTGCAAAATCATGTGAGCTTTGATCTCTAGCTGCAATCCAAATTGGCGGGTGCGGAAATTGTTGCGGTTTAGGTGAGCTGGTAGTTTTAGGGAAGGACCAGTGCTCACCCACACCTTCATAGTCTCCAAGCCATAACGCCTTAATTGCAGGCACAATCTCTCTCAAAGTGCCACCAGCTGAAAAGGCATCAATTCCCTCAGCAAGCCTATCATATTCAAATGAATATGCACCACGAGCTATTCCTAGCTCTAGACGACCATTTGAAATGATATCTGTCATTGCCGCCTCTTCTGCAAGTTTTATAGGATGCCAAAAAGGTGCAACAATAGTTGCCGTACCTAATTTAACATTCTTAGTTCTTCGGGCTAGATCTGCAATATTGATAAAAGGATTCGGCGCAATAGTGAAGTTCATGCCATGATGCTCTCCGGTCCATATCGTTGAGAAACCAGATTTATCTGCTATTTGACAGAGTTCAATAAACTCTTCATACAAGCGCTTTTGGGCCTGCTCTTCGTCGACTCGCTCCATATGTGCAAAAAAAGAAAAATCCATTTCAGGTGTTCCTATACATTATCATTTGATTTAGTTATTGCTTCTACTTTACCCTCACTCTCCTTGCCAACAAATATACCAAAAGCATCCAATTCTCTTTCAGTAATATAGCGTTTAAGCATTATTCTACTCGGTTCGTCAATGAGCAGGTCAAATGGAATTGAATCAAATTCATAAAATTGACCAATAGTGACAGAGGATCCATCTTCAATTTTGGCACGATAGTAAATTAGACTAGTTTTATCGTCACTATTCTCAAATACTGAAAAAAGATAATGTTCAGTTACAGAAATCTTTAGATTTTGAAGTTTACCAAGAAGGCTGACATCATCATTAGATTGACCCAGCCTTGAGGCAGTTGGAAAATAAAGTAAGCCAGTTGATTGATCTTTAAGAAGATAAATCTTTTTACGCCACTCAATTAAAGCGCCTACAAGTATTTTGGTATTCTTATTTTCCATTGCAAGCAACATTTTCTGTTCAAGTCCAAAGTTGACATAATTACCTCGCAAATACACTAGCGGTCTTTGTGAATTACTATCAAACCCCCTTACCTTACCAATAACAATAAAGTGATCACCAGCATCTATAAACTGATCCTTATCACAATCAAACCAGGCGACTGAATTGCTTATTATAGGGCTTCCTGTGATCTTTACTTCCCATTGGATATTTTTAAAACGATCTGAATCAGGGCTTGCAAAAGTAGTAGAAATATGATGCTGACTTTCCGAAAGAACACTAACAGCGAAATGCTTTCCTACAGAAAATGATTGAATATTAAATGAGGCCTTATCAATGCATATCAATATTAATTGAGGGCTAAGAGAGACTGAGGTAAATGAGTTCGCAGTAAAACCTATTGGGTTATCATCTTTATCTTTGGAAGTAACTACCGTTACTCCGGTTGGAAATGATCCCAGCGCAAGTCTTAAGTCTCTTGTGTCTTCTTTATTCATTCAGTATTCTTTGTTATGTCAGTAAAAAATTGTTCTATGATTGGGTTGACTTTATTTGCTGCGATATATGACATCATATGAGCCTCACCTTTAACAGATTTGCTAGAGCCATTAGGTGTTTCTTGTGAAATCTGTTCGGACATGAGAGGGGTAGAGTTTGGGTCTTCGTTTCCTGTCAAGTATAGTATAGGCAATTTTAATTGGTGAAGATTATTTATAAAAACTTTATCAGATAGGGCAAATAATCGATAAGCCTCGCCATATCCTTTGGGTGAAGTATTTTTTAACCAGTTGCGTACTTTATCAATTTTATTCATTTCAGCAGAGCTGATATTATTTTTAAACCAGCGCTCCAATGTGTTTTCAATATTAAGTATTTTGTTTGATTCTAGTACTTGATTTGCTCTCAATAAAACATCTTTTTGAGTTTTTTCACTTCTATTAAATACTATATTTAAAGCGACTAGTGCGTTAACTTTTAGAGGGAACTTCCTAGCAAACGCAACACTAATAATTGCACCCATAGAGTGTCCAACTAGTGAGAAATTTGAGACACCAATCGAGTCTACAAGGTTGTTAAGTTGTTCAACATAATCATCAAGAGTAGGATCATTTTTTGGGAGTGGACTTTGACCATGGCCTAGAAAGTCATAAGTAATCACTTGATATTTTTTAAAGAAGTATTCAACTTGAGGAGCCCATATTTCGCCACACATACCCACGCCATGTATAAAAATCAAGGTTGGAGGACAATCACCAAATACCTTATAGTAAGTACCGTCTTTATTGAAAAGATTAGACACAGTCTTTTGGTTGTTTATTCCAAGGTCACTCAAAAGCCAGTCCGTTTAAAGTTGGTAAAAATTCATGTAATAGGCGCCCACTTTTTTCTCTCACTACCTGCCGATTTGAGTAATAAGAAATATAAAGTATTAAATGCTACCTGTCAAGCAATTGAAATAAGCAATTGAAATAAGTGATTGTATTGGATAAAATGCTTATTTTTTTGATAAAAAACGTCTTTTTTACCTATAAATAGGTTTTTTTATGTTAATAAAGCAGTTTTTTATAGAAAAATACCTAATTTTAATAAAAAAACATAAAAAAATAGGATTAATGAGTATTTTTAGCTAAAAAAAGCAATTTTTATCTACTTTTATGAATAAAATGCTATTTATTGAACAACAATAACCATTGCTGGTCTAACCAAGCGCCCATTAAGAGTAAATCCTACTTGGACAACCTCAAGAACTGTATTTGATTTCTTGTCAGGCATTGGAATCATCGTTACAGCTTCATGAAGTTCTGGATTGAATTTCTCATCTTTAGGGTCAACTGTTTCTACTCCAAATTTTTCAAGAGTCGAGGTAAATACCTTATTTGTTAGTTTAAAGCCCTCAACAGTATGCTCTAGACTGGCATTTTCATCGGTGGCTAATTTTAGTCCTATCGAAAGAGAGTCTTTGACCTCTAAGAGGGCTTTAACAAAGCCATCAAGTGCATATTTGTGAGCATTTTCAAGGTCTTTTGAGGTTCTTCTTTTAAGGTTTTCCATCTCAGCTTGAGAGCGCAATAGCTTATCCCAATTATCCTTTGCAGACTGCTGTGCATCTACGAGCTGAGTTTCTAAATCTTTAACTGCATCAGAATCAACTGATGATTCTTCATTAACCTCTTTGGGGCTAACCTTTTGAGTTTTTTGTTCTTTCTTTTTTGTCATTGTGTAATCAAACTAATGTATATTTAGGGTGATATTTAGTCATTCTTTTGAATTTTTCAAGGCCTATGTTTAATACTATTGGCATTATCTGTAAACCAAATGATTTTACCAGTCAAAAAACTGCTTGGGAGCTTGGCGTATTCATTAAAGATAAAGGAGTGACCCTTCTAGAGGATGGCGATGATATTGAAAAAGATGCCGACCTAATTGTTGTTGTAGGCGGTGATGGAACAATATTGAATACTGCCAGAACCTATGTTGATAGCAACATCCCTATCCTTGGCGTTAATCTAGGCAGACTTGGTTTTTTAGCCGACGTTCCTGTCGAGTCGATGATTCCTATTGTTAGTGGCATCTTAAAAGGGGAATATATTAAAGAAAAAAGATCCTTATTGAGTTGTCAAATAGAACGAAATGGCAAGCTTATATCTCAACATTTGGCTTTAAATGAAGTTGTAGTGCATCGTAATGAAACTCCAAGAATGATAGAATTTGAGTTGTTTGTTGATGATGATTTTGTTAATAATCAGCGAGCAGATGGAATAATAGTTACAACGCCTACTGGGTCTACCGCTTACGCTTTGTCAAGTGGTGGTCCGATTATGCACCCCAGCACTAATGCCATTTGCCTAGTGTCAATCAGTCCTCATACAATGAGCCATAGGCCATTTATTCTTCATGGTGAAAGTGAGGTTTTAATTACACTTCTAGACTGTGAAGATAGGGCCACAATAAGTTTTGATGCTCAATCCGCAGTTTCAGTATCGGTGGGCGATGCTTTGCGTGTTAAGCAACATGATAATTTTGTTCACTTGATTCATCCTAAGGGCTATGATTATTTTGAGATTATCCGTTCAAAGCTACATTGGGGTCAGAAGGTTTAAAACATTTAAGATATGTTAGATCAACTATTTGTTAAAAATTTGGTGGTTGTCCAAGAATTAAACATTGAGTTTAAGAATGGAATGACCGTAGTGACTGGTGAAACGGGCGCTGGAAAATCAATCATAATCCAAGCACTGAGCCTAGTTGTTGGCGGACGCTCTGATGCTTCTTTGGTTAGAGATGGTGCGAGCAAGTCAGAAATAGTTGCAACATTCAGTATCGATATTGAAGATCGCCTTCAATCGTTATTAGAAAATCTAGATCTAGAAAATGGAACTGAATGCATTCTAAGAAGAATTATTAGTGCAGACGGAAAGTCTCGATCTTATGTGAATGGCAGCAATGTTCCTTTATCAACTTTGCGTGATATCGGTGGATATTTAATTGATATGCATGGTCAAAATGAACACCAACTTCTACTTCGAAGTAACCAGCATCGAATTCTTTTAGATGATTATGCTGTTACTCAAGACTTATGTGAAGAAGTCAATTCAACTGTTTATAAGTATCAACAAATTCAAAATGAAATTGAAGATTTAACAAAAAGTAATGAACTTTTGTCGACTCAAAAAGAGCTTTTAAGTCACCAGCTCAATGAGTTATTGCAAATTGATACGACACAAGATGAGCTTGATAGCATCGAAGATGACTATAGGGTATCTGTCAATGCAAGTTTATTAGTCGAAAAAATATCCAAGATACTTGAGTCCTTAGACCATGAATCAGGAGTAAATAATATTTTAATAGATGGAGAGCGCACTGTTGAACAGTCAAGAGAAGTAGATTCACGACTCGACTCAATTCAGTCATTGTTATCAAGCGCACAAGTTCAGGTTCAAGAGAGTATTTATGATTTAACAGACTACCTTAATAAAATTGGCGGCATTGAAGATAATTCTGCAGAGCTTACTGCAAGAATTAATATCCTGCATGAGTTAGGTCGGAAGCATAATTGTCAAATACAAGAACTACTCAGTGTTCAAACTAATCTCCAAGCTCAACTCGATGACCTAGGCTCATCAAACAAAAAGCTAGAAGGGTTACTAATTAAACAGAATCAATGTGAGAAAAATTACTACAGTAAGTCAAAATTATTAAGCGAAAAAAGATTGACTGCTAGCAAGTCTTTGTCAAAAAAAGTTACAGATATAATGCAGAATCTTGGAATGCCTGGAAGTGAAATTGATTTTTCTATCAAGCCTCTCAGAAACTCTATTTGCTTGAATGGAATGGAGGAAATTATCATTCATGTTAAAACTAATACTGGACAAGAACTCAAACCTCTCAACAAGGTGGCATCTGGCGGTGAATTATCACGAATCTCACTGGCCCTTTCAGTAGTAACCAGTAATTCCGAGCTTATACCTAGTATAGTCTTTGATGAGGTGGATGTCGGTATTAGTGGTTCAGTGGCCGAAATCGTGGGTCAAATGTTAAAAAAATTGTCCACTCACTATCAAATTATTTGTGTCACACATCTTGCACAAGTTGCAGCACAAGGGAAAGAGCATTTGAAGGTGGTAAAAATTCAGAAAAATGGAGCTACCTTTACTCATGTTACAGACCTCAGTCCAAGTCAAAGGACCGAAGAGGTTGCAAGAATTTTAGGTGGAATTACTATTAGTGACAAAACAAGAGTGGCTGCTGAAGAAATGATTAAATCGAGTGCTTAAACAGAGCTATATTAATTTTTTTTAGTGGGCTAAATCCACCAATAATTTAAATAAATAAAAATTACCTCTCAATAATTAAATTGTAGTTTGAGGACTTGACTATTTGGCATTAAATTGTATAATATTGCGTTTGTATCTAGTCAGGGTGGTTGGCGAAAAAAGTGAAATCAATTGACTCACTTATTCAATACCTAATCCTTGCTTTAGTTGTAATAACTTTCACCATTTATGGTTTAGGAATTGCTGCTCTTTATGGAGCCTTGGTAAGTTTAAGTAATACTTGGGTTTTTGATTGGTATATAAATAAACAAAAAGCATTGGTTGATGCTGATGCACAAAAAAGTTTTAGGATGGCAATTAATAGTAGTGCCTTCAGGGCCCTGTCTCTAGTCCTACTAACTTTAATTGGACTTGGTTGGTTAGAACTTGATCCATCAGCTCTTTGTTTGAGTTTGGTGTTGGGTCAGATTGGATTTATATTAGATAGGTTAAGGCAAAAATAATGGCAAGTGGTGAACTAACATCTGGCGCTTATATTAAGCACCATCTTCAGAATTTAACATACGGAAAATTTCCTGATGGACATTGGGGTTTTGCGCATGATGCCCTAGAGGCTAAAGAGATGGGTTTTATGGCGTTTCATGTCGATACGCTTTTCTTTTCTTTTGTACTTGGTGCTTTATTTCTTTTCTTATTTGCTGTGGCTGCTAAACGTGCATCTATTGAAGCTCCTAGGGGTTTTCAAAATTTTTTAGAGAGTATTATTGACTTTATTGATGAAAATGTTCGTGGCTCTTTTAGCGGAAAGAACCCAATGGTGGCACCACTTGCATTAACAACCTTTATTTGGATTGTGCTAATGAACACTATGGACCTTGTTCCTGTTGATTGGCTTCCTTCGTTGGCTGGAGCTATGGGAATACATTTCCTTAAAGTAGTTCCAACAACAGACCCTAATGCAACATTCGGCATGTCTATTGGTATCTTCATATTAATCCTTTACTATAGTGTCAAGGAAAAAGGACTTGGTGGATTTGTAGGTGAACTAACACTACATCCTTTTGGTAAATGGATGTTGCCTTTCAACTTATTTTTAGAGGGAGTGAACTTGCTGGCAAAGCCAGTTTCACTTGCATTACGTTTATTTGGAAATATGTATGCAGGTGAGATGATCTTTATTCTAATTGCACTGTTGCCATTCTGGATTCAGTGGAGCCTATCTTTACCGTGGGCTATTTTTCATATCTTAATTGTATTACTNCAGGCNTTNATCTTTATGACCTTNGTAATCGTNTATATGGATATGGCNCACCAAAANGAGCATTAATTTTTTTTCANTAGTTTTTATANGTAGGAGTAANAAATGATTACAGAAGTACAAGCAACGTTATTTGTAGCAGGGGCAATCTTAATGGGTTTAGGAGCATTAGGTGCAGCTGTAGGTATTGGTATTCTTGGCGCTAGATTCATCGAAGGCGCTGCTCGTCAACCGGAACTTATTCCAATGCTAAGAACGCAAATGTTCATCGTGATGGGTCTTGTTGACGCGGTNCCTATGATTGCCGTTGGTATATCNATGTATATCTTATTTGCGGTTGCTGGATAATTTGTTTTTTAACTAAATAAAGGTATTTAGCTATGAATATTAACCTNACGCTAGTTGGACAAACAATTATGTTCGCCATGTTTGTCTGGTTCTGCATGAAGTTTATTTGGCCACCACTCGTTGAAGCAATGGCTGCACGTAAAAAGTCCATTGAAGATGGATTGAAGGCGGCTGAACTTGGAAAAGAAGAGCACGCATTAGCACAGAAAAATGCTGAAGAGCTTATAGCAAGCACTAAAAATCAAGCGGCTGAGATTATTGCGAACGCTGATAAACAAGCAAACGTAATGATTGACAATGCCAAGGGTGCAGCTTCTGAAGAAGCAGACAAAATTAAAGCTCATGCTAAATCTGAACTTGACCAAGAGGTTGTGAAAGCACGCAATGAGCTTAAAAATCAAGTCTCAACTCTAGTTATGCAGGGAGTCAACTCGGTATTAGAAAAAGAAGTTGACGCTAAGGCGCACAAAGATATGCTTTCAAAGCTATCTCAATCACTATAGGTAGGTACGATGGAATTATCAACAATTGCCAAGCCATACGCTCAAGCGATTTTTGAAATTGCAGGACAAGATAAATCCGTCCCAAGTTGGAGTGACTTTTTAGCTGCTGCTAGTGCAATTATGGCTGATAAAAATACGAAGGCTTTCATCGCTTCTCCAGGCAAAAGCAAGGATCAAAAATTTAATTTGATTTCTGCTCTAATTGGAAAGACAAATTCGAGAGAGCTCAGCAAGCAAGAATCTGCATTTATTAATCTTATTCTTAATAATGATCGTTCAAGTGCAATCAGCAGTATCGCTGATGCTTTTGAGTCTGCAGTATCTAATGCTAATAAAAGTAAGAACTTTAAAGTTATTAGTGCATTTGAGTTAAGTGAGTCAGAACAAAAAGCAATCGTTGAAGATTTAACAAGTAAGCATAAAACAACAGTAGCTGTTGAAACTGAAATTGATAAGACACTTAAAGGCGGCGTCATTATTAAAGAAGGTGATAAGGTAATCGATACATCAATTAAGGCAAAAGTAGACGCCCTGAGCGTTTCTTTGTCTGTAAATTAATTTTATATAGAGAGGTTAGTTATGCAATTAAACGCTTCTGAAATCAGTGATTTAATTAAAAAAGAAATAGAGGGCTTTGACTTTNCAGNNGAAGCTCGTACAGAAGGCACAGTAATAAGTGTAAGTGATGGAATTGTTCGTATTCATGGNTTAGCAGATGCTCAGTTTGGTGAGATGCTAGAATTTCCAGGAAATACTTTTGGTTTAGCGCTTAACCTTGAGCAGGATTCTGTTGGTGCAGTTGTATTAGGTAACTATCTTCACATTTCAGAAGGTGACACTGTNAAGTGTACAAATCGAATTATGGAAGTACCAGTTGGTAACGAGCTACTTGGTCGTGTTGTNAATCCTCTTGGTGAAGACTTAGAAGGCAAGGGAGAGATTAAAACTTCTGNCACTCGTCCAATCGAGGTTGTTGCNCCAGGTGTAATTGAAAGACAATCAGTTGATCANCCAATTCANACTGGTATTAAGGCAATTGATGCGATGGTTCCAATCGGCCGTGGTCAGCGCGAGCTTATCATTGGTGATCGTCAAACTGGGAAAACAGCAGTTGCAATTGATACTATTATTAATCAAAAAGATACTGGTGTTAANTGTATCTATGTTGCTATTGGCCAAAAAGCATCTTCAATCGCNGCAGTTGTTCGTAAATTAGAAGAGCATGGCGCTCTAGCTCATACTATTATTGTTTCTGCGGCTGCTTCTGACTCCGCTGCTCTTCAATATATAGCNCCTTATGCAGGTTGCGCAATGGGTGAATATTTCAGAGATCGTGGTGAAGATGCACTAATCATTTACGACGACCTCACAAAACAAGCATGGGCTTACCGTCAAGTATCGCTACTTCTAAAGCGCCCACCAGGACGTGAAGCATATCCAGGCGATGTATTTTATCTCCACTCTCGTTTATTAGAAAGAGCTTCAAGAGTTAATGCTGAGTATGTAGAAAAAATTACAAATGGAGAGGTTAAAGGGAAGACTGGGTCATTAACTGCTCTTCCTATTATTGAAACTCAAGCTGGAGACGTGTCAGCTTTTGTTCCAACAAATGTAATCTCAATTACAGATGGACAGATCTTTTTAGAAACAGATCTTTTTAACTCAGGTATTCGNCCTGCNATTAANGCNGGNCTTTCAGTTTCNAGGGTTGGTGGTGCTGCNCAAACNAAAGCNATTAAAAAGCTTGGNGGTNGTATCCGTCTTGATTTNGCNCANTATCGTGAANTNGCTGCTTTTGCTCAGTTTGCATCTGATCTTGATGCAGAAACTAAGGCGCAAATTGATCGTGGTCAGCGTGTAACGGAGCTAATGAAGCAAGCACAATATTCACCCCTAAATGTTGCAGAAACTGCAACATCGCTTTTTGCAGCTAATTCTGGAGCGCTTGATGATATTGAGGTAAAAAAGGTGGTGGTATTTGAAGCCGCACTTTTGGTGTATATGAATACTAATCAGACTGCTTTAATGGATTCTATTAATGAATCTGGTGACTACAATGATGATATTGCAGCGCAACTTCAGGCTGCGATTGATGATTTCAAAGCTAATAATACTTGGTAGTAAGCTATGGCAGCAGGCAAGGAAATTAGAACACAGATCGCGAGTATTAAAAATACTCAGAAGATTACGTCAGCCATGGAAATGGTTGCTGCTTCTAAGATGAAAAAAGCGCAAGACAGAATGCAGTCTTCTCGACCGTATGCTGAAAAAATCCTCAATGTTATAGGACATCTAACTCATGCCAATTCTGAGTTTAAGCATCCATATATGACTGCTTCTGAAGAAAATAAGCGTGTAGGAGTTATAGTTATTTCTAGTGATAGAGGACTGTGTGGAGGCTTAAATACTAATTTGTTTAGAAGCCTTTTGAAGGATATAGCAGCTTGGCAATCAGATAAAGTTGATGTCGAGCTTTGCACGATAGGTAAAAAATCCACTTCATTTTTTAAAAATACTGGTCTTACGATTAACTCTGTTCTTACTGATCTTGGAGATACACCACATTTTGACGATCTTTTAGGGGCAATCAAAGTAATGTTGGACCGTTACGATTCAGGCGAGATCGATCAAATTATGATTGCTTATAATAGATTTGCAAATACGATGACACAGGTTCCAACTGTTAAGCAAATTGTTCCAATGGAGATTACCGACGAAGAAAGCATGGACCACCATTGGGATTATATATATGAGCCAGATGCAGAGACTGCACTAAGCGCTTTACTAGTCCGATATATCGAAGCATTAGTTTATCAAGGTATTGTAGAAAACATTGCTTGCGAGCAGTCTTCTCGAATGATAGCTATGCATAGTGCAACGGACAATGCAGGTGATATGATCGATGAGCTAGAATTAATTTATAACAAGGCAAGGCAGGCAGCTATTACTCAGGAAATCTCTGAGATTGTAGCGGGTGCTGCTGCTGTTTAAAGATTTAAAAAGAGGAAAAGCAAATGAGTATAGGCAAAATTACACAAATTATTGGTGCGGTTATCGATGTCGAGTTTCCATCTGACTCAATACCTAAAGTATATAACGCACTTCATGTGACTAAAGCGAATCTTACCTTAGAGGTTCAGCAACAACTTGGCGATAATGTCGTTAGAGCGATTGCTATGGGTGGGTCTGAAGGACTTCAGCGTGGATTAGAAGTAACTAATACTGGCAAATCAATCACAGTGCCTGTTGGTACAAAGACTCTTGGTCGAATCATGAACGTTCTTGGTGAGCCAATTGATAATGCTGGTGAAATTGGACAAGATGCTGAGTGGGAAATTCACCGTGCTGCACCTTCTTACGATGAATTAGCACCTGCAGCAGAACTTCTTGAAACAGGTATTAAGGTAATTGATTTAATTTGCCCGTTCGCAAAAGGAGGTAAGGTTGGATTGTTTGGTGGTGCCGGCGTTGGTAAGACAGTAAACATGATGGAACTTATTCGTAATATTGCCATTGAGCACTCAGGCTATTCAGTATTTGCCGGCGTTGGTGAGCGAACTCGTGAAGGTAATGACTTCTACCATG
>NZUR01000020.1 GCA_002698045.1 Thiotrichales bacterium | reverse complement strand
CTTGACCCTGTTACCTCTCTCATTTCATTATCACTCAAATACGCAATATCATGATAATCATAGTTTTTTTTCATATGATCTACATATCGTTGTGATTCTTCGCAATATTTTTGTTTATGATTAGGGTGAGCAATACCTTTCTTATAGTCACACTTAATTTGATATTCATCAATTAGATCTTTAACGTGATATTTTGATTTTTCTCCAATTCCCCATAAAGCTTTAGCATAATCAAATCCCAGAGTCTTTTCCAAATAAAATTGGTCTCTACGCATTCCACCCGAAACTTGCCCACCATTAGCCCCAGAGGCACCTGATGCAATTTTATTTGATTCAATAAGAAGAACATTGACACCTTCACTTGCCAGATATAGAGCTGAAGATAATCCCGTATATCCGCCGCCAATAATACAAACATCCGCAACATTTTCACCAGTAAGAGTTGGTTGGTCTATTTGCTTATTTCTACTAGCCTGGTAGTAAGATTGCACGTGAAAATTAAACTACTTAATCGATTGAGCAGTCAGATCAAGACACTTCCAAACCTTCTCAATAATTTCATCTAAATGCTCATTATTACAAATTAAAGGTGGTGCAATTACCATCTTGTTAGCGATTGCTCTCATTACTAAGCCATTTTCGTAGCAATAATCACGGCATCTTCCAACAATCTCTTTACTGTTTTCAAATCGCCTACAGTTATCTTTATCTTGAACGATTTCAATAGCTGCGAGCATTCCAAGACTGCGAGCTTCTCCAACCAATTCATGATCTTCCAAAGCTTTCCATTTACTCGCTAGATAAGGAGCAGTATTGTTTTTAACTTGATGCAATATGTTAGTTTTTTCCATCAACTCTAGGTTAGCTACTGCAGCCGCCATACATGTTGGGTGCCCAGAATATGTATAGCCATGTGCAAACTCCTGTTTGGCGGATACTAATACATCAACCAGATCGTCACGAACAATGACACCACCAACTGGCAGATAACCAGAGGTTACCCCTTTTGCAAAAGGCATCAAATCAGGCTCAAAGTTAAAGTGGCCAGAGCCAAACCATTCACCAGTTCTTCCAAACCCACAGATAACTTCATCTGCAACCAGTAATATATTTCGCTCTTTGCAAATTTTACTTATTGCAGGCCAATATGTTTTTGGAGGAATAATAACTCCACCAGCCCCTTGGATAGGTTCTGCAATAAATGCTGCAACTCGATCTTCACCCAGTTCATCAATTTTATTAGCCAAACTTTGGGCTACTTTTAGTCCAAATTCATCTGCATCAATTTTTCCACCTGCCTCTACACATGCGTCGTAATAGTAGGGCTGATCTACATGCTCAATATCTGGAATAGGTAGTCCACCTTGTGCGTGCATAGCACTCATTCCTCCTAAACTGGCACCAGCCATTGTAGAACCATGGTAAGCATTTTTTCTACTAATGATTACAGATTTAGAAGGATTTCCTTTCGCAGCCCAGTAATGTCTTGCCAACCTAACAACTGTATCATTTGCCTCAGATCCAGAACCTGTAAAGTAAACTTTATTCATGCCTGATGGCGTTTTATCTGCAATCATTTCTGATAACTTAATCGCAGATGGATGGCTTGAACCAAAGAAATTATTATAGTAAACAAGTTCTTTCATTTGCTCATTCACTGCATCAATAATTGATTTCTGACCGTAACCCATATTAACGCACCATAGGCCTGACATACTGTCTAATATTTTTTTACCATCATTGTCATAGATATAAACCCCATCTGCGCGACTAATAATATGAGTTGCTTCAGGATTATTTATGTAACTTAAATCGCTGAACGATTGAATTAGATGCTTAGCATTTTTTTGTTGAAGAGTCGAAGTACTTGTAGCCATATCTTTTCCTTTAAAATAAAATATAAATCATCAATTTTAAATACCAAAAATAATGAATATAGTTTGTCATTTGTTTTTAGATGATATAGTGTAATCCATTTTTGCTTTTTGACAATAATTAATTTAATATTACCCCTTTAAAAATTAAGATATTGGTAAAAAAACTTACCAAATCAAAAGATAGACTATGAAAAATATCGCAACAAAGTTTCTAAATGAGAATCCAGAGTTAGAAAAAATTGAATTTATCTATGTAGACTTTAATGGCATTCCAAGAGGGAAATACGCCTCACCAAAAACTCTAATTAAGGCTTTTGATGGTGGACTTAGAATGCCCATCTCAAGTTACGTGCTTGATGTCTGGGGAGACAACCCTAAAGGAACNGGATTAGTAATGTCTGGGGATGGTGATGCAATTTGTAGGCCCATTGCAAGTTCCCTTGCTAATACCCCATGGAATAGCCGTAATACTGCTCAATGCCTTGTTAGTATGGAGGATGGTGATGGTGAGCCTATCTATGCTGATCCAAGGCATATCTTGTCTTCAGTTCTTGATCGCTTTAATAAACTTAATCTTAAGCCAGTTATTGCACCTGAAATGGAATTCTATCTTATCGACAAACAACTACAAAAAAATGGACACCCTCAAATGCCATTAATTCCTGGCACTCAAAGNCGATATGAAGATGTTCAACTCCTCAACTTAAGTGAAATGGATGATTTTGAAGGCTTCTTTGCGTTAGTAGAAAAAAGCGCTCATTCTTTAGGAATTCCTGCTGAAACTGCAATCAAGGAGTGCGCTCCTGGTCAATTTGAAATTAATTTACTTCATCATGATGATGCACTCTTGATGGCTGATCAAACTTTCTTAATGAAGCGACTNATNAAAAACTGCGCTCGAAAATTCAANATGAATGCTACCTTTATGGCTAAACCTTTTTCTGAAGAAGCTGGTAATGGTATGCACGCACATCTAAGTGTTGTTGACAAAGATGGGAAAAATATTTTTAAAGTCGACAAAGATAAACAGCCCCAAGGACTCTTTGCTGAAGCCATTTCAGGTCTGTTAAAAACGACTCCTGATTTTCTTTCTTTCTATGCCTCACACTCAAATTCATATCGACGCTTGGTCCACAATGCTGACCACGCNCCAACAACATTAAGCTGGGGCAATGAAAACAGAACCGCTCTAATTAGATTACCAGAGGCCTCTGCAGAAGCAACGAGACTAGAATTTAGACTTCCCAGTGCTGACTCGAATCCCTACTTAGTATTTGCTTCAATTCTTTCAAGCGTCTTATCTGGAATAACAGAAAAATACCCCCTTGACAAAGAAACTCTTGGAAATGCTCATGCACAGCATGAAGCTGCATTAGCTATAACATGGAGAGAGGCTGTTCATAAAACAAGTGAGTCATTAATAGTAAAAGAATTTTTTGGTAAACGATTTCAAAAATCATACCAATGTGTTAAGGAGTCAGAAATAAAAAGATTTGAGAGTACAATTACAGATTTTGAATACAACTCATATTTGAGACATCTTTAGTATGAGCTAGAATTGTAATTTCAAAAAAATGGTAACTATTAAGGAATAAAACTTAATATAATCCAATTAGTAAAGTAATAAAAAATAAAAGGAGAGTAATAATGAAAAATAAGTTAAATAATCTTCTCATTGCTGGAGCTCTAACTTTTTCAGCTCAAGCTGCAATTGCAGAAGAAGTAGTAAATGTTTATAACTGGTCAGACTATATTGATGAGCAAGTCAATGATGACTTTACTGCTGCGACAGGCATAAAGGTAGTCTATGACGTATTCGATTCAAATGAATTTCTTCAGTCTAAGCTCTTAGCTGGTGGCTCTGGGTATGACGTTGTAGTCCCTTCAAGTAGTTTCTTNGCGCGCCAGATACAGGCAGGNGTTTTCATGAAGTTGGATAAATCAAAATTATCAAATATTGGAAATATGTGGAGTGATATTGAGGATCAAGTTGCACAATTTGGACCTCTAAATGACTACTCAGTAAACTATATGTGGGGAACGACAGGCATCGGTTATAACGAAGACATGATTAACGAAAGGATGGAAAATGCACCTACAACTTCTCTTGCTATGGTCTTTGATCCTGACGTTGTTTCGAAGTTTGCCGATTGCGGNGTTCATCTTCTTGATGCGCCAGAAGAAATAATCCCAGCGGCTCTAGCCTATATAGGAGAGGATCCTAGAACTAATGATACTGATGTAATTGCTAAAGCGGAAGCTGTTATCTCTAATGTTCGCCCTTATATCCAAAAATTCCACTCATCTCAATACATCGATGCCCTTTCAAATGGTGATATCTGCTTAGTTGTTGGCTGGTCAGGTGATATATTTATGGCTCAATATGCAGCATGGGAAGCTGAGAACGGTGTTGAAATTGTCTATACGATTCCTGATGAAGGTGCGCTAATGTGGTTTGACCAATTAGCAATACCTAAGGATGCTCCAAATGTTGAAAATGCTCTTAAGTATATCAACTGGATAATGGATCCTCAACAGATTGCCAATGCAACAAACTATGTATGGTATGCAAATGGTAATTTGGCTTCACAACCATTACTAGATCCGGAACTTTTGAGTGACCCAGCGGTTTACCCAACGCCTGAGGTAATGGAAGGTTTGTACATTAGTCCTCAATATGATAATAAAGCTCAAAGAGTNGTAACTCGTACATGGACTAAAGTTAAAACAGGTCAGTAACTCACGACTAATANAACCTTCATGGTGCCTTGCATCATGAAGGTTTTTATATTTCCCGAATTAATATGTCTGAAAATACTCCAGTTAGCCCTTGGCTAGACCCAAATCAAAAGCCTTACATCCAAATTGAAAACGTTACAAAGAAGTTTGGTGATTTCACTGCTATTGATAATTTAACCTTAGATATATACAAAAATGAGTTTTTCTCATTACTAGGTCCTTCTGGTTGCGGAAAAACAACGCTTCTTAGGATGCTTGCAGGTTTTGAAAAAATTACTAATGGCAAGATTCTTTTGGATGGTGAAGATATCTCTGAAATTCCTCCTCATCTAAGACCCATTAATATGATGTTTCAGTCCTATGCACTTTTTCCACATATGACCGTTGAAAAAAATATNGCGTTTGGATTAAAGCAAGACAAAATGCCTGAAAATCTCATCAATCAACGGGTTGAAGAGATGCTTGAATTAGTTGAACTTACTGACTTTGCTAAACGCAAACCTAACCAGCTTTCTGGCGGACAAAGTCAACGCGTCGCACTAGCAAGGAGTTTGGCTAAACGCCCCAAATTATTACTCCTAGATGAGCCCTTAGGTGCACTAGACAAAAGACTAAGGGAACAAACTCAATTTGAGCTAATGGATATACAAGAAAAATTAAAGGTGACCTTTGTTATTGTCACACATGACCAAGAGGAAGCTATGACGGTCTCTAGTCGAATTGGGGTAATGGACTCTGGAAATTTAATTCAAGTAGCGACTCCTGCAGAGATTTATGAAGCCCCTATTAACAAGGATGTAGCTGATTTTATTGGTGACGTCAATCTTTTTAAAGGCATCTACAAAGGTCAAAATGAAATTGGTACTCAGTTACTTTCGGACGACTCAAACTCGATTGTCTATGCTACTCAAAAAGTTGATGCAGCTATCGGTAATCAGCTATGGTTTGCTCTAAGGCCAGAAAAACTTGAAATATCTAAAAGATTGCCAAAAAATGAACACAACATCTTAAAAGGAACGATTGAAGATATAGCTTATGGAGGTAGTTTTTCTACCTACCATGTCAAGCTTCAAAATGGCACAATTCTAAAGGCAATACGAGCCAACCGTGAAAGAACAAAAGAACACCATTTAACATGGGGAGATGAGGTCTTCCTTCAATGGGCGCCTCACTCAGCTGTGGTTCTACTTTCTTAAATTTCAATGAACCGAAAAGAAATCCAAATTCCAAACTTTTTGAAAAAAGCTTTTAGTGGAAGAAATGCTGTCATTTCGATTCCTTATATTTGGCTTCTATTACTTTTTTTACTGCCCTTTATATTTGTACTAAAGATAAGTCTTGCTGAGCCTATTTTGGCAATACCACCATACACATCATTTTTTAAATGGGGTGAATCATGGCTTCCAACAATTCAAGGAAGTTTAGATAGCTATTTATTTCTCTTTAGTGATTCTCTTTATATTAATGCTTACCTTTCTAGCTTAAAAATTGCAGTTATTTCAACCGTCCTAACGCTAATAATTGGCTATGCAATAGCCTACAGTGTCGCAAAGGCGCCAACGCGCTGGAGAGGTATTTTATTAATGCTGGTAATACTTCCTTTTTGGACTTCTTTCTTGATTCGAGTCTATGCATGGATAGGTATTCTAAAGACGGAAGGCTTATTAAACTTAGCTTTGATATCAATTGGGATTATCGACAAACCACTTACAATCATGAATACTGACCTTGCGGTCTACATTGGTATTGTCTATTCTTACCTACCATTTATGATTTTGCCTCTCTATGCAAACCTAGAAAAAATGGATATGAGTTTATTAGAGGCAGCAGCTGATCTAGGCTGTCGCCCTTTAAAAACATTCTGGACTGTTACCATACCTTTATCTCTTCCAGGAATTTTAGCCGGCTGTTTTTTAGTCTTTATTCCTGTTATGGGTGAGTTTGTTATTCCAGATTTACTAGGCGGTACAAATACCCTGATGATAGGAAAGGTACTGTGGACGGAGTTCTTCTATAACAGAGACTGGCCAGTAGCATCTGCAGTTGCAATCATTCTACTTGCTCTTCTGGTTGTTCCAATAATGCTCTATCAAAGAGCACAAGAAAAGGCCATCTCATGAAAAAGTTTGGCAACTTCAATATCTTTGCCTTAGTCGTAGGATTTTCATTTCTGTATATTCCTATCATTCTACTAATATTATTTAGCTTTAATGAATCAAGATTGGTAACTGTTTGGGGTGGTTTTTCAACAAAATGGTACGTTGAGCTGATGCAGAACCAAGGCATAAAAGATGCCGCCTGGGTTACCATTAAGGTTGCTTTTATTTCCTCTACAGTAGCAACAGCCCTTGGTACTATAGCCGGCCTTGTTATGACACGCTTTGGAAACTTTAGAGGGAGAACACTTTTCTCAGGAATGATCTATGCACCTATGGTAATGCCAGAAGTAATCATTGGTTTGTCTATCTTGCTTATGTTTGTAGCACTCTCCATTAACCGAGGCGTTTTTACAATTACACTTGCCCACATAACTTTCTCGATGTGTTACGTTGCTGTTGTTATTCAATCTAGAATGTCAAGTTATGATGACAGCATCAACGAAGCTGCACTTGACTTAGGGTGCACACCTTTTCACACTTTTCGACTAATCACTCTGCCTATTATTATGCCGGCAGTGGTTTCTGGTTGGCTATTATCATTTACCCTGTCTCTTGATGATTTGGTCATCGCAAGCTTTGCCTCAGGACCTGGCTCTACAACACTTCCAATGAAAATATATTCTATGGTTAGGCTCGGCGTTACACCGGAAATAAATGCCGTCTCAACAATACTCGTTGGACTTGTAACTCTTGGCGTTATTACTGCATCGATTATTGGTAGAAAACAAAAACAACAAACTATCTAAGAAATAAAGGGGTTAAATTTATTTATAGAGGTCAAAGTAGTCACTGGCTGGAGTTAATTACCTTTTAATTACTACTAAATGGCCATTATAATTAGCGTCTTTGAATACAACATGAATAAGGATTAAATATGTTAACAAACTCTAGTCTTCTAAAAGAGCACGGCTATGTCAACGGTAAATGGGTTGGCGATGATGCTAAATCACGCTTTGATGTTAAAAATGCCTACACCAATGAAGTCATTAGTACTTTGCCTGATATGGGCAAGAAAGAAACTGATGAAGCCATTAATGCAGCAAATGAAGCCTGGCCAGACTGGAGAAGTAGAACTGCCAAAGAGAGAGCGATTGTTCTTAAAAAGTGGTTTGACCTAATTATGGCAAATCAAGAAGATCTTGCTATATTAATGACAGCGGAACAAGGTAAGCCATTAGCTGAAGCCAGAGGAGAAGTTGGCTATGGTGCATCATTTATTGAGTGGTTTGCAGAAGAAGGCAAAAGAACCTATGGTGACATTATCCCAACGCCTGCAAATGACAGAAGAATTCTTGTTATAAAACAGCCCATTGGTGTTGTAGCCTCAATTACGCCTTGGAATTTCCCAATTGCAATGATTACAAGAAAGTGCGCCCCTGCTCTCGCTGCTGGCTGTCCAGTTGTAATAAAGCCTGCTTCAGAAACCCCACTTTCAGCTCTAGCAATTGCTGAGTTAGCAGACCAAGCAGGCATCCCAAAAGGTGTTTTGAATGTAGTTGTGGGAACTAAAGCAAGTGAAATTGGAAACGCGTTAACGGATAGTTCGATCATCCGCAAGCTCTCGTTTACAGGGTCTACCGCTGTTGGCAAAATCTTGACGCGCAACTGTGCCGATACAATGAAGAAAGTTTCTATGGAACTTGGAGGTAACGCACCGTTTATTGTTTTTGATGATGCGGACCTAGATTCTGCAGTTTCAGGCGCATTAATCTCAAAATTTAGAAATACTGGACAAACCTGTGTTTGCACAAATCGTTTTATTGTTCAAGAGGGAATTTATGATAAGTTTGTTAAGAAACTGGGTGAAGCCGTTAAAACCCTTAATGTTGGCAATGGAATGGATGAAGGCGTTAATCAAGGGCCTCTCATCAGCTTTAAAGCACTTGACAAGGTTAAAGAGCACTTAGCGGATGCAGTAGATCGTGGTGCAGTCATTGTAGCAGGTGGAAAACCTCATGAGAAGGGAGGAACCATGTTTGAGCCAACAGTTATTGGAAACGTTGACACCTCTATGAAAATGGCTTCTGAAGAGACTTTTGGACCTCTTGCACCAGTCTTTAAGTTCAAAACTGAAGATGAGGCGATAAAACTTGCGAATGATACTGAATTTGGACTTGCCTCATACTTCTACACAAGCAATGTGAATCGAATATGGCGAGTTTCAGAGGCTTTAGAATATGGCATGGTAGGAGTGAATGAGGGCGTCATATCAAATGAAGTTGCACCTTTTGGAGGTGTCAAGGAGTCTGGCCTAGGACGAGAAGGTTCGCACTACGGAATTGACGATTTCCTTGAGCTTAAGTATATATGTATGGGCGGCTTAAAGTAATATTACATATTGTATTTATAGTTAATAAAACTCAACAACCCTAGTAACATTTTTAAATAGCATTTGTAGTGAGTCTTTTTCACTGATTGGTATAATGACGCATTCGAATTTATAAAATAAAATAATGAAAGTTGGAATTCTTGGTCTAGGCACTGTTGGCGGTGGTGTTGTTAATGTATTACAAAAAAATAGTGCTTCTATAGAGAGACGTACTGGTGTCAAAATTGAAGTTATTTTAGCTGGCGTTCGAGATGTCACTCAAAAACGTATCTGCGACACCTCAAATATTAAACTAACTGAAGACCCATTCGAGGTTGTTAATCACCCTAATATCGATGTAGTTCTAGAGCTCATTGGTGGTACAGGACTGACTAAGGAGTTAGTTGAAACGGCTATTAATAATGGCAAGCATGTAATAACCGCCAATAAAGCACTCATCGCTAATCACGGCAATGAATTAATTAAGCTCGCTAATAAAAAACAAGTTCGACTCCTATTTGAAGCATCTGTCGCTGGTGGAATTCCTATTATTAAGTCTCTCGAGCAAGGTCTTAGTGCAAATAACATTGAATCACTCGCTGGAATTATAAATGGTACAGGTAACTTTATCCTTACTGACATGAAAGAGAAAGGTAGAGATTTTGATGATGTACTTAAGGAGGCTCAAGAACTAGGCTATGCTGAGGAGGATCCAACTTTTGATATTGAAGGTATTGATGCGGCACATAAGCTTTCTATCCTTGCTGCAATTGCTTTTGGTACTGAGCTTCAATTCAATCAAGTATATACCAAAGGTATCAGTGGAATTACAACTGAGGACATCATTCATGCTCAAGAGTTAGGCTACACAATTAAACACCTTGGTATTGCAAAAAGAACTGGCAATGGCATTGAATTACGAGTGCACCCTACCCTTGTTTCAAACAAACAATTAATAGCGCAAGTAGATGGCGTAATGAATGCTGTTATGGTTAAAAGTAATGCCCTAGGAACTACTCTATATTATGGAGCAGGAGCAGGAGATGAGGCAACAGCATCTGCAGTTATTGCTGACCTAAATGATATCATTAATAACCAAACAAGTAACCACATATTGGGCTGGAAATCACAGCAAAAGCTTGCAGTTATTGATAATGATGAAATACATAGTGAATTTTTCTTGAGACTTTTAGTTAGTGATATAAAAGGGGTTCTCGCAAAAGTTACAGGAATATTTAATGACCATAATGTTAGTATTGAAGCGCTTATCCAAAAACAAGTCGATGAAAATAAAAATGCTCACATCGCCATTACAACTGACAATGTGAGCACTAAAGCCATTATGAGTATTAAAGCTGCAATTGAGGCTAGCGACTTCAACCAATCGGAAGTACAAATTATTCATATTGAATTACTAGACTAACTTACAAGATATTAATATGAGATATACTGGATTAATTGAAAAATACAGGGACACACTACCTGTCGGTGATGACACTCGTATCATAAGCCTTGGTGAGGGAAACACTCCACTAATTAAGCTTGAAAATATTCTGTGCGAAATGGGCACTCATGTTGAACTATACATTAAGTATGAAGGTTTAAATCCTACAGGATCGTTTAAAGACCGCGGGATGACTATGGCGGTTACAAAGGCTGTAGAAAGTGGCTCTAAAGCAATTATTTGCGCATCTACTGGAAACACTTCAGCTGCTGCAGCTGCCTATGCTGCTAGAGCAGGAATCAAAGCATTTGTACTCATTCCAGAAGGCAAAATTGCACTAGGAAAATTAGCTCAAGCAATGATTCATGGGTCAACTATTATTCAAATTAAGGGGAACTTCGATGATGGTATGCAGCTTGTCAAAGATGTCGCTGAGTTTGCACCAGTTTCAATCGTAAACTCTATCAACCCTTATCGCCTTCAAGGTCAAAAAACTGCTGCATTTGAAATTATTGAAGAGCTAGGCCATGCACCAGATTACCACTGCCTTCCAGTTGGCAATGCGGGAAATATTACCGCCCACTGGATGGGATATACTGAGTATCACGAGATGGGGAAATCAAATTCAACTCCTATAATGCTTGGCTATCAAGCCGAAGGTGCAGCTCCATTTGTTAAAGGATCAAGAGTTGATAAACCTGAAACAATTGCAACTGCAATTAGAATTGGAAACCCTCAGAGTTGGGATCAGGCGTTAAAGCTCAGCAAAGATTCAAATGGCTGGTTTGACTGTTTCTCAGATAAGGAAATTCTAGCAACTCAAAAGATGCTGACTGAAAAAGAAGGTATCTTTTGTGAACCAGCCTCAGCGATATCTGTTGCAGGCGCTTTGAGAGAGATAAAATCAGGTAAAATTCCTGATGGTTCTAGCGTTGTATGTACACTTACAGGCCATGGACTTAAAGATCCAGACACTGCAATCGCTCAATGCGATCAAAGTGCAATGATTAATGTCAATCCAACGCTGGATGAAGTAAAAAAAGCCATATTAGACCATATGTAGTTCTAGTAGGCTCTGAGTTTATGATAAAAACCATCTATTTATGAGCAAGCAGTCCTATAAAACCATTGATCAATGTGTAGGTAATACTCCATTAGTTCTCCTGCAACGATTAAACCCAAACCCCTCAAATATTATCCTTGCAAAACTAGAAGGTAACAATCCTGCTGGCTCTGTTAAAGACCGAGCAGCTCTTAATATGATTACTGAAGCAGAAAATAGGGGGGAGATTAACCCAGGAGATACCCTTATAGAGGCTACCAGTGGCAACACAGGTATCGCACTAGCTATGGTCGCTGCAATCAAGGGTTATAAGATGATTTTAGTGATGCAAGAAAACCTATCACAAGAACGAAGAGATGCGATGACCGCATATGGTGCAGAATTAATTTTGGTTTCTAAAGAGCTTGGTATGGAAGGTGCGCGCGACCTTGCCGACAAAATGACTGCAGAAAACAAGGGATTTCAACTTAATCAATTCGCCAATCAAGATAACCCGAAAGCACATAATAGCTCTACTGCCAAGGAGATATGGAACGACACAAATGGCGAAATTACTCACTTTGTAAGTTCTATGGGAACAACAGGAACTATTATGGGCGTTTCAAAATACCTCAAAGAGAAAAACCCGTCAATACAAATAATAGGTATTCAGCCTGATGATGACTCACACATTCCTGGCATTCGTCGATGGCCTAAAGAATACCTTCCAACAATCTTTGATGCATCAAGAGTTGATACAATTATGGATGTTTCTCAAAAAGATGCTGAACAAGCTACTAGAGACCTTGCAATCCAAGAAGGTATTTTTTCTGGAGTTTCATCTGGGGGTGCTGTTTCCTCAGCGATTGAACTTTCAAAACAAGTTGATAATGCGGTCATTGTTACAATTATTTGTGACCGAGGCGACCGCTATCTCTCTACTGGTGTTTTTAAGGGTTAAACTAGCCAAATCGTATAAATCTCAACTTATCTATACTCAATTTTTACTCTATCTATATAGTTATTTAGCTTTAAGAAATATGTGTACAATTATAAATTCGTAAAATATTTAATTTAAAAGGAGAAGTAAATGAGTAATATATTTGGCTTTAAAAAGTCATCAATTGTTTTTGCAACTGTCTTATTGTCAATAAGCATGACAGCTAAAGCTGGTATTGTTTATGATTACATCATAGAGCAAAACAAACTAATTATTGCAACTGATGCAAACTGGGCACCATTCTCATACATTGACGATGATGGAGTAATGCAAGGATTCGATGTCGAAGTTGGCAGAGAAATTGCCAAGCGTATGGGTGTTGAAGCTCAATTTATAACACCTGATTGGGATGTTATCACTGCAGGAAACTGGAATGCGCGTTGGGACGTTTCTGTTGGATCTATGACTCCAACTGCGAGCCGCTCTGAAGTATTGAACTTTCCAGCGGTATACTACTACACACCAGCAGCTTTCGCTGTTCACACTGATTCACCGATTACAACATTAGCTGGACTGAATGGTAAAAATGTTTGCACAACGGCAGCGTCTACTTGGGAGATGTATCTTCAGGGTGACCTAGATATGCTTAATGCTCCAGCGTTTACTTATGACGTTACACCGGGCACAATTACTTCTTTGAAGGATGGTTCAATGTGTGCAGATGACACTCGTTTAGGTGCAGGCGTTCGAAATGATGGTTTTATTGATTCAGTACCAATGATACAAGGAGCAATAGAGGCTGGTTATCCAATTCGTTTCTTAGGAGA
>NZUR01000019.1 GCA_002698045.1 Thiotrichales bacterium | reverse complement strand
TGTTTGCCTTGGTTAAACAGATCTTTTGCAACTTTTTGCATATCGTCTGATAATTGCATATGTTGCATAACTTGCTGTGCTAAAAGAATTTCAGACTTTGATACCTTGCCATCAACTTTGGCAATATAGCCCATAACTGAAAATAAACTACTAAAAAATGCTGCTTGAACGCGCTGCTGATCGCCTGGACGAAAATCTTTAGCGAATCCGCCAAAATTAGACTTGCGTTTAGAAAAATTACCCGCGAATGCCACTCCAAGCATCGCACCTAGAGGCCCACCAAGCATAAAACCTAGTGCCCCTCCTAAAACTGTTGTCCACCAACTCATAATTAATACTCTATTTTTTGTTAANAANCCAAGCTATATTTTGTACCAAATTTACTTTGATGTGTGAGGGGTGTGTTAATTAATNTATAGNCAAGANCAATGAGCCTCCCCCNGTACCTTGAAAGTCTGAATATACGTATAAGTTAGAGTGGTACAATTCAATGTAAAAAATATAGTATGAACAAGCGATGCCTAAACCCTATAACCATTTNANTCGGGAAGAATTCTCTCAACGCCAGCAAAAAACACGCAAACATCTTCAAAAGCTTGAACTAGACGGTTTACTGCTATTCAAAATCGAAGATATGTATTGGCTGACTGGTTACGAAAGTGATGGGTTTTGCATTTTCGGCAGTATGTTTATTGGTACAGACGGCNCTCTGACACACTTANCACGNCCAGCTGACTTGGGNAACCTNTCCTATTCTTCAATCTGCGAGGATGTNAGAATTTCTCCTGATACAGAANANTCNACCCGCGCTGAGCATATCAAAGATATGCTGCGTTCACTTGGCATGGAAGGAAAAAAGATTGGTATTCAGGTAGATACAATGGGCNTGACGCCACGTCTATTTCTAGAAATTAGCGAAATATTAGATGGTTGGTGTGAGCTGACGGTTGCACCCGATTTCATTCGTATACTTCGATTGGTCAAAAGTCCGCAGGAGTTGAACTATTTTCGTAAGGCTGGCGAAGTTATGGATATTGTCATGGACAAGGTTATCGAGGCAACTTACCCTGGNGCTTTTGAGGGCGATATTTATGCCACTTTTTATGACACGCTTTTTCGGCTTGATGCNGACTTACCTGCCCACATTCCTCCCCTTGGAAGTGGAGATTCCGCCCTAAACCTACGCTATACTACAAAACGAAAAAACGTGTCAGAGAATGATCAGGTTACGCTCGAACTTGGGCTTGCATATAGACACTATCATGTCGCTTGCATGGGCGTTGTCCTTACAGGTCCTGAGATAAATAACCGGCATCTTAAAATGCATAAAACCAGTGTCACTGCACTTGACGAGGTTCAGNCGGCACTTCGACCCGGAACAACGGTCGGNGAACTATTCGATATCTATAAAGAAACACTTGAAGAGCACGGCGAACATGATGCAGTTCTGACGGTTGCTGGTTATACGATGGGCGCTATGTGGCCTCCTACCTGGATGGAAGAGCCGATGATTTTCGAGGGCAATCCATTAGTTTTGGAGGAAAACATGACTTTCTTTACCCATATGATTCTGAATGACCGTGAAACAGGTCTTTCGATGGCTGTCGGAGAGACGGCAATAGTTACAAAAGACGCACCCGAAATTATCACTCACAGTCCACGTGAACCTATTATTAAGCGGTAATATTATTATTAATCTATATACTGATAATCTATTGTTTAATAATATAGATGGATTCCGCTAGTGAAATTAATATACGACTTTATTATTATTGGTGGTGGAATTCTTGGAGCATCAACTGCGATGCAACTTAAAGAGAGGCATCCCGATAATANCATTCTTCTTATTGAAAAAGAGAATNNCTTGGCAAAACATCAAACTGGTAATAATAGTGGCGTCATACATGCAGGTGTTTACTACAAGCCTGGCTCTCTAAAAGCGGATTTCTGTATACGTGGAAACATAGCTACTAAAAACTTTTGTCAGGAGCATTCAATTCCATTTGAAAATTGTGGCAAGTTGCTAGTTGCAACTAATGATCTAGAGATGAAACGCATGCATGATCTTTGGGTTAACACAGAACAAAATAGTATCGATCGTTACTGGCTCGATGAAAATGAGTTAACTGAAAAAGAACCTAATGTTCGAGGTATTGGAGCTATCTTTGTTCCTTCTAGTGGNATTGTTAATTACTCAACTATATCCCAAGCAATGGTTGACAAGTTTCAATCAGCAGGTGGTCAAATCAAACTTGGAGCTGAAGTTAAAAATATTCATGAAACAAATGATCAAATAACTATATCAACAACCCAGGGNGATTTTAAAGCCCAANATATGATCTCTTGTGCTGGTCTTATGTCAGACCGTATTGTTAAAATGATGGGCATTGATCCAGGTTTGAGTATTTGCCCATTTAGGGGGGAGTATTACCAACTTCCTAAACAAAAGCAAGATGTAGTCAAGCATCTGATTTACCCCATTCCTAATCCTAGCGTTCCATTTTTGGGAGTTCATTTAACTCCCATGATTGATGGGTCTATCACTGTTGGTCCTAACGCAGTTTTNGCACTTAAGCGCGAAGGTTATAAAAAAACTGATATTGATATTGTCGAAACTATACGCATGCTATCAACTCCTGGCGTAATCAAATTACTCAGTAAGAATTTCTCAAACGGTCTTCGTGAAATGAAAAATTCATACCTTAAAAATTCATACCTTAGTGAAGTAACGAAGTATTGTCCACAAATAACAAGTAATGATTTACTGCCTTATCCAGCTGGCGTAAGGGCTCAAGCAATTTCTTATCAGGGCAAACTTATAGATGATTTTGTTTTTGTAAACAGTAATCTAAGTTTTAATGTATGCAATGCTCCATCACCAGCAGCAACATCAGCGATTCCAATAGGTGAACACATATGCAACGAAATAGAAAAAACATTCAATTGAAAAAAGTAATCGCTAAGTTCTCAATAGCTGTGCTTTATGGAAGGCTTTTTTCTTAAGTCAAAGTCCAAATCTTCTCTGATATAATTTCTCTATGAAAGACATACCTAATGTTGTAATTGTTGCTGTAATTGCCGTCATTGTGATAATATTTATTCAGTATTTTTTTATCTATTAGCTAACTCTTGGTCCTCAACAATAATTGCATTATCAACTTCAAACTTCTTAAAATTCTCCNCAAATAGGTTTGTTATAACTTAGTTATTAGTTTTATCTTTAAGTGANAATGTGAGTTCAAATTTCGCAACAATATCCGTCGATAATGAGGGCACTGATGCCTCTATATTCAATTTATAGTTGTGTCTTTCGCCTGAGTCAGTCGCTTTTTTAACGAGCTCTCTTACAGCTATCCCGTCATTACAAATGAAATGAACNTCTCCCTCTGGTCGTTTAAGGAAGTCTGCCTTAAAGTCTTTAAAGATCAGTGTAATATTACGACCACTTTCTTTAATAGGATCCATCGCCAGAAATCCACCAGTAATATCTGCTCCAACCGCTAAAACACCAAAATACATACTACCTAGGTGGTTCCTTGTGCGACGCTTCAATGCAATTATAATTTCTATCTTTTCATCAGTATGCTCGATTACCTTAGGACGACAATACCAAATCAATGGAACTTTCAAAATTCCAAACTGTCGAATTAGTCGGTTTGTTTTAACGCTCCTTGAAGTCATTTATTTAGCCNTTAGACAGTGTAATCCTCTATTATAGAACATCTAGCACTAAGCGCTGTAGCAGTTAATTTGTCAATACCTGTTGAGGGCCAGCGAATTACATCTGCAAAATAGAAGTTGCCATAAGAATACTCAAAACTTTCACCATAGAATTGNTCACCATCATTAGTAAACTCTATAATTTCTAGTTCAATACCTCGAAAATAATTAGCATCCATACCAAACCTAATTAAATTATCTTCCAAAATTGTAAATTTAAATTTTTGAGGAATATANTNAATAAGTTTNTCTTCCTTTAACTCAATTGCCTGAGTCATTTCGCAATAATANAGGTCTCCAACTGCAGAAAAGCTTTGAGAAGAAATGCAAGTAAANATTAANAAGAAGAGTATTTTTTTCATNNTTTTTTTTACTACAAATATACGCCTGAATAAAACCTATTGCTAGTAGAAAAATGTGTCTGTTTTTTTATCTTATAACACNTTAATAAATTAAAACTCAAATTGAACTTTAGTTTTNTTTTGGAAATATTACTATAATGAAAATTCATATATATGATATAATATATTTGTTATTAAATATTTATCTTTTTCGAACTAAAGGATATTGTAGATTTAAGTAACAGAATTTTAATATTTAAATGGAGGATGCATGATTCAATTTATTGTTCATGACGAAGATGATTCAGTTGGCGTTGTTACTGTTGAAGGCTTAAAGGCAAGTGACACTTTGACTGGATGGATAATGGACCAAGATATATTAATTGATATAAAAATTAATCAAGATATTCCGATAGGTCACAAAATTGCTATAAAAGATCTTAATAAAGACGATACCGTTATAAAGTATGGAGTAGACATTGGCCGAACAATTTCACAGATTAAAGTTGGTGACCATTTGCATGTTCACAACGTAAAAACAAAGAGGTGGTAATGATAAATTTAAACGAGAAAATTTATGGGTATCGTCGAGACAACAATCGAGTAGGGATTCGAAATTATGTTTTAATCCTTCCTGTTGATGATATTTCTAACGCAGCATGCGAAGCAGTTTCTAACAATATTAAGGGCACAATAGCCCTTCCGCACCCATATGGGAGATTGCAGTTTGGTGAAGACTTAGACTTGCACTTTAGAACATTGATTGGTACAGGATCTAACCCAAATGTTGCCGCAGTTATTGTTATTGGTATTGAGCCCGGCTGGACTAAAAAAATTGTTGATGGTATTGCCTCTACTGGGAAGCCAGTTCAAGGCTTCTCTATAGAGAAAAAGGGTGACATTCAAACGATCGCTGATGCCTCTAAAGCAGCTTATGATATGGTTCACTACGCTACAGGACTCCAAAGAGAGCCTTGCGATATAGGTGAACTCTGGGTTTCAACTAAGTGTGGCGAATCAGATACAACTTCAGGCTTTGGCTCAAACCCAACGGTTGGAAATGCATTTGATAAGCTATATGAAATTGATAGTACACTTCTATTTGGAGAAACATCAGAAGTCACTGGTGGTGAACACTTAATTAAAGAGAGGTGCGCTAATGATGCTGTAGCTGATCAGTTTATGTTTATGTTTAATCGCTACCAAGACATGATTGAAAGATTCAAAACTGACGACTTATCTGAATCTCAGCCCACCAAAGGAAACATCGAAGGCGGCTTAACCACTATTGAAGAGAAGGCATTAGGCAATATTCAAAAGATTGGTAAAAAATGTGTCGTTGACGGTGTTCTAGATAAAGCTGAGATGCCTACAAGCAAGGGACTATGGTTTATGGACTCATCTTCTGCAGCTGCTGAAATGGTTACCCTTTGTGCTGCTTCAGGTTATGTTGCTCACTTGTTCCCTACAGGTCAAGGTAACATCATTGGTAACCCTATACTACCAGTTATTAAAATTTGTGCTAATCCAAGAACAGTAAGAACAATGTCTGAGCACATTGATGTAGATGTGACAGGTTTATTAAATCGTGATATTAATCTTGATCAAGCGGGTGACATGTTACTTGAAAGTCTCATCCATACCTCTAATGGCAGAATGACTGCTGCGGAAATATTGGGACATCAAGAGTTTGTATTAACCCGCTTATATGAAAGTGCTTAATAAATAATAATACTGAATAATTTACTATGGTCTACTTAAAAAAAGCCGATAAATCGGCAGAATCAAACGTTCTTGAAGCACAAAAAGTGGTTCATGATATGCTTACTAATATTGAAAAATATGGTGAAAAATCTGTCAGAGATTATGCTGAAAAATTGGATGGATGGTCTGGAGAGATTTTACTTTCTGAATCAGAAATTGATGAAATTACGTCTGGAGTTTCGCAAAGTGTCAGAGATGATATTGATTTTGCATGTCAACAAGTTTATGAATTTGCAAAAGCTCAGCGCGACTCTATAGAGGAATTTCATACCAAAAATAATGGCGTTGAAGCTGGACAAAGACTACTCCCAGTAAACGTTGCAGGGTGCTACGTTCCAACTGGACGTTATGCCCATATTGCTTCAGCATACATGAGTATTGCTACCGCTAAAGCTGCCGGTGTACCTTGCATTATTGCTTGCTCTACTCCATACAAAGGTAAGAGCATTCATCCCTATGTCCTCTATGCAATGAAAGCCGCTGGCGCGGATCACATTATGACACTTGGCGGGGTTCAAGCTATAGCTAGTATGGCTTATGGATTATTCACAGGAAAGAAGGCTGACATTATTGTTGGTCCTGGAAATAAATTTGTAGCTGAAGCTAAAAGAACACTATTTGGAGAGGTTGGAATTGATGTTTTTGCTGGCCCTTCTGAGGTCGCTGTTATAGCTGATGAAACTGCTGATGCTGATGTCGTTGCAATTGACCTTGTGGGTCAAATGGAGCATGGACATGAGTCACCAGGCTGGTTGTTTACCACATCTAAAGAGATGGCTGAAAAAGTAATGGAATTGGTTCCTCAATACATCGATAAACTTCCACCAACAGCTAAAGATGCCGCTTATTGTGCTTGGCGTGACTATGGTGAAGTTATTTTGTGCGATTCGCGTGAAGAAGTCGCTAGAATTTCAGATGAATATGCATCTGAACATCTAGAGGTTCAGTGTCAAGATCTCGACTGGTGGTTAGAAAATTTAACCTGCTACGGTTCATTGTTTTTGGGTGAAGAAACAACAGTGACTTTTGGAGATAAAGCCTCTGGTCCTAACCATATATTACCTACAAAGGCAGCCGGTCGTTACTCTGGTGGACTTTCTGCTCACAAATTTCTAAAGGTTTTAACTTGGCAACGTATGGATAGAGAATCAACTCGTCTGGTTGCCCAAACATCATCGAGAATTTCAAGATTAGAAGGAATGGAGGGCCATGCAAGGGCTTCAGATGTTAGGCTTAGTAAATATTTTCCTGAAGAATCATTTGACCTAGGTGACCCTGTAGTAGAATAATTACATGAACTTATCAGACTTTTCGCTTAATACCAAGGTAGCCCTAGTTACTGGAGGAAGTAGCGGAATTGGTAAGATGATGGCGCTATCGCTAGCTCGTGCTGGTGCGTATGTATGGATTGCAAGCAGCCGTGATAATGCAGATGAAACCATCAAAGAACTAAAAGCTGAAGGCTCTGAAGGGGCATTTTTTCAGGTTGATGTAACCTCAACTGATGCTTTAGAAAAGATGCTTTCTCACATTTATAGTGTNTCAGGNAAAATCGACATCTTANTCAATGGAGCNGGNATAAATCTGAGAACATCTGCAGATNAACTTACCCTCGAACAGTGGCAAAAAACNATNGATATCAATTTAACNGCGCCCTATCAATTAAGTCAATTGNCTGTTAAAAAGATGAAAGAAAGTGGCTGGGGAAGAATNATTAATATTGCATCCCTNCAATCNCTTAGGGCATTTGATAATAGTATTCCTTATGGAGCTAGTAAAGGAGGAGTAATGCAGCTAACTCGTGCTTTGGCCCAGGCCTACTCGAAAGACGGTGTATTAGTTAATGCAATTGCTCCAGGTTTTTTTCGTACCAATCTAACTGAATCATTATATCAAGACTCTAAAAAAATTAAGNATTTAGCTGGCAAAACAATGATGAATCGTAATGGTGAGGAGAAAGATATCTTTGGTATTAGTGTCTTTCTATGTAGTGATGCAAACTCATACATTACTGGCCAAACAATATTTCTAGATGGAGGTTTTTCAGCAGGATGATAAATAAAATGGCTGCAGTGGTTTATACAGCACCACAAGAGATGACTTATTTTTCTGAATATCAATCTACTCAAATTGATCGTGAAGATGATGTGTTGTTGCGTATAGATTCAGTGGGTATATGTGGNTCTGATATGCATGCCTACCATGGCAAAGATCCTAGAAGAAACCCGGGGCTNATATTNGGTCATGAGTTCTGTGGAGAAATTGTTGATGGTGCTAATAAAGGTCAAAAAGTTACAGGAAATCCTTTGATTACTTGTGGTAAATGTGAATATTGCCTTCAAGGTAGAGATAATCTCTGTAGTGATAGAGACATGATAGGTATGAGCAGACAGGGTGCATTTGCACAGTATATGACCATACCAAAGCAATGCCTAGTTCACGCACCTAANNAAATGAACTCAAANCATGTCGCCCTTACTGAGCCTGCTGCAACGGTNGTTCATGCGGTAAANCTTGCAAAAGAAAACTCNTTTAAACCAATAAATGAATGCGAAGTTTTAGTGATTGGTGCGGGTGCAATTGGNCTTCTAACTGCCTTATTACTAAAGTCTCATGGCGTTAAAATGCAGGTTTTAGAAACAAACCTAGCTCGACACCCCTGCGTTTTTGAGCACGTTGGCGTTAAAGCAGTGAATCCCTTGATTGAATCAGTTGATGAAAACTCATTTGATGTAGTCATAGATTGCGTAGGTAGTGAAAAAACAAACTCACTTTCTATCTCTTCAGTGAAAGCCGGAGGAACCGTCGTTAATGTTGGACTTCTNAGCTGGACNAGTAAAATTGATATAAGAAAGATAACACTACAAGAAGTAAAGTTAGTTGGTTGCTATACCTACAATATGGAAGACTTTAAATCCGCCTTGAAATCAATAGAAAATGGAGATTTTGGAGATTTATCTTGGATAGAAGANTACCCTTTATCAGAAACTAACNTGGCCTTTCAAANNCTNCATAATGGTANAATGGCATCAGCNAANGTAATCCTTAAGCCGCATTTTTAATTATAAAAGTAGTTATAGTATGAGTATTACCGACCTTAAATTTGACATCGATAGGAACAGTAAAACNCCTATGTGGCTTCAGATTAGGAATGAGNTCNTCAATTGCCTTTATCTCGATGAACTTAGACCTGGACAGCTGATTCCTAATGAAAAAACTCTAGTTGAGCTTTTTAATGTATCAATTGGTACCATTAGAAAAGCTATAGGCGTCTTAGAAAAAGAAGGGATACTTATTCGCAAACAAGGTTTAGGTACTTTTGTATTTCAGCATGACAAAAATAGCTTTCTTTTTGAATATTTTCATTTTGCCTTAAACGGAAGTGANGAAAAAAAGANCCCTAATGTAGAACTTATCTCATTCACCACAAAAAAGTCCAACAAATCAGAATCCAAAGCTTTAAAAATACCTGAAGGTAGTAATGTTTATCATATTTACAATAAACTAGGACTTAATAAAAAGTTCTATATAGTTGATAAAATTGTTATTTCTGAAGCTAAATTTCCTTCTCTAACTGAGGAAATATTCAGAAATCGAACAAACACTATATACAATCTATATCAAAATAAATTCAATATTTTTATAACCAATTGTTCAGAGAAAATTAAAGCTATTCCTTCAAACGAAAAAATCTCTAATCTTTTAAATATAGAGTTAAATTCGCCAATTTTAAAAATAGATCGAATTGGACATACTTATCATAATGAGATTATTGAGCTTCGAACTTCTTACGTTCACACAAGTGATATTGAATACATTCAGTCTCAAAACAGTATGTTCGGCGAGTAAATATTTAGTTCTGACTAGACCTAACCATATAAATAAGTTGGGAACCATAAAACAATCTGCGGGAAGATAATAATTAATGCTAATCCAACAACTTGAATAGCCATAAATTGCATCATACCTTTATAGATATCTGATAAATCCCAGTCTGGGGCAACCCCCTTGAGAAAGTAGGCAGACAATGCAACAGGCGGCGAAAGCCAAGCAGTCTGCAGATTTACAGCCACAAGAATTCCAAACCAAGTTAAGTTAAAACCTAATTGCTCAATTAGAGGCAAAACGATTGGAATAATGATTAGTACAATTGGCACCCACTCTAATGGCCATGCTAATAAAAAGATTAAGGCCATAACTATCAGCAATATAGCTGTTGGTGGAAGATCGAGCANCATCAATGCCTCNGTGATCATCGTTGGCGTTCCNANNCTNGAAAATACTGNGCCAAAAAAGTTTGANGCACAAACNAAAANCATAATTAANGTNGTAATNTCTANNGTCTTTAATAAAGCCTCTTGAAAAACTTTAAAATTTAATTTTCGGTACGCAAGTGTTAAAAATATTGCGCCCACAGCACCCATTGCCGCTCCTTCTGTAGGCGTTGCAAGCCCAGCCAATATACTTCCTAATG
>NZUR01000018.1 GCA_002698045.1 Thiotrichales bacterium | reverse complement strand
TATTCAAACCCAGCATTGATAGTCTGCTCAACTAAAGTTTTAGAAAATTCATTATCCGTGCCGAGACCATCTGCCTTAATATTACGCATTACATCAATTAAATTATTGATATTACACCCCACTTCATAAGAATATAGTAAGAGTGCTCTAAAGTTAGGTGCTATTACTTTAAATTCTTTAATCACTTCCTCATCAAAAGAAATAATGACAGCATCATTTGAGTTAAGCTTTGATCGAGAAAGCTCACTGAACAAGGGTTTTACAATTTCACTACCACACTTGACTTCAATAAATATTTTTTTGCCGTCAGGCAAGATTTCAAGCACTTCATTGAGTGTAGGGATTTTTATTTGAAGATTTTCAGTACCTTGACAATCTAAATCTAATGCTTTTAATTCTTTGAGAGTAGAATCACGAACAACTATGTTTTGTTTGCAGACTCGCCCAGTGTCTTCATCATGAATACAAACTATAGCGCCATCCTTGGTTAGATGAAAGTCACCCTCTATACCATCAGCAGCATGATTCCATGACATATTAAAAGCAGGTAGAGAGTTTTCTGGCAGATCAAATGAAACGCCACGATGTGCAATAATCATGGAGTCATTCTACAGAAAATTTACATAAAACTTTTTTAAAAAACTCAGAATATTGAAACAGATAGGCTCATCCAAAAACTTGGCATTAAACCAACCAATAAAATGAGAATTCCATTAATAGAAAGCACAACTCGCATGTCTAATGGAGCAGAAACAGTTATCTCTTTATCGGCATCATCGAAATACATTGTTTTGATAATTTGTAGATAATAGTATGCGCTGATAACAGCAAATACAACAGCAATTACAGCAAGAATTACATAACCTTCCGCAATAACTTGTTGGAGAATGAATAGCTTGGAGTAAAAACCTATAAATGGCGGAACGCCAGCCATTGAGAGCATCACCACTAAAATAATTAATGCAAACCATGGGGAGTGCTTACTTAAACCTTGATAATCAGAAATCTGATCAGCCTCAAAGCCATTCTTATTAAGAACTATGATAGATCCAAAAGCAGCCAAACTCATCAATATGTACACCAATATATAAAACACTGCCGCGCCATAACCTTCGACTACACCAGTAACAAAACCTAACAGCACAAATCCAATATGTGAAATTGTTGAATAAGCAAGCATTCGCTTAATGTTTGATTGCATCAATGCAACTAAGGATCCAAGTGCAATCGATAGTACTGCAATAATCATCAATAAATCTGACCAATAATGCTGCAAATCGCCTAAACCATCAATTAATAAACGAATTAGTAAAGCTATAGCTGCTATTTTTGGAACAGTTGATAGAAACATTGTGACCGAAGTTGGTGAACCTTGATATACGTCAGGAACCCACATATGAAAAGGAACTGCACCAAGCTTGAAAGCAACACCAATAACCAAGAAAACCAATCCAAAATTAAGAATTAATGTTTGTTGAGATGCAAGAGTAGAAGCCCTTGCAAAGTTTGAAATTTGGGCAATATCTAAGCTACCAGTTATGCCGTAGATCATTGACATTCCATAGAGTAATAGTCCAGATGCAATTGCCCCCAAAACAAAATACTTAAGAGCAGCTTCAATTGCAACAGAACGGTCTCTTGCTGAAGCAATAAGCGCATACAAGGACAACGACATTATTTCTAGACCCATATATAAAGTAAGAAGGCTGTGTCCAGAAACCATTACCATCATCCCTAAAATCGACATTAGAGCAAGAATAAAATATTCATTTCTAAATAGTTCGTGTGCTTTAAGGTAATGGCGGGTGTAGACAAGGGCAATGATTGCAAAGCCCATTATGAAAACCTTAAAAGTTGAGCCCATAGTATCAAGAACAAAAGTGCCACTAAAAATTGTCGCACTTTCACCAATTAAATCAAACGCCAACCAACCTGTAATGATAAGTGAGAGTTGTGTTAAGTAATAAGTGAGAGGCTTCAAACGCTCACTTGCAAATAAATCAAATAATAAAATTATTGAGATAGCACTTAACAGAAACAACTCTGGCAAGGCGAAAATTAGTTCTGAAGCATTAAATTGAAAATTCATCATAATGAAACTGGCAGTTTAGTAGTAAGTGCTTGTTCTAGTAGATTAATAACTGAAGTATGCATTACTTCAATTACTGGTTGAGGATACATACCCATTAATAATACTGCTGTTGCTAGAATTGCAAAAATACACAATTCTCTGTTATTTATGTCACTCAAAGAGCTTACATCGGGGTTATTAATTGGCCCCCAAAAAACACGTTTAACCATCCATAATGTATATGCTGCTCCAATAATTAATGTCGTAGCAGCTAAAAATGCAAACCAAAAGTTAGCCTGCAATGCGCCAAGAATAACCATAAATTCTCCTACGAAACCAGATGTTCCTGGTAAACCGGCATTTGCCAATGCAAAGAGGACAGCAAACCCTGTAAATTTAGGCATCGAATTTATCACACCCCCATAGGTAGAAATTTCTCTAGAGTGAAGTCGATCATATAGAACACCAACTACCAAGAACATAGCTGCTGATATGAATCCATGTGAAATCATTTGAATCATCGCACCCTCTAAACCAAGGTAAGCACTTTCAATACTTGAACCATTAATAGAAACAAGTTGACCATCAGCACCCATTTTCATAATCGAAAATACCACAAATACACCAAGAGTAACAAAGCCCATATGTGAAATAGATGAGTATGCAATTAGCTTCTTCATATCTTTTTGAACTAGAGCAACAAAACCGATATAGACAATTGCAATCAATGAAAGAATTATCACAATAGTAGCAAATGAGGATGAAGCGTCAGGCGTAATAGGAAGTGAAAAGCGGAAAAAACCATAGCCTCCCATTTTAAGCATAATGGCCGCAAGAATAACGGAACCACCTGTTGGTGCTTGGACGTGTGCATCTGGAAGCCAAGTATGCACAGGAAACATTGGAACTTTTACTGCGAAAGCCAAGAAAAAAGCCCAAAAAATCCAACTCTGTTGAGTCAACGTGAGAGGCAAAGTGTACATATCAGTAATAGCGAATGATCCACTTAAATTGTACATATAGATAAGAGAAACTAACATGAAAACAGAACCCAAGAAAGTGTATAAAAAGAATTTAATTGAAGCATAGACGCGATTTTGCCCACCCCAAACACCTATGATAAGAAGCATTGGTATGAGTGATGCCTCCCAGAAAACATAAAACAGCATAGAATCCATTGATGAAAAAACACCAATAATGAGACCTTCCATCATTAAGAAAGCAGCCATATAATCAGCTACTCTATTTTTTATTACTTCCCAACCAGCAATAATAACCAATACTGTTGAAAAGGTAGTGAGAATGATAAGTGGCATGGAAATACCATCAATACCTAAATGATAAAAGACATTAAATTGCCCAATCCAGCTAGCCTTTTCAACAAACTGCATTGCAGAAGTCGAAGTATCAAAATCTAGGAATAAAGTTACTGATAAAACAAAAACTAATATAGAAATAGAAACACTAACCCAGCGAGCAATAGAAATTCTATTATTGCCTATTAATAGAACTAGGACAGCACCTAGAATGGGTAACCAAATCAATAAACTTAATATTGAATCCATACTAATATCCTAACTNTAAAATGAATAATCAGATGCAACGAGAACCCATCCCAATACAAGCATCAAACTTATAATCATAAAAAAAGCGTAATGGTAGACATACCCAGTTTGAANTGGGCGAATAAAGGANCCTACAAAACGNGCAAACCTTGCGCTNCCATTAACTAATAGTTGGTCAATAATTGCCATATCTGAAATNTTCCACAANAANTTACCAAGCTTTAATGCNCCACGAACAAAGATAATTTCATTAAGCCTATCAAAACCATACAATGAAACTAATACATAATTTATACGTTTAAATCTTCTTTGAATGATGTCCGCCCACTCCGTTCTGTATAAAGAAAATAACCAAGCTGTGGCGATCCCACCTACCATCATCCAGAATGGAAGTGTCATAACAGAGTGAGAAATAAGTGAAAATGCAGAGTGAAAGTGATGTTTAAGCTTTTCGACTGACTCATGAGATGTATCAATATAGATTCCATTATCTAGCCATCCACCAAAAAGCATCGGCTCAATTGTAAAATATCCAATGACTACGGATGGTATTGCAAGTATTATCAAAGGCACTGTAATAGATGGCGCTGTCTCATGCAGATGTTCTTCAGTATGTTTATCTACTCTTGATTCGCCATGAAAAACTAAAAATAAAAGTCTCATGCTATAAAAGGCAGTAATAAAGACGCCCAAAACAACAGCAAAGTACACCCATCCAGAAAATGGCAATTCTGAGTAATGAACAGCCTCAATAATCATATCTTTTGAATAGAAACCTGCAAATCCAGGAAACCCAATCAACGCCAAAGTTCCTAATAGTGAGGTAATATAAGTTATTGGCATTTTCTTTCTAAGACCGCCCATTTTTCGAATATCTTGTTCGTGATGAAGGGCAACGATAACTGAGCCGGCAGCTAAAAAAAGTAGTGCCTTAAAAAATGCATGGGTCATCAAATGAAAAATTGCAACAGAGTATGCGCTAACGCCTAAGGCAACAGTCATATAGCCTAGTTGAGAAAGGGTTGAGTATGCTACAACTTTTTTAATATCATTTTGAACAATGCCTAATAAACCCATAAATAAAGCTGTAATTGCACCTATAACCATCACTACTGTTAGCGCAACATCACTCAACTCAAATAATGGAGACATACGTGAAACCATAAAGATTCCAGCAGTTACCATGGTTGCTGCGTGGATTAGAGCTGAAATAGGAGTTGGTCCTTCCATCGAGCCTGGGAGCCATACATGCAGGGGTACCTGAGCTGACTTACCCATTGCGCCAACAAAAAGAAGTAAGCAAATTACTGTTATAGCAGAAAAATCACCAAACAAAGTTAATCCAATAATCTGGTCTTTTTGACTAAATGTTTCTGCATAGTCAAGTGTCCCAAAGAACATCAGAACCAATGCGATACCCAAAAGAAAACCAAAGTCACCAACACGGTTTACAATAAAAGCTTTTAAGTTGGCTTCAATCGCAGACTCCTTATGATGCCAAAATCCAATTAGAAGATATGAAACAAGTCCGACAGCCTCCCAACCAAAAAACAACTGCATAAAGTTGTTAGACATTACCAGTGTAAACATAGCAAAGGTAAAGAGGGAAATATAGCTAAAGAATTTAGTGTAGCCATCATCCTCATGCATATAGCCAATTGTATAAATATGAACCATTAATGAAATAAATGAAACAACTACAAGCATTACAGAAGTTAAATTATCAACAAGAAACCCGAAGCTAATATTAAGNCCGCCAATTTGCATCCATGTATAAATATTTTGATTAAAAATCTCTCCNTCATTAAGNACATGATGATTAAAAACATAAANAGAAAGAACNGTTGAGATAGTAACGCCNAGAATAGTAATTGAATGAGATAATGTTCTGCCCAGTCTATTNCCAGCAAGCCCAACAACNATTGACCCTATTAAAGGNGCAAGNACAATTGTCAAATAAGTATTAANCATAACTATCCTTTCAAAGTGTTAGTTACGTCAATATCAATCGAGCCACGACTTCTAAACATCAANGTCAAAATAGCAAGACCTATTGCAACCTCTGCAGCNGCNACNGTCAAAATAAAGAATACAAATATTTGCCCAGCTAGATCTCCGTTGAAGTATGAAAAAGCAATAAAATTGGTATTAACAGCTGCCAAAATTAGCTCAACACACATCAACAACATAATGATGTTTGTTCTATTTATAAATATTCCTGCAAGCCCNATACAGAAAACGATNGAACTTAAAATCAGATAATCAGATAGAGCNATCATTTTGACTCCTTNGATGATTTAGGCTTTATCGAAGCNAACCTCANTCTATCTTTNGCCTGAACATTGACTTGNTCNGAAATATTTTGTTTTTTACTTCTAAGTTGATTNCTATGAACGAGTGTAATTGCTGCAATAATTGCAATTAAGAGAAGAATTGCTGCCAACTCAAAAGGGTAAACATAAACAGTATATAGTTGCTCAGCAATAGCTGTAATATTACTGTATGAAGCGTCATGTCTTTCNGGAANCCCTANCACCTCTAAATCAAACTGTCCAGCGTTAAGAACCAACACCATCTGCGCAATAACAACTATAGAAACAAAAATTCCTAAAGGTAGGTAGCGAGTGAACTGTGCTCGAAGGGTCGACTTATCAGTATCGAGCATCTTAATAACAAACATAAATAACACCATAACGGCGCCAACATAAATCAAAATAAGTGTGATTGCTAAAAACTCAGCCTCAAGCAGTAACCACAAACTAGCAGCACTAAAAAACGTTAATATTAGTAACAAAGCAGCCTTTGCAGTATTCCGTGCAGTAATCATCATCACTGCACTAGTGACAAAGAAAAAGGAAAAAATATAAAATAAAACTGATGTAAATTCCATAGCTACCTATTACTTATATTTAGAATCTTCGAGTCTAGCTTTGCTGATTGCTTTTTCATTCTCATCACCTATAGCTAGCAAACCTTTTTTATCAATAATGCTTCCTTCTCTTGATTCAAATGCGTAATCAAATATATGCGTTTCTACAATTGCATCAACTGGGCATGCCTCTTCACAAAAACCACAAAAGATACATTTAAATAAATCAATATCGTACTGAGTTGTTCTACGCGTACCATCTTCTCGCTCTTCTGATTCAATAGTGATAGCATTTGCTGGACATACAGCTTCACAAAGCTTACATGCAATACACCTTTCTTCGCCATTTGGGTACCGACGAAGCGCATGCAAACCTCTAAATCTAGGTGAAATAGGGGTTCGCTCTTCAGGGAACTGAACAGTAATTTTATTATTTATAAATTCTTTACCAGTGACCTTAAGGCCTGACCTGAGTTCACCTAAACCAAAATCTTTTACTATTTTTTTGACTTTTTTTATCATATCTCTTTCTCCTTAAAACCAAGGCCCTATATGAAGCTGTGTCATCAATGCAACCACAAAGATCCACACAATTGTCAAGGGTAAGAAAATCTTCCAACATAAGCGCATAATCTGGTCATACCTAAACCTTGGAAAAGAAGCACGGATCCAAAAGTAAAGGAATAAAAAGAAGCTCATCTTTACTAACAACCAAAATAAATCTGGCACAAATTCAAACCAACCTTCAAGATAAGGTATGCCTTCAAATGGTGAGTGCCAGCCACCGAAAAACAATAGAACTGCCAACATAGCCATAAAAATCATGTTGAAATATTCAGCCATAAAGAATAAAGCGAAAGGCATTCCGGAGTACTCAACATGAGTACCGCCAACAATTTCTGACTCACCCTCTACAACGTCAAATGGAGCTCGATTTGTTTCGACTAAAGCGCCTATCCAAAATACTATCATCATTGGAAAGAGAGGTATCCAATACCAATTCAAAATTCCCCCAGCCTGCTTTGCCACTACTGTATTTAAATTAACAGAACTCGCAATCATCACCACTGTAACAAGAACGAAACCAATCACAAGCTCATAAGAAATCAGAAGTGCGGTACTTCTCAATGCTCCTATGAGTGGGTATTTAGAATTAGATGCCCATCCTGCAAGAACAATGCCATATACACCAACTGAGCCTATCGCCATAACATAAAGCAAGCTCACATCAAGATTAGCAATATAAAAACCTTCTCCCAGAGGAACTACAGCCCAAACAGCCACTGCAGGNACAAAAGCCAATACAGGAGCTAAAAGAAATAGATAAATATTCGACTTAGAAGGAAAAATAATTTCCTTAAACATCATTTTAAAAACATCTGCAAATGGCTGCAATAACCCAAAGGGTCCCACTCGATTTGGACCAATTCTAAGTTGCATAAAACCAATAACCTTTCGCTCTGCATAGGTCATATAGGCCATCATAATGATTAATGGCAAAATAAGAGCGACGCCCTTAATTAAAATAATCACTATNNCTGCTAATCCGCCGTCAAACCAGGGGATTAGTTGATGGATGCTGTCTACGAATGATTGCCACATAGTCAATACCTCCCTAGCCTTGTCTGGATTGATAAGTATGAACAAACACGCAATCTTCGGCAACCGAATCATTAATAGAAATAGGTACTCCATGATACAAATCACCTTCTGAAAGTTTTAGCTCTTTTGCTGTTAAATCAGAAACAAATGCATCATTGATCTTTCCAATTTGGGTTTGTTGAAGAGCTCTGGCTTTCCTAGTAATGGCATCAGAAGCGTAAGGTGAATACTGCCAATGAGTAGTAATTTGAGAATCTTCAAATACTTCTATGTTTATTTCACTATTGTTATCAACAGTAATATCAATTGAAAGAGCTTCATCAGCCACTTGGCTTGAATCGGTATAGTCGAAACCCTCCAATCCCAACAAGTCTGCAAGTACCTTTATAATTTTCCAACCAGGCTTTGACTCACCGGGACTTGAAACNGANGCNCTGAATGATTGCGCTACGCCATCAAAATTAATGTGNGTTCCAGAGCTTTCATAAAAACAAGCTAAAGGNAATATAACATCNGCGCTAGAAAGTGTTTGTTCATCCTCAAAACTATTAAGTGAAACAACAAATACATTTTTTTTATTAAAAGTATCANTCGCCAACTTGGAGCTAATAAAGTCATAGTTAAAATCAACATCCATTAACAAAAATGACTTAGTATCACCTGAAAGCATCGAAGCTACATCACTCCCACCATTGGCAGGCTTAAAACCAACTCTCTCTGCAGAAAGTGAGTTACCAGTNNGACTTAAATTAGCNATTTTTGCATTGGATANANCTGCAATTTCAGAAATAAGGACTACAATATTTGAAGAAGAGGGATTGCTATTTATATGCTCACCTAAAATAATTACTGGATTTTCAGCAGCGATTAGGTCATCAGCAATCTTGTTGTGANTTTCATCACTTTTGGTTTTAGATAAATATTTTGGTAAAGTCGTTNTAGTNTTNTCATNNAAAGACTTTAAAACAGACTGAAGCATTGAANCAGTTCTTTGAGGCGCAGATAANACCTCTAAAGNAATTNGGTAATTAAAATCAAACTTTTTAGNATTAATCGTATTCACNGAGGCACCACTTAAAGNTGCNTTTCTTATNCGATGATTAATCATTGGTTGNTCTAACCGTAAGTATGAATTAACAATTAAAGCGTGGTCTATTGACTCCAACTCAGCTAGAGTGATAGTTGAAGACAAAGAGTTATCTATACTGAGGTCTGCTTTATCTAATCGGTAATCAATATTTTCTGAGCCAAAACTTCGAGCCAGCTTTTGCAATAAATAAAATTCCTCAAGTGTAGAGTGTTTTGAAGCTAATGCACCGAATTGACTCGGCATTTGTGCATTTTCCTTCAAACCGCTTACAGCAAAATCAAGAGCTACTTCCCAGTTCACATCCTGCCACTCATTGTTCTTTTTAATCTTAGGGCTTAAGGACCGGCTTTCATGATTTAAGCCTTCATATGAAAAACGATCGCGATCAGAAATCCAAGTCTCATTAACTACCTCATTATCTCTTGCAACGACTCTTTTAACCTTGCCTCTATAGGTTTGAGTATAAATATTTGACCCTACCAGGTCATGCCTAGCAATACTTTGAATGGCATTCATTTGCCAAGTTCTAGCTTCATACCTAAAAGGCTTCGAAGTCAGAGCACCTACTGGGCAGACATCAATCATATTTCCAGAGAGTTCGGACTGTATACCTTCAGTTAGGAAAGGTTCAATTTTCACATCTTCACCCCTACCAGTTAGCCCCATCTCAACAATACCTGCAACTTCAGCGCCAAAACGAACACATCTAGTGCAATGAATACATCGAGTCATGTCCGTTTGAATCAAAGCGCCAATGCCTTTATCTGCAACTATGCGCTTACCTTCATTAAACTTTGATACGTCAGAACCATAATCCATTGCAACATCTTGCAGTTCGCACTCGCCACCCTGATCACAAATTGGGCAGTCAAGTGGATGATTAATAAGTAAAAACTCCATCACTGCCTTTTGTGCATTCTTTGCTTTATCATTTTTGGTATAAATTTTCATGCCATTTGCTGCAGGTGTAGAGCAAGCAGGTTGTGCTTTAGGATTACCTTTAATATCTACAAGACACATCCTGCAGTTTGCAGCAACTGATAACTTTTTATGGTAACAAAAACGAGGAACATCTATCCCCTCTCTGTCAGCAATTGAGATAATAGAATCACCCTGATTA
>NZUR01000017.1 GCA_002698045.1 Thiotrichales bacterium | reverse complement strand
TTCCTTCTAATTCACTTGGAAGTGGGTTTTTAGTCAACTTCACCGCGTCTTCCGCTGTATAAGAAACAATAAATAGAGAGCGAGCAGATTTAGTTTTGTTTGATTTAGAGCCATGCAGTAATTTTGAATGCATCAAACATGCCGAACCTGCCTTGCCTACACAACTAATAGCCTTGGTTTTGCATTCGGCCTCAATTTCTGTGGAAACAGCGCCCGTAAAGATACCGTCGTGCCATAGCGAATGAAGTGGACCGTTATGTGAACCCGCAACTACTTCTAATGGCCCATTTTCAAGTGTGACATCATCAAGAAAAAATAGAACTGTCATGATGTCTTCATTGGAATGTGGCTCATACGGAAAATCCTGATGGAACTTCACTTCCGTGCCCGAACCTGGAAGCTTAAGGTTAATTTTATTTGTCCAGTGCTTGATATTTGGTCCAAAAATTTCACTAACTAGATCGAGCGCTTTATTATCTTTAACAACATCGAGACAAGCTTTTGAAATTTCGGCAGGAGAAGTGATCCTTCTAAGCGCAGGCTTTTCAAATGAATGAGTATCTAGTTGTAAATCAAAACGTGGCCTTCCATCCATAATTTTTCCGAAAGGCTTGTCATTATTCCTGCTCTCTTCAATCCACATTGATAACTCACTATTTAGTGCCGATAATTGAGAATCAGTTAACGCATTTTCAAGAACGACAAAGCCATCCTTTTGAAATCTTTCAACTAGATGTTGATTACTTGAGGGCATTTTTTTACCAAAGACCTTTCACAAAGTTGTAATTATGAACTAAATAATTAAAAAATACACAATTTTTTTAATGGCATTAATTAAAGTCATAATATCTTCTCATAATGAATATAAAATCATCCTAATGGAAATGATATTTGAAAATTTAAACTATATGCATTGGCTCGTCCTTGGTCTTGCCCTAGTAATTATTGAACTCTTTTTATGGTCAGTATTTCTGCTCTGGATTGGGGCTTCAGCAATCACCGTAAGTATTATTTTCTATCTCGCTCCTAGCACCTCTGGTACCATGCAGTTGTTGATTTTTGTTTTAATCTCAATATCTACAACCTATTTGGCAATGAAATACTACCCCATTAAAACAGTTGATGACCAGCTCAATAATAAGGCTAAGTCACATATTGGTAAGGAGTGTGAGGTAATGTCAATTGAAGACGGTATTGCTAAGGTTCAGATAGGTAATTCACTTTGGTTTGCAAAGGGTTTAGATCTTAATGTTGGTCAAATAGTTCAAATTGTTGATGTTGAGTCTTCAACGTTTATTGTCAAGCCATCCAAGTAGAGATTACCACTAAAAGCCTCGAGTCTATATTTAGATAATCCCATACTGGGATCTATAACTCTCAATTCTACTAACAACGTCTTCATTTTTAGAGGCTTTTAAATAATCAATAATATGAGACAAGTTGATGATGCTTAGAACCCTGATACCAAAAATTTGCTCAACCTCCTGAATTGCTGACAACTCCCCTTTGCCCTTCTCTTGACGATCTAGCGCAACTATCACGCCTTTTGTATTGGCATCATTAGCATTAATAATATCTTGAGCCTCTCGAATTGCAGTTCCTGCTGTAATTACATCATCAATAATTAAAATATCGCCCTCTAAGGGGTGGCCAACAATACTTCCACCTTCACCATGGTCTTTTGCCTCTTTGCGATTAAAGCTGTAAGGAACGTTTCTATTGAAATTATCATTAAGAGCAATAGCAGTTGCAGCAGCCAAAGGAATCCCCTTATAAGCGGGTCCAAATAGAACATCAAATTGTAAATTACTTGCCTCGATCGCTTGCGCATAGAAATTGCCTAGCTGTGATAAATGGCTACCGGTATTAAATAGGCCTGCATTAAAAAAATAAGGACTAATTCGCCCAGATTTGAGTGTAAATTCACCAAACTTAAGTACTCCAGTCTCTAAAGTAAAATCTACAAAATCCTTTTGATACTGTTCCATCAAATATTCCTAAACTATTAAAATAACTTCAATGAGAATTATAACAATTAATGTCAACGGAATAAGAGCTGCTGAGAGAAAAGGTTTTTTTAGTTGGTTAAAAAAACAAAACGCTGATGTTGTGTGTTTGCAAGAAATTAAAGCCCAAGAAGATCAACTAGATGAGCGCTTTTATCCACCTGGTATGTATACCTACTACCATAGTGCTGAGAGAAAGGGCTACAGTGGAACAGGACTCTATTGCAAATCAAAGCCTGATAGGGTTACTTATAGTCCATGGGAAGATATCAACTCAGAAGGCAGAATAATTCAGGCCGACTTTGGAGACTTAAGCGTCATCTCTATCTACTTGCCATCAGGCTCATCAAAGGAGGAGAGGCAGGCCTTCAAAATGGAATTTATCACTGATCGTTTTCTACCTCACTTACGCAAACTACAAAAAGATGGCAGAAAGTACATTATTTGTGGTGATTGGAATATCGCACATAAAAAGATTGACCTAAAAAATTGGCGATCGAATCAAAAGAACTCGGGTTTTCTTCCTGAGGAGAGAGCATGGCTTGATACTCTGTATGATGAGGTAGGATATATAGACTCTTTTAGAGAGATTAACCATGATGAATTTCAATACACTTGGTGGTCAAATCGGGGCCAAGCTTGGCTGAATAATACGGGCTGGCGACTTGATTACCAAGTAGTAAGTTCTAACCTAGCTGGCCTAGCAACGTCCTGTGAGATCTATAAAAAAGAACGTTTTTCTGACCACTCCCCACTCATTATTGATTACAACTTATGAGTAACGAAAAACCGCTACGCAAAATTCGGAGCTTTGTTAAGCGCTCAGGAAGGCTTTCTAAAGCCCAGGCTATTGGATTAAACGAGCTATGGGATGATTACGGAATCAATCCAAATGGCAAACTACTCAACTTTAACAAACTCTTCTTGAGTCCAAACAATGTCACTCTTGAGGTGGGTTTTGGAAACGGAGATAGCCTTCTCGAGATGGCCATTCAACAACCAAACCTAAACTTCTTAGGTATTGAGGTTTATGANGCCGGAGTTGGTAGGCTTATTAATGAGGCTAGCAAAAACAANCTCACCAACCTTAAANTCATTAAGGANGANGCTGTAGAGGTTCTTAATAACAATATTCCTGATGACAGTATTTCACATTTTCAGTTATTTTTTCCTGACCCTTGGCACAAAAAGAGGCATCACAAGCGTAGAATTGTCCAAACAAGCTTTCTAGATTTACTTTCAAAGAAGCTTAAAAATAATGGAATTGTTCATATTGCTACTGACTGGGAAAACTATGCGGAGCACATTATGGAGACGCTAGAATNGCATTCGCACTTTAAAAACTGTGCTGGTGACCATATATATTCTGAAAGACCTGAGCAACGGCCGTTAACTAAATTTGAGAATCGAGGTCAAAAATTAGGTCACGGTGTTTGGGATATTATTTTTACAAACTTAAAAGGAGGTTAGATGATATTTCCTATATTTGTAGTTGTTACACTTGCTGAGATCTATGTATTGGTTTCTGTAGGAGATGCTATTGGCGCATGGTCAACCATACTATTAGTTATTATTACTGCCTTAATAGGATCAACCCTTCTTAAACAGCAGGGCTGGTCAATAATGGCAAAAGCACAACAAAGTATCGCTGAAGGTAGAACACCTGCACTAGAGATGCTTGAGGGGGTCGTTATTCTAGTTTCAGGTGTTCTCCTACTGACTCCTGGTTTTATAACGGATGGCCTTGGGTTACTAGGCTTAATGCCTTGGAGTCGACGTTATTTTATTAACCACTTCTTGGAAAAAAATGCAGAGCGTGTCTTTAGTCAAAGGAATTCAGTTTTCATTAATAGAACAAAGAGTAGTGAATCAAAAACTGCTAACAAAGATGAGCCAATTGAAGGTGAGTTCTGGGAAGACAAATAATCCAAAACTAATTATTGATTCGACACCGTAATCTTAAAATATGCATAAGAAAAAAACCCTTGATGATTGGCTAAGTTGGCAAGAAGAACTATTGGAAGAGACTATTGTTCTTGGTCTAGAAAGGGTCCAGATAGTCTACGAGCGCCTTTTTCCAAATGGTGTACCGTTTGCTACAATTACTGTAGCTGGAACTAATGGTAAAGGTTCAACAATTGCTTTTATTGATAGCATCTATAGAGAATCAAAGTACAAGGTGGGACGGTCTACTTCACCCCATCTTATAAACTACAATGAACGTTTTGCAATTGATGGGGTAGATGTTAGTGATGCATCAATAATTGCAGCTTTTGAGTTAATTGAGGCAAAAAGAGAAGGGATCTTATTAACCTACTTTGAATTTTCAACCTTAGCAGCATTAATCATATTTGCCAACGAATCTGTTGACCTTGCTATTCTAGAAGTTGGGCTTGGTGGTCGACTCGACTCTGTCAATGTCGTTGATTGTGATGTTAGTGTTATTACAAATATTGCAATTGATCATACCGACTACCTTGGCGATACTAGAGAATCTATTGGAAAAGAAAAAGCTGGCGTCATGAGAACCTCCAAGCACTGTATTTGTGGCGACCAAGATCCGCCAATAAGCCTACTCTCTTATGCAAAAGAAATAGACTCGCCCCTTACCCTTATAAANCAAGNNTACAAAGGTGAGATAGGNTTAGAGGGNANACATCAAAAACTGAATGCNGCNGTTGCAATNAAAGCGATAGAGAAGCTTGATGATCGATTCCCTGTATCCANTGATATGATCCTTAAGGGAGTNAAAAAAGCTCGAATCGTTGCTCGATTTGAAAAGATACCTGTAGGCGATAAAACCATTGTTCTGGATGTTGCTCATAACCCAGAAGCGGTCAAGACTTTAGTGAATACTTTGTCAGAATCTCCAATGGAAACAGTGGCTATTTTTTCAGCACTTGCTGACAAAAATATTGATGACATGATTGGGCTTGCATCAGACACTATTAAGCACTGGTTTTTGGTTCCAATTTCTNCTGAACGCGCAATTCAAATGGAGGCTCTCGAGAACAAATTTAGTAAATCACAAGTAACAACAGTTTGTTTAAATATGGATAATGCTATTGAAAAGGCGCTTGCACTTATTAATATTAAAAGAATTGTAATTTTTGGGTCGTTCTATACNATAGCTGATGCAGCTAAATTCTTAAAAGAATCTGAGTATTATTAGTTACCGNAGTTAACGACAGACTTTAAGAAACTATTGTAAAATTAGTCCTATCTTTCAGGGAGACCATGGGCAATTTTTTTAACAACTTTTGGGATACTATAAGTTTGCTGGCNTGGTCAGACTGGCTNACCCTCATAATCCTCATCATTTTTGTTGTAAGGGGCTTTATTCAAGGCCTTGCTAAAGAAATCATTAGCCTTGTTTTTGTTATTTTGGCAATTATCTTAGCGTTTCTTTATTATGATGAGTTTACAAATACTTTTCTGAGTAGCTGGATTAGNTCANCAAACCAGTCAATTTTTGCACTCTCTTTTGGCGCTATATTTCTTNCTATTTGGTTTATTAAAAAAGGATTTTATAGGATANCAGAGTCCTCTTCACGTATCGATAATCCTTGCGACCTAAATAGGCCCTTTGCAATTACTGTCATAACTACTATAATTGCCATAACAAGTTATAATTATCTCGGAATCATTGCTGAACTTAGAACGATAGAGGTGATGATAGGTAATGAGTCATTACGTAATTTTGTATCATTCTGTGTTGTTTTTGCTGCTTTTCTTATAGCNACTGTTGCTTTATCAAAGCTTCTTAATATTAAAATCGACAATGAAGANCCTTGTGTTATGNCACCAGTATTTAGTGGATTTTTAAGGGTTTTTAGTACACTTGATGTTTTAATTAATGCGCGAAATATAGTCGGTCTAAAGAATAAATTTTTTGGTGCAGTACTCGGTTTATTTAAGGGTGGTATTTTTGTACTAATTATTGTACTTATCCTGCAAAGCATGACGTGGGTTACACAAAATCATGCCTGGGTAGAGACNAGTGGNGCGTTAAGNACTTTTCAAGACTGGTCAGTTGACATAAAACCTTTATTGTCTAAGTATTTGTTATTTGTTGAGCTCGAACCCGGTGATGCAGTCGCTGAGTTCATAGAAACTGAAATTTTAGGGGAATAAATTATGTGTGGTATTGTTGGCATACTATCTACTACAAAAAAAGATGTGGGGTTTTTTATTTATGACGCACTGACAATTATTCAGCANCGNGGCCAAGATGCTGCTGGTATAACAACTGCCAACAAAGGGCGTTTTTATATGCGCAAGGGGAATGGACTTGTTCGCAATGTTTTTAGAACAAAGCATATGGAAAAATTGATTGGCGACATGGGAATTGGTCACATCCGCTATCCTACAGCAGGAAGCTCTTCTGAGGCTGAAGCTCAGCCATTTTATGTTAATTCACCTTACGGAATTGCATTTGCACATAATGGCAACCTAACCAATGCTGAGTCGTTAGCAAAAGAAATTTTTGAGCAAGATCTTCGACATATTAATACCAACTCAGACTCAGAGATACTGCTCAATATACTGGCCAGTGAAATAGCTGAAGGACAAAAGCATCGAATCAATGAAAGAGACATTTTTAAAGCGGTAACAAAGCTTCATAAACGAGTAAAGGGCGCTTATGCAGCAATAGGAATGATACCGGGCTATGGTATTTTTGGGTTTAGAGACCCCAATGGAATTAGGCCCTTAATACTCGGAGAAAGAACTACAAAAAAGGGCACTAAATATATGCTTACTTCTGAAAGTGTTGCTCTTACTGCGCTTGGTTATAAAATTACTCGTGATGTTAAGCCTGGAGAAGCAGTTGTAATTGATAGAGAAGGAAACGTTCATTCTCAGCAATGCTCAGATAGTTCAACGTTATCGCCCTGTATTTTTGAATTTGTTTATTTTGCAAGGCCTGACTCCATTATTGACAACATTTCAGTCTACAAATCGCGCCTCAGGATGGGTGAAAAGCTTGCTGAAAAAATTAAGTCTAAATGGTCTGAGGAGACAATAGACGTTGTTATGCCTGTACCTGATACCTCTAGAACAGCAGCGCTCCAATTAGCTAATGAGTTGGATTTAAAGTATCGAGAAGGCTTTATAAAAAATCGCTATATTGCAAGAACCTTTATTATGCCTGGTCAAAAACAACGAAAAAAATCGGTACGCCAAAAGCTAAGTGCAATTGAACTTGAATTTAAAGGCAAGAACGTTCTCTTGGTTGATGACTCTATTGTGAGAGGAACAACAAGTAGAGAAATTGTTCAAATGGCAAGAGTTGCTGGAGCAAAAAAAGTCTTCTTTGCATCAGCCGCTCCTCCTGTGCGTTATCCTAATGTGTATGGTATTGATATGGCGAGTAAAAATGAGTTTATTGCCCACAATAAAACGACAGAAGAGGTCTGTCAATCTATTGGTGCAGATAAATTAATCTATCAAAATCTTAAAGACTTAATATGGTCAGTTCAGCAAGGTAACCCGGATATCTTGTCTTTTGACTGTTCTTGTTTTGATGGAAAATACCTTACTAAGGATGTTGATACACCCTATCTAGATAACCTTGAAGCCAGAAGGTCTGACCAAGCTAAACAAGGCAATATAACCAATGAGAGTTCAGAATTAATTTACAATGATGCTGACTAAGAATAAAAATGAAAGATAACAAGTTTAAAACAAAAGCGATCCGTGAGGGATATCAGCCAACTCAAGAGCAGGAACATTCAGCTGCTATTTTCCTGACCTCAAGCTTCAGNTTTGATAGTGCTGANCAAGCAGCTAAAAGGTTTGACAATAAAGATCAGGGCAACGTATATTCAAGATTTACTAATCCAAGCGTTGTCGCCTTTGAAGAGAAATTAGCCGCCCTAGAAGGGGCCGAGCAATGCCTCGCTACTGCTAGCGGTATGTCAGCTATCTTTGCAACAATTATGACACTCCTCAAGCCAGGTGAACATATGGTTGCATCACGTGGAATGTTTGGAACAACCATAGTTCTTCTTAATACCGTTATCCAAAAGTTTGGTATCGAAGTTACATTTGTTGACCTGTCTGACTTAAATGACTGGAAAAATAGTGTTCAAACTAATACAAAATTATTTATGCTTGAAACGCCTTCGAATCCACTGGGCGAGGTTGTAGATTTAAGATCGCTTTCAGCAATTTCTAAAAAAAATAATATTATTTTAGCGGTTGATAATTGCATTTTGACGCCTGCCCTTCAAAAACCATTAGCTTTAGGTGCAGACTTAGTTATCCACTCAGCAACTAAATATATTGATGGTCAAGGTCGGTGTCTAGCAGGTGCTATTGCAGGAAACAATAAACTGATAGATGAAATAAGTAGCTTTGCAAGAAGTACAGGCCCAACCCTAAGCGCATTTAATGCTTGGATTGTATTTAAGGGTCTTGAGACGCTGAGCTTGAGAATGCAAGCACACTGCGAGAATGCAAAAAAACTAGCAGTATGGCTTAATGAACAAGAATTTGTCAAAAAGGTACACTATCTTGGATTGGACTCGCACCCTCATCATAGTATTGCGAAAGAGCAGCAGTCTGATTATGGTGGAATTGTGTCATTCGAAGTAATTGGTGGCAGGAAAGAGGCTTTTCGTCTAATTAACAACACCAAAATGATTTCTATTACAGCAAATCTTGGTGACACTAAGAGCACCATTACCCATCCAGCCACTACAACCCATGTTAGACTTTCAGATGAAGAAAAACAACAAAGCAATATCTCTGAAAACCTAATTCGTATCTCGGTTGGATTAGAAGATATCGAGGATATTATTGCTGATATCAAGCCATAAGTTGAATTTTTATCTCAATTTAAGTGTGTTAAAATCCTTACAGTACTTGATATATCAATCTTTATGAAGCAGAACAGTTACTCATATGATGATCTAATTCTTTGTAGCAAAGGAGAATTATTTGGGCCTGGTAATGCTCAGCTTCCTCAACCACCAATGCTGATGTTTGACCGTATCACTAATATTAGTGAAAATAGTGGTGAGTATGGAAAGGGTGGAATGACCGCAGAGTTAGATATCAATCCAGGATTATGGTTTTTTGATTGTCACTTTAATGAAGACCCTGTTATGCCTGGTTGTTTAGGTGTTGATGCACTTTGGCAATTGGTTGGCTTCTATCTTGGCTGGCTTGGTGGACCTGGAAGAGGTCGAGCTCTTGGTTCAGGTCAAATTAAATTTACAGGCCAAGTCTTACCAACCAATAATAAGATTACTTACAATGTTAGCCTTTCCAGAGTTATTGCACGAAAACTTTATATGGGTATTGCTGATGCAACGATGGAAGTTGATGGCAAAACCATCTATGAAGCAACTAATTTAAAGGTGGGCTTGTTTACGGATACATCTTCTTTCTGATGAATCGAGTAGTCATAACCGGGATGGGCATTGTTAGCAGCTTGGGAGGCAATAAAACCGAAGTCCTAGAATCGCTAAAATCTGCAAAATCAGGTATAGAATTCAGTGAAAAGTATGCAGAAATGGGCCTCAGATCTCACGTTCATGGATCGATCTCAGAGGTTGATACAAGTGATGTTATCGATCGCAAGATGCTTCGCTTTATGGCTGATGCAGCCATATTTAATGCAATCGCTCTTGATGAAGCCATTAAACAGTCTGGACTTAGTGAAGACATGGTCTCTAGTGAGCGTACTGGTCTTATTATGGGCTCTGGTGGCGCTTCAAATGTTAACGTTGTTGAGGCTGCAGATATTTTAAGAGAAAAAGGTATAAAACGCGTTGGGCCTTACCGCGTTCCAAGAACTATGGGCTCAACTACTTCTGCTTGTCTCTCTACTCTATTCAAAATAAAAGGTATTAATTACTCAATCAGCTCGGCTTGCTCTACAAGTGCTCACTGTATTGGTAATGCTATGGAACAAATTCAGCTCGGCAAGCAGGATGTTGTCTTTGCTGGTGGTGGTGAGGAATTAGACTGGTCCACAACAATGCTATTTGATTCTATGGGAGCACTCTCTTCAAAATACAATGAAACACCCGAGCTTGCATCACGTGCATTCGATGCCAATCGTGATGGATTTGTAATTTCAGGTGGTGGTGGTGCCCTTGTTCTTGAATCTTTAGAGCATGCTGAGGCTCGCGGCGCAACTATAATTGCTGAATTGGTCGGTTATGGCGCAACTTCAGATGGCTATGATATGGTCGCACCATCTGGTGAAGGTGCAAAGCGCTGTATGGAAATCGCTACAAGCACTGTCAATGGTACTATAGACTATATTAATGCTCATGGTACTTCAACTCCGGTAGGCGATATAAAGGAGCTTGAAGCGATCAGAAAGGTTTTTGACACTACGTCAATTCCACTAATTGGTTCGACTAAATCTCTTTCTGGACATGCCTTAGGAGCAGCGGGAGTGAATGAATCAATCTATTCATTGTTAATGTTACAAAATGACTTTGTTGCTGAGTCAGTTAATATTGAAACACTTGATGATGAAGCCGAAGGTATGCCTATTGTTAGGGAAACAAAAAATATAAAACTGAATCGTATACTTTCAAATAGTTTTGGATTCGGTGGCACTAACGCATGCCTTGTATTTGAAAGGTTTAATACATAAAACCCAACGACTTGTTACTTTTGCACATTAAAGAAAAGCTTTTTAGCTATGGTCTTGCGTCTATTTCCTTTTTCTCTTTTTCAGAAGGTAGCATGTCTTCTTTAGAAATTCCTAGTGCAAGAATCATCGAGCTTGCAACATATATAGACGAGTATGTACCAATAACAACACCGATAATCAGTGCGCCCGCAAAGCTATGAATTACTTCACCACCTAAATAAAACAATGCCAAAAGAACTATTAATGTTGTCAATGATGTCATTAATGTGCGTGACAAGGTTTGATTGAGTGCATCATTAACAATTGGGCCAGACTCGATATGGCGAGTGGAAAGAAAGTTTTCTCGAATACGATCAAAAACTACAATCGTATCATTAAGTGAATAGCCAATGACCGCTAGGATTGCAGCCAGTACAGTTAAATCAAACTCAATCTGCAGTAAGGAAAATATTCCTATGGTAATAATCACATCATGAACCAGTGCGGCAATTGACCCTAATGCAAAGCGATACTCAAACCTAAAGGCTACATAAATAAGGATTCCGATAAGCGCATAAAGCATCGCTAAACCGCCATCATTAGTTAACTCTTCACCCACTTTAGGTCCAACAAACTCAACTCGACGGACATCTAAACCATCCCCAAGCATTCTAATAATTGATGAACTAAGTTGTGCAGAGCTAGCAGCCTGCGGCTCAAGTTGAATCAACACTTCGGTGTCTGATCCAAAATACTGTACATTTGTACCTTTGTAATTAGCTGAAATAAGTTTAGAACGAATATCTTCTAAGTCTGCTGTTTTTTCATAGCCGAGCTCTATCAACGTACCGCCAGTAAAGTCAATACCAAACTTGAGACCTTGAAATCCGATTGATGCTATTGATACTACCAGCAAGATAATAGAGAAAATCAATGCATACTTTCGATTGCCTACAAAATTAATGACTGGAATATTTAATGACTTAAGGCTCATATCGATAGCTCCTCAATTTTTTTACCACCGTAAATAAGATTAATCATAGCCCTAGAGACTATGATTGCTGTAAACATTGAAGTGATGATTCCTATTGAAAGGGTAACCGCAAAGCCTTTGATTGCCCCTGTACCAAAACTAAACAAAACTAATGATGCGATTAGTGTAGTGATATTTGCATCAGCAATTGTCAATAAGGCTTTTTCATAGCCCGCAGAAATTGCCTTTTGAATATTTTTGGTAGAACGCAACTCTTCCTTAATGCGTTCAAAAATTAACACGTTAGCATCAACCGCCATACCTACAGTTAAAACGATGCCAGCAATACCTGGCAGTGTGAGTGTTGCCTGAATCATAGACAAGATAGAAACTATAGTTATCAAATTAAGGGTTAAAGCTACATTAGCAACTAAACCAAATACACGGTATCGCCAAGCCATAAAAACTAGAACTAAAGCAAACCCAACTAAAACTGATATCAATCCTTTCTGAATGTTATCAGCACCCAGGCTTGGACCTATAGTTCGCTCTTCAATAATCTCAATAGGCGCTGAAAGTGAACCAGCCCTTAACAGTAAAGCTAAATTGGTTGCCTCTCTAGAGCTGTCTAAACCAGTTATCTCGAAACGATTTGAAAAAGTACCTTGAATTGTTGCTGCATTAATAATATCTTGTGTCTTGCTTCGCTTCTTAACTGTTTTTCCATTTTCTATAATGGTTTCAACCTGATTTTCAATAAAAACAACACCCATTCGATAACCAATAAATTCTTTAGTCGTCTCAAGCATAGTTCTGCCGCCTGCATTATCTAAAACAATACCAACCTTCGGTTGATTATTTTGGTCAACACCAGAAGTTGCATCTACTATATTCTCACCAGTTACAATTACAGTTGTTTTAAGGAGTAATGGTCTACCATCTTTAAATTTATATAGTTTTGATCCAGATGGTATTTTTCCTGACTGTATCGCTGTCTGAACATCATTTTTTTCATCCACCATTCTAAATTCAACGGTTGCAACTGCGCCCAAAATTTCTTTAGCCCTAGCAGTATCCTGTACGCCTGGCAACTGAACCACAATCCTTTCAGATCCTTGCTGCTGAATAATTGGCTCTGCAACACCTAGCTCATTGACGCGATTACGAAGTGTTGTAATATTTTGCTTTAAAGCACTAGATTTAGCCGCTTTCTGTGCATTAGATGACATCTCTAAACTCACCTCAAGCTCTGACTCACTTCCTTCAACAATCATCAAATCAGAGAGGTCACTTTTAATGAGTTTTTTTGCCTCATCCTTTTGCTTCTCAGTCTTAAAACTGGCCACCAACAGATTATCTTCTTTACGAATTTTTTTATATAACTTATCTTTACGGAGAAGAGTTCTTAACTCATTGTAGTAGCGATCAATAGACGTGGAAATAACCGCCTCCATATCAACTTCAAGCAAAAAGTGAACACCGCCCCTAAGATCAAGCCCAAGAGACATGGCCTTACCGCCAAGACCTGAAAGCCACTGAGGTATTGATGGCGCTAGGTTTAAAGCTACAACATAATTTCTGCTCAGAGTATCTTTTAACAAAGCTTTAGAAGAAAGTTGAGACTTTGAGTCACTAAATCGAATCAAAATGTTGCTGTTAATAAGCTCCAGTGACTTAAAGTCAATAGCATTTTCTACTAATGCATTATTTATACCTTTTAAGTCATTCTCTTTAACAACATAATCACCCGTGCCAGAAATCTGAATGGCCAGGTCAGAACCATAAATATTTGGCAGAGCATATAGTGATGTAATAAACAAGAAAAATACAACTAATGTATTTTTCCAGGGTGCGTAATGGTTCATAAGGATTTATTTTCTATGTATTATTTTTCTGTCTCTTTTTTGCCATTAGCTTTTGATTTTGCACTTGACTTAGTCATCGGTTTTACGCTGCCTTTTGGCATTTTTTGATTAATACCCTGCTTTTGAACTTTGATAGAGACGCCTGAAGCAATCTCTATCTCCGCAAAAGACTCATCTACAGCTTTAATTTTTCCTATAACTCCACCGTTAGTTACAACTTCATCACCTGTTTTAAGTTCTTTGAGTAAATTTTTGTGATCCTTGGCACGCTTTTGTTGTGGTCTGATTAATAAAAAATACATCAGCACAAACATTGCTATCAAAAATAGTTCTGGGGGTAAATTCATCTCTTGCTCCAAAAAATATAAAGGGGTTATTTTATCGTAGTTAGGCCACCCATGTAGCTTTGTAAGACTTTTGGAATAGTAATACTTCCATCAGCATTCTGATAATTCTCAATCACGGCAACCAAAGTTCTACCAACTGCCAAGCCCGAACCATTTAGTGTATGTAAAAACTCTGACTCCTTGGTTTCAGGATTTTTCCATCTAAGCTGCATTCTTCTTGCTTGAAAGCCTTCAAAACATGAACATGATGAAATTTCTCGATAAGCTGACTGCCCTGGGAGCCATACTTCAAGATCATAAGTTTTAGCTGAAGAGAATCCTAAATCTCCAGTACATAAGATTACTTTACGATAAGGCAATTCCAATAATTTAAGGATGCCTTCTGCATGTTCAGTTAATTCTTCAAGAACATCATAAGAGTTATCAGGATTAGAGATTTGCACTAATTCAACTTTTTCAAATTGGTGTTGGCGAATTAAGCCCCTTGTATCTTTTCCATATGAACCTGCTTCAGATCGAAAGCATGGCGTATGAGCAACAAACTTAAGAGGTAACTCGGAGTCTTTTAAAATTGAATCACGAACAATATTAGTGACTGGAACTTCTGCTGTTGGAATTAAATAGAGTGCCCTAGCCTCACCCTCTTCGCCATGCAGATGCGTCTTGAATAAATCAGCCTCAAATTTTGGTAATTGCCCAGTTCCAGTCAGTGAATCCGCATTTACTAAGTAGGGTGCGTAAGTTTCAGTGTAGCCATTTTTCTCAGTATGCTGGTCTAACATAAACTGAGTTAAGGCACGCTGAAGCTTTGCAACTTTTCCAGTAATAACAACAAATCGTGACCCTGAAATCTTAGCCGCAGCTGCAAAATCTATGCCATGTATTTCACCTAAATCAACGTGATCTTTTGGTTCGAAGTCAAACTTTTTTGGCTCACCCCACTTCGACAACTCAATATTTTCATCCTCACTTTGACCCTCGGGCACAGAGGGGTGTGGAATATTAGGGATCGCCATAACAATTTCATCAATCTTTACCTGAAGGTCATTCAATGCTGACTTAGCATTATCAAGCTTTTCTCCTAGATCTGAAACCTCTTCGAGAAGTGGTTCGATGTTTTCTCCAGAAGCTTTGGCTTGGCCTATCGCCTTAGATTTAGTGTTACGTAAATTTTGCAAATCTTGAGTTTGAACTTGGATGACCTTTCTTTGATCTTCAAGTTTATTAAATTCCGCAACATCAAAAGAAAAATTTCGTCTCTTGAGTTGCTCAACTACAAAATCAATATTGCCTCTTAGAAGCTTACTTTCTAACATTAGAAAAACCTAAATTAACATGCATAAATTATACTATATTCATTAGAATTAGAGGGTTGATACATTTCATTACGTACTTATCGAAATAATCAAATAAAATTTGAAATCAATACTGGTACTTAACTTCTAAATTAACCCGCTGATAATCATCAAGCAAACTGAAAGCACGATCCGATTTAGCATTTGCATAGGAGGCGCCTAAGGAAGCCTTCCAGTGGTCATTAATATCCCAATCAAGACCAGTGGATGTCAAAGAAAGATCATTATTAGAGGCAGCAATATTAGATAAGCTCCAACTCCAATCTGAATCA
>NZUR01000016.1 GCA_002698045.1 Thiotrichales bacterium | reverse complement strand
ATCTGCTTTAGCGACGCCGCCCTGATGCTTTAGAGCCCTTACTGTTGCAACTAAAACAACTGCGTCTGGTGCAAGATTTGCTTTACGACACTTAATATCAAAGAATTTTTCTGCACCCAAGTCTGCCCCAAAGCCAGCCTCTGTAACAACATAATCAGACATTTTGAGAGCTGTCTTTGTTGCAATAACTGAGTTACAACCATGTGCAATATTTGCAAAAGGGCCACCATGAATTAATGCAGGATTCCCCTCTAAAGTTTGAACTAGATTTGGCCTAAATGCATCCTTTAGTAGGACCGTCATTGCATGGTGAGCATTAATTTCTTTTGCTCTAACTGGGGTCCTGTCACGAGTATAAGCAATAATGATATTACCTAATCTTTCTTCAAGCTCTGACAAGTTTTGTGACAAACAAAAAATAGCCATTACCTCAGAAGCAACGGTAATATCAAAACCATCTTCACGTGGATATCCATTTGTAGAGCCACCTAGAGAAGATGTAATCCTTCTAAGAGAACGGTCATTCATATCAACAACACGTCGGAATACAACCTTTCTGCTATCAATGTTAGTTGAATTACCCCAATAAATATGATTGTCAATCATTGCAGAGAGTAAGCTATGTGCTGATGTGATTGCGTGAAAGTCGCCAGTAAAATGAAGATTAATATCTTCCATTGGAATTACTTGTGCATAACCACCTCCTGCGGCACCGCCCTTCATACCAAAACAGGGGCCTAAACTAGGCTCACGAAGACAAACTGTTGTTTGCTTACCAATCTTATTAAGTCCATCAGTAAGGCCAACAGAGGTAGTTGTTTTTCCTTCACCAGCTGGCGTAGGTGTAACCGCAGTAACTAATATAAGCTTACCATTTTTGTTCTTTTGAGCACCATCTATTGCACCCCAAGAAATCTTAGCCTTGTCATGCCCAAAAGGCACCAAGTCCGCTTTATGAATATTGAGTTTTGCACCAATATCATTAATGTGTTCACCGGTAACTTCTCTTGCAATATCAATATCTGTTTTATACTCGCTCATCATTTCTCCTAAATACACACAAAAGTAAAAAGGAATAAAAAACTTCTTCACTTGATATTTTTCAAGTGAAAATAGCTCTTTAGTCCTTTAAAAAATCATAATTTGGAATATTATCTTACAAAATCAATCTGGCGTTAATAATTAAATTCATAATCGCTTGAATTATAATACACCTTACTTAAATATTTGAATCTTCAAAGCTATCTTTGCGATCTTTAATGTATTTTAATAATGCTTCATCAATGGCAGGATCAAGTGGAGGCAACTCATACTCAGACAGCATTTTTTTATAAATACCGTTAGCAATCATTGCAGTATCTCTTGAGCCGTCTTGAACCCACTGCTCAAAACTATTATCGTCAAGAACATCTGACATATAAAAAGCGCTCTTGAAATTCTTCTTAGTATGTTCACATCCTAAAAAATGCTTGGGCACATCATCTGACATACTTCCAATTTCACGAATTGCGTCCATTGCCTGACCATTTTCACTCATATCAATTCCCTCTGCAGAAACTCTCATCATGCCTGCTTGATCAGCATCCATTATGAATTTCTCATAGCTCATACATAAGCCGCCTTCCAGCCAGCCAGCAGTATGTAAATTAAAATTAACACTTGCATTTATAGTTGCTTGCATCGTATTAGCAGCCTCATAGCCTGCTTGAGCGTCGGGCATTTTGGCGCCATTAAAGCCACCACCACTCCTAAACGGAACGCCAAGTCTCCTAGCTAAGGCTCCAGAAATATTCATCATGTGTGCAGCCTCAGGTGTACCGAACGTTGGGGCACCAGATTTCATAGACATTGCAGTTACAAAATTACCATAAATAACAGGTGTACCGGGCCTAAGGAGTTGAGCAAATGCCATGCCTGCCATGCCTTCTGCAAGACTTTGCGCAGCGACACCAACTGCTGTAGTTGGCGCCATTGCACCGGCAACTATAAATGGGGTTACGATTGTTGCTTGATTGTTTCTTGCATAGACTTTAAGTGCGCCCAGCATAGTGGCATCAAATGCCATTGGTGAGCTTGCATTAATTAAACTTATGAGTACACAATTTTTATCAACAAAATCATCACCAAATACTATTTTAACCATATCAACAGTGTCCTGAGCTCTCTCGGCTGCAGTAACGGAGCCCATAAAGGCTTTGTCTGAGTATTTAATATGACTATAAACCATATCAAAGTGACGCTTATTAACTGGTAAGTCTACTGGCTCACAAATCGTACCACCAGAGTGGTGAAGATTGTCAGACATATACGCTAACTTAACAAAGTTTCTAAAATCTTCTATTGTTGCATAGCGGCGACCTTCATCAAGATCATGAACAAATGGAGAACCATAAGCAGGAACTAAAACCATATTATCGCCACCAATTTCAACATTTCTCTCAGGATTACGAGCGAATTGAGTAAACTGCTTTGGAGCGTTATCTTGTATTAATTTTCGGCACATTCCTTTTGGAAATCTGACTCTCTCACCGTCAATACTAGCGCCAGCTTTTTCAAATATATCAAGCGCCTCTTGGTCTTCAGAAAATACTATCCCAATCTCTTCTAAGATAGTGTCGGCATTTTCTTCAATAATACTAAGATCGTCATCGCTCAGAATACTGTAGTGTGGTATTTTTCGTTTTATATAAGCTGGCGCTTTAGGTATCTCTTGAACATCAGACTCATTTGCTGCCCTGCGTCTTCTTCTTTCTCTAGCCATTAAACTCCTCCTTAATAAACTTAAGACACTCTTTTTCGGCGTCTGACTTTTTTAGTTTGTTGTTGCTTAACAGGTGATACACTGAACTTCATTGCATCAACAAAATACTCTTGGAATTTTGGCTCAGTAGCAGTTTCAATTTTTACAACCTTATCTACTGCATCAATGATTGTTTTTCGCTTATTTATATCTAATAAAGCAGCACTTGCGCCAATTCCAGCGGCGTTACCTACAGATATAATTTTTTCTGCAGTTGACGTTGGGATAATATCTAAAAGAGCGACATATCTAGCATCTAAATGAGCGCCAAAAGCACCTGCTAATAATACTTTATCAAACTCAGTGCATTCAAGGTAGTCCATCAATATCGAAACGCCTGCAGAAAGTGCGGCTTTTGCTAATTGAATTGAACGTATATCAACTTGCTCTACATAAATCGATTTATCACCTTGCTCGACCAATAAAAAACGAGATGTATTTCCTTTTTTTGAAAACAGTTCTGGTGCAATTGATTCTACAAAAAGTCCGCCTTGATCAATAATACCAGCTTCGGCAAAAGAGACGATAGCCTCAATAATTCCGCTACCACAAATACCAATTGCCTTCATTTGAACGAGTTCAAAATCTGGCTCATCAGACCAGGCATCACAACCAATAACTTTATAACGAACAGCTAGGGTATCTTTATTAATCCTTACTCTTTCAATTGCTCCATAGGTCGCTCTAACACCTGAACTAATCTCAGCGCCTTCAAAGGCAGGTCCAGTTGGAGAGGATGTTGCATATACCTTACCTCCCTTTGCAAGCATAATTTCTGCATTAGTACCAATATCAACAAGCAAAGTAGTTTGAGAGTGCATTGTCTCCATCTGACTTAGATATGCAGCAGCGGTATCTGCACCAACATGCCCAGCAATTAGTGGTAAAAAAGACAACCTAGTTTTAGGGTATAGATTGAAACCTAAATCTTTAGCGTCAACGTCAAGCCATCTTCTTATCGACAAAGTGAAGGGGGCTTGACCCAGTTCGACGGGCGAGATTCCAAAAAATATATGGTGCATAATTGGATTACCAACTAGAACCACCTCTAATAACTTATCCCTTTCAATTTCAAGATACTCGCAGGCCTCATGAAGCATTTCAGTAATCTTAGTGCGGACAGCAGTTGTCAGTTTTTCATCGCCACCTTTATTCATCATTACATAAGAAACTCGACTCATTAAATCTTCACCAAAACGAATCTGAGGATTCATTGCAGAAGATTCATACACCAACTTAGCATTTTTAAGGTCATAAACATATAGAGCCAGTGTGGTAGAACCAATATCAATTGCAGCACCAATTATTTGATGTTTGCCTTGAGGATAAATAGCCACTATCTCTTTTTGATCACGAATTGCAACTGTCAAACACCCTTTGCTTCCATGAATTAAAGGTTGAAGACCTCTCAATAAGTTAAAGTCAATCGTTGCTTTTATATCCTGCTTTTCAAGCTGTGATAATAAGTTTTCAGTGGCTGAGGGATTTTCATCTAATGTTGACTCTTCAAGAGTGCAATCAAAAAGAGTAATAGCGCTATCGATAGAGTAGTCTTGTTTGGCATTTTTTTTGCTAATATAAGCTTTATGTTCTTGACTTTCTTCAGGGACATCTATTACTAAATCCCCTTGAATGCAGGTTTGACAAGCCAATCGCTTACCTTTATAGCTAGGATTATCGATAATTAATTGTCTTTCAAGACTTGTGATACCGCTTACATTTTCAGACTTACATTCAACATTAAATTTAGGATGTGAACCCTCTGAAACCTCAATCCAACACTGGTGGCACTGGCCGTAACCACCACATAATGAGCGGATAGCAACCCCTGCATCTTGGGCAACTTGCAGCAACGTGTCTCCAACTTCGCCCTTGTATTGGCGACCTGATGGTGTAAAACAAACTTGCTGAGTATCTTCCAAAACTACACTCCTTCTTGTATGTTGCTATCACCATAACCTTCACTCTGAGGCTCATTGGGGTTAATTTCGTAATAACAACCCTTCTCTTCTGTAAATATATGGTGCCATACACCCAAGTCTTTAGCGTCCTCCAAACTACCTGCTGTTACACTAATAGTTGGCTTATTGTCGTTTTGCCAAAACATATGGGCACCGCAGTTATCACAAAAACCATGTCGCGAGCCTGGATGTGTATAAAACCACTTAATTTTGCCATGAATTTTAATTTTATCCCTTTTTACCTGACACGCAGCCATATAATGGCCGGTCATTTTACGGCACTGTTCGCAGTGACAATAGGATACATCTTCCAAATCAAAGGCTTTATAGTGTGTTTGACCACAAACGCAAGACCCCTTATATTTAATGCCAGTCATTTTTTTGTCATACACGCCTTCTTCGGCGCCTCTCATCCCTAGAATTATTGCCTTCAGCTGAAGGTGTTTTATAGGCCTTAATCCAACTACTACAACCATCATCAACGCCAGTCAATACGTCTCCAGCTCTAATTGCCTGAACTAATTCAGGGTGCAATGGATTGACGATTGCAGAAGTCATCCCCGCTGCGATAAGCATTGGTAGGAAGGCATTGTTAATCCCACTACGCTGTGGCAAACCAAAACTAACATTTGATGCTCCGCAAGTAGTATTTACTTTTAATTCAGAGCGAAGGCGTCGAACTAATTCAAACACTTGATTACCCGCCTGTGCAATTGCTCCAATAGGCATTACCAAAGGATCAACTACAACATCCTCTGGCTTAATTCCATAATCAGCAGCATGCTCAACAATTTTTTTAGCAACTTTAAACCTTTCATTAGGATCTTCACTGATTCCAGTCTCATCATTTGAGATTGCTACAACTGCAGCGTCATACTTCTTTACTAATGGAAGTACACGCTCTAGTACTTCAGTTTCCCCTGTAGTAGAGTTCACAAGCGCCCTACCTTGATAAGCCGATAAACCAGCTTCTAGAGCTTCTATGATTGAAGAGTCAATAGAAAGTGGTACATCTACAACTGCTTGAACGCGTCTAATAGCCTCAGCCAAGATTGCTGGCTCATCTGTAAGAGGGATGCCTGCGTTGACATCAAGCATCTGAGCACCTGCAGCTACCTGGGCAATTGCATCGGCCTCTACACGAGAGTAATCACCTTCTTTCATTTCTGCAGCTAGAATTTTTCTTCCTGTTGGGTTTATGCGCTCTCCAATCATGACAAATGGATAGCCAAAGCCAATCGTTACTTCTTTTGATGCTGACGATAGTGTTGTTGTTGCCAATTTACTTACTCCCTTAAATTAATTATTAGTTGTCGCATTTTTGATCCAATCAGCGGAGGTATTTATGCCTCCCAAAGGGAAAAAATGAATATTAGTTATATTAAACTTTGGATTTTCTTTTTTATGTTGAGCTAAAGTTTCTAAAAAATCATTTGGCTCAAATGGTAATAATAGTTTCTTTACATCTTTTGCTCTTTTTTGCAAAACTTTCAACGAAGGTCCAACACCACAAGCGATTGAAAACTTGATTAACGTTTGCAATTTTGCGGGTCCAGCTACGCCAATATGTATTGGAATATTTATGCCTTTTTCAATCATTGAATCAGCCCACTTAATTACTGGATCGGCTTCAAAACAAAATTGGGTAGTTAATGCTACTTCTATATCTGTTCGTTCATTAAATTTTTGTTTCCAAAGCAATGCCTCATCAACATTGTTAGTTGAGCCATCATAATCAATATCTTTGTTACCTTCAGGGTGTCCCGCAAAATGAAGATTTTTAAAGCTATACTTGTTAAAAAGTTCTGTTTCAACCAGCTGCATTGAATTTTCAAAAACACCATGTGGATTATTAACACCTCCAGCTAAAAGTAAAGCTTGATCAATGCCTGCTTCGTCTTGATATTTTGTTATCCATTCTTCTAAAGTGCTTTTATTTTTAATAATACGAGCAGGGAAATGAGGCATAACCGAAAACCCTTCACTCTGAAGCCGTTTAGCTGTTTGTATCATTTCTTCAATTGGCACGCCTTCGATGTGTGCGATATATATTCTAGTGTTGGTTGGCAGTATATCTTTAAAGCTTTCTATCTTAGCTGCGGTACTCGGCATAACTTCTATTGAAAAATTAACTAAAAAGTCCTTAAGATTATCACTCACTTTTTTATTTTTTTCTTTCGTAGAAAAGAGATTCAATAATGACATTATTTCTCCAATCTGGCTTGCCAGGGATTGTTATCGATTAATTTATCTAACATATTTATATTCGTACTTTACTATCCTTCAATCTCTAATGGCTTGATATCTATTTCATCAAAAACAGAATCAAGATTTCCTGTACCTACAAGTCTATATTCGTACTCAAAACCAAAATCTTTAGCGTACTGCTCAGCATCCTTTTGCCACTGCTCATTCTCAGTTTGTGCCAAATAGACCAGTTTTTTATAATGTTCAAAGTAAACCTCAAAAAGTTCAGGATGCTTATCGAGACCTAAACCCTTGATCATAATTCTATGAAAATTTTTAACTAAATAATCTGTAAGGTAGAAAGTACCTAATTCCTCTTCTGATAACTGTTCAAAAACATCTGTCCCCGCAAAAAACTCATAGCAATGTGCACCCTCAATGCGCTTAGTATTATATTTCTCAATCACCCTATCAAGCGCTCCACCAGTTCCACAGTCTGCATATGCGATATAAACTTCTTCATAAAGATGTGCATTCTCAGATAAGTATTCTTCAACTCCTGGGGCTATCAATTGAGGTGAATTATGCCAACTAGCAGGTAAACATTGTAGGTTAACTTTTTCTGATAATGAAGGGTTTTGCTTTATTAATCTAAGAAGGTCATATACTAATGCCCCACAACCTAAAACTAATCGCTTTTTAATCTGTTCCGAATTTTGCTTATCTGTGCCCACGCTTTTTGTCCAAACTGCGTACATGCTCTTCAGCCATTTCTGCGCTTCGAGCTGCATCACGGCCATAGGCAGGTACCCCAATGGAGTCAGCAAACTCTTGGTTCAATGGTGCACCACCACACATAATATGTACATCTTTGCGCAAACCTCTTTTTTCCATCTCTTCTACAACAACGCCCATATAAGGCATCGTAGTTGTGAGAAGAGCAGACATACCTACAATGACTGGTTCATGCTCATCGATAGCTTCTAAGTAGTTTTCTACAGGGTTATTAATTCCTAAATTAATTATTTCAAAGCCAGAACCTTCACACATCATGGCAACTAAGTTTTTGCCAATATCATGGATGTCTCCCTTAACAGTACCAATTACAAACTTACCTAAAGAAGTATCTACTGCGGATTCAGCAAGAATAGGGCGTAGTATTTTCATACCACCTTTCATAGCACCAGCACACTTGAGTACTTCAGGAACAAATAAGATGCCATCCCTAAAATCAATACCAACAATTTTCATACCACTTACTAAAGCTTCGCCCAAGACGTCATTCGCATCCCAGCCACGAGAAAGCAGTATTTCTGTGCCTTCAGTAACCTCTTCGTCAAGGCCATCATAAAGGTCATCTTGAATTTGTTCGACTAGTTCTTTATCATCTAGTTCATTTAGGTCAAAATCGTCTTCTTCACTCATTTTTTNNCCTTTAGGTTAAAGTAATNTTAATTACTCNAAAAATCGGAAAGATACCCTTAATTANTTTCAGTGTCAATCATTAAATTTAAATTTTAGAAAAATATTATTGGTTCTATAAAAAGTTAGATAAATTCTATCCATAAGTTGTTGTAATTAANAAAAAATTTACTAANNAATAAACNTGAAATAAATCACATATAAAAGATGAAATAAATTAACCTACGGTAGACATAAAGTTTTCATAAATTTGCCTCGCACAACTCAAACATTGAGCCATATTAGCATCACTATCTGACTTCAAATCTAATAAGGCGTCATTACCGAGTGTCGAACTTAATGCTTCTGCATAAGCTGGNACAGCCCCCCAGTTGTCAACAGTATCTGGTTCAATCTCCANATGATATTGCATAGACCATGCATTAGAACCAATACGCATTGCTTGAACGGAGCACACCTCTGATTTAGCTAAAATNACCGCANCTTCTGGAGCTTGAGCAACTCTCACTGAATGCCATTGGAGACATTTTTGTTTATCGGCTGTACCCTGAAATAAAGGATCTCGCCTTCCCTCCGCAGTGAGTTCAATCTCAAGCACTCCAATCTCTGGAACTTTTTGAGGTCCACAGGTCCCTCCAAGTGCATCTGCTAGCAACTGATGACCCAGACATAGGCCTAAATATGGCTTACCCAAGACACTTACCCACTCTCTAATTGCCACTTTTTCAGCAACAAGCCAAGGACACTCTTCAATATCCCAAACATCCATAGGCCCGCCCATAACCCAAAGAGCATCATAATTATCAAAATTAGGAATTGTTTCACCTCGATTTAATCGAACCGCATCCCACTCNATTCCATCTTCAGCTAAAAATTGCCTAAGTGAGCCAGGATGTTCGCAATCNNNATGCTGAAAAACAAGTACGCGCATNAATTNACTCCTAATTAAGATATAACAATTAAATANAAATTACACAAGCTAAAAGTTGAAAAACTTATAACATAAATAGCTAGATTTTATATTAATACTAATATATGGGCCCGTCAAATAATTATGGTTATACTGTCGAATTATTAATACTTAAAAAATATGACACAGCATAAAAAAATATTAAGCTTTGCAATCATTCTAGCTTGTGTACTTTTGGCTATTAATTTTGGCTTTAGATCCTCATTAGGTCTATTTTTGAAGCCTGTTTCTGAAACCTTCGGTTATGGCCGTGAAATTTTCGCATTCTCTTTAGCCCTNCAAAATCTNTTTTGGGGCTTATCTCAACCATTAGCTGGAGCTTTTGCNGACAAGTTTGGTACNGCGAGAGTCGTAATAGTTGGAACAATNCTCTACTCTCTAGGNCTCTATNTTACTGCTACTGCAGATGGATTTCTTGGNCTTCATATNGGTGCTGGAATATTAATTGGAATGGGGATTGCAGGTACAGGACTGGGGGTCATTCTTCCCGCTATGGCTAGAATGGTTAGACCTGAAAAAAGAGCATTTGCGCTAGGTGTTGGAACTGCTGCAGGATCTGCAGGACAATTCATATTNATACCTGTTGCACGAGAATTTCTTGTTACCTATGGATGGCAAACAGCNCTTATCATCATGGCAATAGGAGCTCTTTCAATGATTCTTTTCACTCCTGTTTTTAAAGGAGACGAGAAAAAGAATATAAACATAGATAATGAGCCATCCCAGAATCTTCGGGAGGCTCTTAATGAAGCTTCAGGTCATATTCATTATTGGCTCCTTATTGCAGGTTTTTTTGTTTGCGGCTTTCAGCTAGCCTTTATTACTGTTCATATGCCTGCTTATTTGTCAGATAAAGGTTTCGACAGTTCAGTTGCTGCTGCAAGTTTATCAATAATTGGTCTTTGCAATATCATAGGATCACTAGTATCAGGACACTTGTCAGGGCTTTATTCAAAAAAATGGATACTTACCTATATCTATGGGGCTAGGTCAATCGTTATTGTGTTGTTTCTTATCATTCCAATCTCGACTTTTACAATTTATNCCTTTTCTTTTGCAACAGGTNTACTATGGCTTGCAACAGTTCCGCCAACTTCAGGTCTAGTTGCTCAGATGTTTGGACTAAGGTTTATGGGAACCCTTTACGGCATTGTTTTCCTGAACCACCAAATTGGCTCATTTACAGGNGTATGGCTTGGAGGATANCTNTTTGACACGACGGGCTCATACAATCAAGTATGGTGGTGGGCCGCAATNATTGCAGCNATTACTGCAATTATTCATGTCTTTATTGACGAGCGCCCAATTGAAAGATTAAGGTTANCTGAAAAAGTTATCTAGACAAGTTACCTCTGCAACCTTGAAGANAGGTTGACTACTAACCTAACAAAATATCCAATACCCAAAATCACAATTAATATCACCAAACCATTCCAAAGTGCCTTAGGGTAGCCTATGACATTGATATCAAAAAAAGGGTAAGGATACTTGTCAATTACCTCGCCCCGTATAATAATATAGGCTCCATAAATCACCGGGTAAATCTCCCAAAGTAGTGGTGTTCGTTTAGGAATTTGGGTTTCTGGTGGAAATATTAGCCAGATTATAAGTAACGAACTTGGCACAATATAATGGTTCAAATAATTCGACACTGCCTCCATACCATCTGGCGACCAATAATCACTTAAAAGAAGATGAAACCCAATACCTACCCAAAGCATTGATGATACAACACAACCAAAAACCTCAGGTGTGGCAAAAACTTTTCCTATTTTAGAATTAGGTAATAATCCTAAAATAGTAAGAACAGTAGCAGCAAAAGTATTTGTAAGAATGGTGAAATAACCCAACATATTAATCACAACCTGACTAACAGAATTGTCTTCAGCGATTGCTCTATTAATAGAAATAATGAACTGAACACTGACTCCAAATAATGCCAACATACCGATTATCAATAGTGTGTAACGCTCAATTACTTTAGTCATGTTGTCTACGATAACAGTGCAACGCTCTTTATTTGTGCGTATACCTTTTTTCCAGGATTAAGCTCAAGCAGTTCAGCTGACTTGCGTGTTATACAAGACAACATAGTATCATCCTTTATTTTTAGTCGAACCATCACCTGTGATTGGCCCTCTGGAACTATTTCATCAACTATTGCTGAGAAAATATTTAGAATGCTAGTGTCAGTTTGTTGCTCTTGTGTTAAGCTCACGTCACGTGCTGAAATCCTTAGACGGACTTTACTTTCCAATGGCAACTCCCTATCAGTTACAGTGAACTGACCACCAGAAAAACTAAGGTACATTAGATTAAACTGGTCATCATGACCAACAACTTTAGCTTCAATCAATGAGGTTGCATCAGCACCATGAGAGATTGGGAGATCAAACCTAGTCAACATCTCATCAATGGCACCACTTCCAACAACACGACCTTCCTCCAGAAGCACTAGATAGTCTGCTAATCGTGAGGTCTCATCGGGCGAGTGTGTGACATAGATGAGCGGAATATCTAGTTCATCATGAAGAGAATCAAGATAAGGCAAAATTTCCTTCTTTCGCTTTAAATCTAAAGCCGATAGAGGTTCGTCCA
>NZUR01000015.1 GCA_002698045.1 Thiotrichales bacterium | reverse complement strand
TTTATGAGCAAGTTCCATGCTATTAATACTCATCTTATAACCCACAAATGCCATNCCCCCAGCTTGTGGTGGAACGAATGTAAANANTCCATCATGAGAATCCAACCANGATTGAAATAAATNTANGTTGTTGTTNAGCATTTCACTNGACCTTGATAACACTNNTCCNCTAGTTTTTTTTGTCATAATTTTTATNGCTATTTCTTGAGATAAAACAGAAGCACACAGTGATGTGTAATCTTTATGAGCCCATATTTCTTCAATTAATTTTTCATTGGCAACCAACCATCCAATTCTTAGGCCCGGATGGGCAAAAGATTTCGAGAGCCCACAGCACACAATCGCTTTTTCATAAAACTCTACAAAGCTTCTGGTTTCTTTACCNNCAAGCTCTGAGCCACGATAAACCTCATCTGANTGAACATANGCATCATTGGTTCTTGCAATCGATGCGATGGCGGTCATTTCTTCATCTGTCATTACCGNCCCAGTTGGGTTATTNGGATTGCAGATTGAAATTAATTTAGTGTTAGGGGTAACAAGTTCCTCTAACTCATTTAAATCAAGGTGCCAANCTAATTCTTCTTTGAGATTTATGGTTTTTATTTCAGCGCCAAAATTTTTGGCTAAACCAGGCACTTGCATATAATTTGGCAACACTAGAACCACCTCATCACCAGGCTTAATTAGGGTCCAAGCCATTATAAAATTAGCCTCAGCAGAGCCGTTGGTTAGTAGAATGTTTGATTCATTGGTGTTGGGGTACCAGTCTTTAATTACCTCAAGCAAACGAGGGTCACCCTGTGTATAGCCATAGTAGATCTCCATTGATAAAAACTTTTCGATTTCGTCTTTATCAAGCAANTCATTAATAGACATTGGGTGATTACCGCTGTCACTAAGATTAAAGTCCACCTCATTTTCATAGATGGACTGAAAACGNTCCATTTCAAACCTTGTAAACATAATGCTGAGAATAACANAAANCTTATATTTTTTTTCAATCTTGACATCTTAATCTTGTCAATATATCTTCCTCACAGAACCTATATAGCTAAAACTTATTACCGAATGAAAATCTTCTTTCCAAAAGAACCTGATAACGAATTAAGAACACCCATTGTTCCTTTGATTGTGCAAAAATTCAGGTCTTTAGANTTTGATGTTTTAGTTGAAAAAGGTATTGGGGAGACAGTTTCTTTAAATGATGATGNTTANCTCAAGGCAGGTGCCAAANTAATAAAAAATCGTNTCGAANCTTTTTCCAGTGCAGACATTGTTTGCCGTCTCAATGTTCCAAANATAGAAGAAACTCAACANTTAAAACATAACTCTATACACATCAGNTTNCTTGATCCATTTAACCAAAGGGAGTTGATTNATGCTTTTGCTAAACAATCAGTGACTGCTATTAGCATGGANATGGTTCCCAGAGTCACAAGAGCTCAAAAAATGGACGCACTNAGCTCACAGGCTAGCCTTGCTGGATATAGTGCCGTCATAGAGGCTGCAGAAAAGCTTAATAAGGTTTTTCCAATGATGATGACTCCAGCCGGAACCNTTTCACCAGCCAAAGTATTTGTTGTGGGAGTTGGAGTAGCTGGATTACAAGCAATTGCAACAGCGAAAAGACTTGGCGCAAGGGTTGAGGCATTNGACACTAGNCCAACTGTTGAAGAACAGGTTTTATCATTAGGAGCTAAATTTGTAAAAATTGATATTGGNCAATTAGAGGAAACAGAACAAGGNTATGCCAAAGAACTGAATGCAGAGCAACTGGAATTACAAAGACAAGGCATGATTAAGGNGTGCGGTTATTCTGATGTCATTATTACAACAGCACAAGTGTTTGGNAAAAAAGCCCCTTTNATTATCACCCAAGACATGATTGATGCAATGCAGCCTGGTAGCATTATTATAGATATGGCTGTTAGCACAGGGGGGAATGTCGAGGGCTCTGTTGCTGGAAAAACAGTGATCTCAAATGGAGTGATCATCATAGGNAATGAACACTTACCTGCTTCTGTGGCTGCACACGCAAGCCAAGTATATGCTAATAATCTTTATAGTATGNTTGAAGAGTTTTGGGATAAAGAAAATAAAATTATGAACATCGATATTAATGACGAAATATTATCTGGATGTGTTGTTTCTCACTCTGGGGAATCAATTGATCCACTAAGCAAATAAAGGAGAAAAACCAAATGGAACCAACATTTATTTTATTATTGTTTGTATTGGTCCTATCTATTTTTTTAGGTTTTGAATTGATTTCAAAAGTACCTTCAACTTTACACACNCCATTAATGTCTGGTGCTAATGCAATCTCAGGCATTACTATTGTTGGGGCGATTCTGACCTCAAGAACAGAGTCAGTTAACGCTGAAATCACCTTTATCTTAGGGATGTTGGCCGTCTTCTTTGCGACAGTTAATGTTGTTGGTGGTTATTTGGTTACAAATAGAATGCTTAGTATGTTCAAAAAGAAGTAGATGGAATTTCTTAATACAATTTTTTCCTCAACCGCAAATGAAGCAGTGGTTAACTTAATTTATATATTTTCTTCAGCGCTCTTTATTATTGGTTTGAAAATGTTGGGCTCACCTGAAACAGCAGCCAAAGGTAACCTGATTTCAGCCCTGGGCATGTTGGTTGCAGTGGTGGTGACTTTGTTAGACCAAAGCGTTACTAACTTCCAATGGATTTTTGTTGCCATGTTCTTAGGAGCATCAATCGGTGCAATTGCAGCCCTCAAGATTGAGATGACATCAATGCCAGAAATGGTTGCGATCTTTAATGGCTTTGGTGGAATTGCTAGTTTACTTGTTGGGTCGTCAGAATATCTCTTATCAAGCACTGATAGTTTGGGCATTCTAATACCAATATTTCTTACAGTGGTGATTGGCGGTTTAACTTTTACAGGTAGCATTATTGCTTATGGCAAGCTTTCTGGCAGGATGAATGGAAACCCAATTTTGTACAAAGGGCAACAGTGGATCAATGGACTGCTAGTTCTTTTGTTGCTGTTCTTTGGGTTTGAGATGATCGTTAATCAAGGGCTTGTTTTTACATTAAATTGGCAAGTTTTAACTGCAATTATTTGTTTATCTTTTTTGTTAGGNATCCTTTTAGTTATTCCAATNGGTGGCGGTGANATGCCAGTTGTTATTGCATTATTGAACAGNTATTCAGGACTAGCAGCNTGTGCAGCAGGTTTTGTTATTCAAAATAATGTCCTAATTGTGGCTGGCGCCCTAGTTGGAGCAAGCGGTCTAATTCTGACAAATATAATGTGTAAAGCTATGAATAGATCCTTAGCAAATGTNTTGTTCAGCGGATTTGGAGCCATCGTCGCATCAGGAACAAGTAAGGGTGAACAAGGAGAGGTNAGGCCTATTGTGACAGGAGACGCCTATTTAATATTGGAAGCCGCCTCATCGGTGGCTATAGTTCCAGGATATGGTATGGCTGTNGCACAAGCACAACACGCAGTTAGAGAATTAGGTGAATTATTAGAAGGGAATGGAACAACTGTGCAATATGTTATTCACCCAGTAGCTGGAAGAATGCCNGGACANATGAATGTGTTGCTAGCAGAAGCGAACGTTCCCTATGACCANTTGATCGAACCCGGAGATATTAACCCAATTATTGAATCTGTGGATGTATGTATTGTTATTGGTGCAAACGATGTGGTTAACCCAGCNGCACGAGAAGATAACGAGAGCCCAATATATGGAATGCCAATAATTGATGTAGATAAAGCAATTACAACTTTTGTTCTTAAAAGGTCAATGGCCTCAGGTTTTGCTGGTATTCAAAACCCTTTATTTTTTAAAACCAATACCCGAATGCTTTTTGGGGATGCTAAGGACTCTATTACAGCATTAGTTTCTGAGTTTAAGGGTTAGGCTTCTCAAGCGGCATATTAAACACCCCTTATTAAAAAGAGCTTTTTATCAATTTAATTTTTGTAAAAATTGTTTAATACTGTCTCTAGATAACANAGACAAAAGATTATGGGTTACTACAATCATTCATTAAGAATAGACACAACAGGGNTNCCATTAGAGTGGGTAGACTACAAAGAAGCCGTGAAACTCTATGCAGTCGANCAAGTGGTGTACACGTTGGGCAATGATCTTTATACGATATATGGAGGGACTAACTCAGCCTCAGGAGAGCGAAGCTCGATCACAGTNAATTCTATTATTGCTACATATGGAAGAACAAAGCATTTTCAAGAAAAAATGAGNCGATACACCCCTCCTTTAAATAACCAAACATTGTTCAAACGAGACGGGTATTTATGCATGTATTGTGGTGATCACTTCAACAAAAGAGAGCTAACACGCGACCACATTACACCTATTAGCCAGGGNGGNTGGGATCATTGGAAGAATGTCGTTTCTGCATGTAAAAGGTGNAATCATCACAAAGGGGGNAGAACTCCTGAACAAGCAAAGATAAAGCTTTTAGCAATACCTTTTGTGCCNAATTATGCAGAATATATTTATCTTCAAGGAAGAAATATTCTTGCAGATCAAATGGATTTTTTATTAGGCTATATATCCAAATCAAGTCCAATTCACCATCGTATTGGTTTAGAAAAGAAAACCAAGATTTCCTAATCTAATCAGAGAGATTACTAGCGATTATGAGTGAAAAAACCATTGAGTCTATTTTAAANGAAAAGCGACAATTCTCTCCATCAGAAACTTTTAGCCAGCAAGCAAANATTACCCCAACAGAACTGGAAGCATTAAAAAAACATGCGGAAGAAGATTATCAAGGGTATTGGGCAAAACTGGCACAAGAGAATCTTTATTGGTTTAAGGATTTTTCTACCGTCTTAGATGACACAAACGCACCAAACTATCAATGGTTTACTGATGGAGAAATTAATGTTTCCTATAATTGCCTCGACTTNAACGCACAAAAATTTCCAAACAAAAAAGCGATCATTTTTGAGGCTGAAAANGGAGANACAACAACCATTACATATCAAGAGTTNTTGGATGAAGTCTCCAAGCTTTCTAATGGCTTATTAGAGCTTGGGGTTAAGCCCTTGGATAGGGTGGTTATATATATGCCAATGGTGCCTGAGGCAGTNATAGCAATGCAGGCGTGNGCACGAATTGGTGCNGTGCACTCAGTTGTTTTTGGTGGTTTNTCATCCNATGCCCTTAAGGATCGTATTGAAGATGCTGCAGCTAAAGTTGTTATTACTGCAGATGGTGCCTTTCGTGGGGGTAAAATAATTCCATTAAAAGACTCTACTGATAAAGCATTGGAGGGTTGGGAAACCCCGGTTAAAAATGTGGTGGTGTTCCAAAGAACAGGTGANCCTATCAACATGTCNAACCAAAGAGATATATGGTGGCATGACCTCACTAAAGACCAAGACAGAGAGTCAAAAGCCCTAGCATTAAATTCAGAACACCCTTTATTNATCCTCTATACCTCAGGCTCAACAGGAAAACCAAAAGGGATACAGCATTCNTCAGGGGGTTATTTGTTACACGCAAAAACTACATTCCAATGGATTTTTGATATCAAAGATTCAGATGTTTTTTGGTGTACAGCTGATGTGGGTTGGATTACAGGCCATACCTATGTTNCGTATGGACCCTTAGCAGCTGGGGCAACTATTTTAATTTATGAAGGGGCGCCAACTTACCCTCATCCTGGACGGTTTTGGGAGATCTGTGAGCGACATAAGGTCACNCTATTTTACACAGCACCAACTGCAATTAGAGCGTTAATGAAGTTTGGCGATAATATTCCAAACCAATATGATTTATCCACACTTAGACTGCTGGGAACTGTTGGTGAGCCCATTAATCCAGAAGCATGGATGTGGTATCACTCAGTAATTGGNAAAGGAGAATGTCCGATCGTAGATACTTGGTGGCAAACTGAAACAGGAGCAGCCATGATTAGCCCATTNCCTGGAGTNATTTCAACTAAACCCGGNTCATGCACACAGTCCTTACCAGGAATTATGATGGACATTGTTGATGATATGGGNAACACNGTTGACCAACCTAACAAAGGTGGTTATTTGGTCGTAACAAAACCATGGCCTTCAATGTTAAGAACGATTTGGGGCGACAACGATCGATACATCGAAACATATTGGGCAAAATTCAACAATAGGCTCTATGTTGCTGGNGACAGCGCCAACCAAGACGAAGATAAGTTTTTTTGGATTATGGGGAGAATAGATGATGTCTTAAATGTTTCAGGTCATCGCTTAGGAACAATGGAAGTAGAGTCTGCATTGGTTTCGCACCCCAATGTTGTTGAGGCTGCAGTGGTAGGAAAACCACATGATATAAAAGGCGAGGGAATCTTTGCTTTTGTTGTCACCAAAGGNGAGCGACCCACTGAGGATAAAGAGTCTAAGGNAACAAANGAATTAAGAAATTGGGTTGCTGAACAAGTTGGCCCNATTGCAAANCCTGATGATATTAGATATTCAGAGAATCTTCCAAAGACTAGATCAGGGAAAATTATGAGGCGTCTACTCAGAGCAATTGCAAGAGGNGAGGAGATTACTCAAGATATCTCAACACTTGAAGATGAAGGTATTATTAAGCAACTNCAAGGAATAGATTAATCTATGCTATGTGTTTTGGTTTGATAATTGTTTAAAAAGCAANCTATACCAAATTATTCCAGCTATTCCAGCGAGAATATTCGCAACCACTTGAGCTACAAAAATCCCCCTAATACCAATGAATGAAGCAAATAAATAAGCCATCGGAACATAAACAACTAATGTCCTGGCAATTGAAATTGTCATGGCAGGCATGGGTTTNCCAAAAGCATTAAATGAGCCATTACAAATAGCAGCTACACCAAGAAAACCATAACCCCATGGACAATAAAGCAATTGCATTTTAGCTATTTTAATAACCTCAGGGTCAGCGGTAAAAAAGCCTAAGAAAAATTCAGCCGAGAGATATAAGAATACAATACAAAAAACNGAATAAACTAATATAAACCTCATAGAGAACTTAAACCCNTCTTCCAAGCGGTCAAATCTTTTTGCTCCAAAGTTTTGCCCAACATAAGGAGAGATTGCTCCCCCAAGAGCCATTAAAATGACAATAATAAAAGCCTCTAGTCGGCCAGCTAACCCATACGCTGCAACAGCTGTTTGACCATAACTGCTTATAAGCGCTGTAACCAGNGCGGTTGATAATGGAGCAATAAGGTTGCTGGCTATAGCNGGCAAGCCNACATGAAGAATTTTTTTCCAAGATTCAACAATTGACTTCAANCTATGGTTAGCAAATTGTATTAAGTTATCTCGAAAAATGAGAATGCATAATGCTGCTATTAAAAATAAAACATTAGAAAGAACACTTGCTAACGCCGCACCTCTAACNCCCATAGCAGGAAAGCCAAACCATCCAAAGATCAGTATCGGATCCAACAACGCATTANCAATTGCTGAAGAAGCCATTAAAANAGAAGGTGTTGTTGCATCACCAGATGCTCTCATTACAGAGTTGCCTATCATAGGAACCGCCATAAAAATCCCACCCCAATAGTAGATCTCCATGTACTCCCTTACATAAGGCATTGTTTCTTCATTAGCACCNAATAATCCAAAAACCATATCAATTGAAGACAAACCAACAGCTATTACAATAATTCCTACTACAATAGACAGAATCATTGCGTGGGTTGCAATCTCTCTAACAATCTCTTTGTTTCCTGATCCAATTGCCCTTGAAGCCAACGAGGCAGTGCCAATCCCTAGACCCATCACAATGCCGCCTAAAACAAACCATACAGGAAAAGCATAACTCACAGCAGCTAATTGAGCATACCCCAGCTGACCTACAAAATAAGCGTCAACTAGCCCGTTTCCAATAATGACAAATAAACCAATAACCATTGGCGCCATCATTGAAATTATGGCTTTTGAAGGGGGACCTTTGGTGAGTTTAGGGGTATCGTCTTGCATAGGAGTGGTTTCAGTATTGCTGAATAATACAGGGGGGAATATTAATTACAATTATTCTTCTATGCCAGCTAGAGAGATGTATTTTATTTCTAAATAATCATCTATTCCATATTTTGAACCCTCTCGGCCCATGCCCGACTCCTTAACACCACCAAAGGGAGCCATTTCAGTAGAAATAATTCCGGTGTTCAAGCCAACTATTCCGTATTCAAGCTGTTCAGAAACTCTCCAACTTTTTGCTAAATCACGAGTGTAGAAATATGAGGCAAGGCCAAAAGGCGTGTTATTTGCCCTCTCTATCACTTCCTTTTCTGTTGAAAACGAAAATAAAGGCGCTACTGGTCCAAATGTTTCCTCATATGACACGAGCATTTCATCATTAGCATTCTTGATAACAGTGGGCTCATAAAACAAACCTCCAAGCTCATGAGGCTGACCGCCTAGAATAACCTCTCCCCCATGATTTTTTGCATCTGCAACATGTTCTTCAACTTTGGCTAAGGCAGCCTCATCAATAAGAGGACCTTGATCTGCTAAAGGGTCAAAACCTTGGCCTGTTTGAAGTTTCCCAGCTTCTTTTACAAAACCTTCAGAAAATTGTTCATAAACATCTTGGTGAACATATATTCGATTAGCACAAACACAGGTCTGGCCTGTGTTTCTATATTTTGCTGCAATTGCTCCTGCAATAGCAGCCTCTATATCTGCATCTTCAAAAACAATAAACGGAGCGTGCCCTCCCAGCTCCATAGACACTCTTTTCACTGTTTTTGCACACTCTTTTAGAAGCATTTTTCCTATCTCAGTTGACCCAGTAAACGTCAATTTGCGGACCAGATCACTGTCAGTTAATGCTTTACCAATGGTCTGAGCATTGCCGGTTACTACATTTAACAATCCTTTGGGTAAGCCTGCTTCCTCTGCCAAATAGGCAAAGGCCAACGCTGAAAAAGGAGTCTGCTTTGCTGGTTTACATACAAGTGAGCAACCCGCTGCAAGCGCAGGACCAACTTTTCTTGCCAGCATTGCTGAGGGAAAATTCCAAGGTGTGATTGCAGCCACAACTCCAACAGGTTGTTTGATAACTAGAGTTCTCCTATCATGCATGTGTCCAGGTATCACATCTCCATAGATACGTTTTGTTTCCTCTGAAAACCATTCAATAAATGATGCTGAATATGCAATTTCTCCTATAGCTTCTGCNAGAGGNTTACCTTGTTCATAGGTAAGAATTTTTGCTAAATCGTCCTGATTGGAGCAAATCAGATCATAAAAANCTCTTAGAATAGAGGCCTTGTCTTTTGCNGGACATTGCTGCCATTTTTTTTGTGCTTCTGCAGCAGCACTTATTGCAACATTGGTTTCTGNTGCACCACAATTTGGCACGCGGCCTATAATTTCTTGGTTAACTGGATTAAGGACATCCAAAGTTGAGTTATCATCAGCANCAACCCATTGACCATTGATGTATGCTTTTTCTATAAATAAGTCTTGATTTTTTATTTCAAGTTTCATAAATCTCGCTTGATTTACAAATGATCAATACCCCAAAAAATTTAACCCCCACTTCTGAATCTCTCCATTACTTCAGGGTCCATTCCTACCGATTTGGCTAATTCAGTAAATAGTTCAGCGGTAACAACATTTGCATTATTTTCTTGTGTAAATTCTTCAGTGTTTTCAATCACCATTTTTCTTAGTGGGGGCGGAACATTCATTAACATTGTCATTGCTTTTTTATCCCAATCCATAGATGTTACTGCATCCGCACCTTGCATGGCATTTTTAGGCTGTCCAAGATTATGTTGAGTAAGATCCCCTCCAGTTGTGTGGTAATAAATTTGCCTTGCTTCATCCCCCATACCTATTGGCAGATCCATAGTACGGATTCTTTCTTCTCTGCCCATTTCTACTAACTTTTCATCAACAACTATAGCCTCTATTGTCCCGATAACAATGCCTGTGCTTTTTTCCAGTTTAATTATTTCATCAACAGTGCATTCTGCTATCTGAGGGCACTCTTTGAGGCTTGGAGGCTTAACTTTTTTTGAGGGGATTGAGGTAAAGTTCGTAAACTCTAACTCATTAACACCTTCAGGGTAAAATTTAGCGGTTTCCATCATGTCGTCTAAATGTGAGGCGCTAGGGCAATTAACTACAAATTCACCAGTGTCACAAATGTTCACAAAAGTATGAGAATCTTGTCTAAAACCCACAATCATTCTTGGATTTTTTGTCATAACATCGTATTGCATGATGTGTGAATAAGGGCCCGCATTAACAACACCCTCTTTATCTAATGTTGTAATAATGGTGATGAGTTTTGGCCATAACCAAATGTCCGAATACCAAAAAGGCTTAATTTTTATTTCTGTTTTCATTGTCTATAATAATTTAATTATTAGTATTAAACTCCCCTCTATTAAGTTTTGCTATATAGGTTTTGTATTCTTTCATCGCTTGGTGTCCGAATAGCCAGATTATAGGGAGGTTAGCAATAATACACAAACCAGTGCCTAAATTTGCAAACATATTTAGCTCTGCATCAGTCTCAATAAAACCTGCTGTTGCTAATACAGCAAGAGCACAAAATCCAACTTTATATAAAATAACCCCTTTTTCTCCAACAAGAAACACCACTCCTTTTTCACCGTAATAACTCCACGATATCATTGTTGAAATTGCAAACAGCCAAGAAGCTAGTGTTACAAGCCACTTACCCAATCCAGGAAGAACTTTATCAAAAGCAGCCGCTGTAAGGGTTGCCCCAACATAGTCTAAATAGATGGACCTATTATTTATCACAGGGGCTTGTGCGATATTAACAGTTTCCCACTCAATGACTGAATTCTGGTTAGTTGTAAGGGTTGTTCCATAGATTTTATTAAGGTTGTTCCCTGTTTCTGGGTTTAATTCTCCTTCATAAATCATGTAAACCCTTTGCCCTCGTTGTAAATCATTCACATTTTTGGAAGCAGTGGATAATACCCATGAAGATGAATCCGGGGCTTGAGAAAAACTAACTTCTTCGGCGATAAGTTCGCCAGGCCTATTCCAGATTCCTGTAACTAAAATTACCAAGGCGCTCATGGTGCAGACAACAATGGTATCAATAAAAGGCTCTAGACCAGCCACAACCCCTTCTCTAATTGGTTCATCAGTTTTTGCAGCAGAATGGGCAATTGCTGACGAACCTTGACCGGCTTCATTTGAAAACAGAGCTCTTTGCATGCCATACATAAAAGCAAAGCCAGCTGTGCCACCAAGAAAAGCATTGCTTGATTCTAGGGGTGAGAAAGCTGAGGTTACTATTAAAGCTAGCATTTTAGGTATGCTCTCAATGTTAAGCACAAGAACAAATATGCAAGCAAGGACATACAGAATCAGCATAAAAGGAACCAGTTTTGAGGCTACAGCGCCAATTCGCTTAATTCCACCTATGATAACCGCGCCAACTATAATAGCTAAGATGAGCCCGGTAACCATGGTCGGAACACCAAAATACGATTGTGTTAAGTTAGCTACATTCCAAGCTTGAAACATATTCCCAGCTGTAATTGTATTAACTATTAACGCTATACAAAAAACACCGGCAATTAATTTACCGATGTATTTAAGGACGGGACCCTTGTTCGACATATTTCTCTCAACCACCCACATAGGACCCCCGCTTGGATTGTCACTATCTGAAGTGTCTCTATGGATCATAGCCAATGAGACTTCGGTCAGCTTTATGGCCATACCTAAGAACCCGACTACCCACATCCAAAAAACGGCGCCAGGTCCGCCCAATGAGATTGCTAGGGCTACACCACCAATATTTCCCAGACCCACTGTTGCCGATAAAGCTGTCGATAGAGCTTGGAAATGAGTGATTGCACCGGGGTCACCTTGCTTATCAAAATCACCTCTGGTGGCTTTAACCCCATGGGTTAAAGCATAATATTGTGAAAAACCGCTCCATAAGGTAAACACTACCCCAGTCAGCAATAGAGCGTATAACGTGTAATCATTCCAAAGTATTGCGTTGATGCTTTCAATCAACAGTTTAAATTCCGTCATATCTTTCCTTATTTGTTTCTTTTAATAGCACTCAAGTATTGGGTACTTATATAGAATAATAGCAGTGACCCCATATAATACCGGTGCCAGCAGAAAAATTAATCAAAAATTGCTATAATCTACTTTTATCAGCTGCGTCGAAATCTTTTTTGTACTCCTGTCCGGTTAAGATCAACAGCTTGCTCGATAAAAATTTTTAATAAATAAACAAAATAAAAACTTATGTCTTTTAGACCAAAACTAAAAGTTGGATTATATGATGCTCAATTTGAGCATGATAGTTGTGGGGTTGGTTTTGTTGCTGATATCAAGGGAATAGAGAGCAGACAAATAGTTAGAGATGCCCTGACCATTCTTCGTAATATGGACCATAGAGGAGCTAGAGGCTCTGAACCAAATACAGGTGATGGAGCAGGAATTATCACAGGCATCCCTCATCAGTTTTTTAAAAACATTGCTGCAGAATTATTTGATGATGCTGTATTGCAAAAAGGCACCTATGCAGTAGGAAATATTTTTCTACCAAAAAATAAAAAAGAACAAAATTATTGTAGGGATTATTTTAAAAAAATTTGCCAGACAAATGATCTAAAATTATTAGGATGGAGGCAGGTACCAATTGACCCTAAAGGCTCAAACATAGGACCATCTGCCATACAAGCAATGCCTGTTATTGAACAAGTGTTTATTCAAAACACTATAAATATTGATGATCAAGAAAACTTAGAGAGAAGGCTTTATTTGGTTAGAAAAAAGCTCAGCAATGATCTTAGGAATGACGGAACTTTAAAAGATTCAAGTCTCTTCTATATTAATAGCCTGTCATCTAAAACAATTGTTTATAAAGGCATGTTAACTTGTAACCAATTAGCAGCCTTTTATTCTGATCTGAGTGCTGAGGAGTTTGAGTCACATTTAGCCATGGTTCACTCGAGATTCTCTACCAACACATTTCCAAGTTGGGATCGAGCGATGCCAAACAGAATGATGTCCCATAATGGTGAAATTAATACCATCAAAGGGAATATTAATTGGATGAGAGCAAGAGAAGGAAATATTAAGTCTGATTTATACGGTGAAAAAGTCAAAGAGCTATTTCCCGTGATAGAGAAAGACTGCTCAGATTCTGGTAATTTTGATAATGTCCTAGAGTTTCTGACTATGACAGGCAGAAGCCTGGAAGAAGCAATTTTAATGATGGTACCGGAGGCATGGCAAAATAAAAAAACATTGTCCAAAGAGAGAAAGGCATATTATGCGTTTAATTCTAATCTAATGGAACCATGGGACGGGCCAGCATCAATTACCTTTACCAATGGAGACGTTGTCGGAGCGGTTCTTGATAGAAACGGGTTAAGGCCCAGTCGATACTATATAACTAAAGACAATAAAGTGGTTATGGCGAGTGAGGTTGGAGTCTTACCAATCTCTGACGACAATATTTTAATCAAAGGAAGATTAGCGCCTGGAAAAATATTTCTTATTGATTTTAAAAAAGGCCAAGTGCTTTCAGATGATGAGGTAAAAGAACCCCTAATAAATGCCAAACCATATAGAGAGTGGCTACATGACAACCGACTAATTTTTAGAAAAATAAAACAATCAAGATCAGATCCCATGTTTTCATTTGAGGAGCTTACTCGAAGGATGAGAGCATTTGGCTATACCTCAGAAACTTTAGAGTTTATGTTGTTGCCCATGGTGCATGACTTAAGGGACCCTTTAGGGTCAATGGGTAATGACTCTGCTTTGGCTGTTTTAAGCGACAAGCAACGCATGTTATATGATTACTTTAAACAACTGTTTGCTCAAGTCTCAAACCCTGCAATTGACTCCATAAGAGAAAAAATAGTAATGTCTTTAGAGTGTTATATTGGCCCAGAAAAAAACATACTAAATCCTGGAGAAGGCCACGCACACCGATTATTAGTTGATCATCCAATCCTAACTAATACCGCTTTATATGCTTTGAAGCATCTTGATCATGAGGGCCATAAAAGCAAAGTGATAGATATAACCTTCAATATTTCAGACTCGTCAACAGAAGATTTAAAAACCGCTGTTATCAAGGTTTGTCAGCAAGCAGAAGAAGCTATTGATAATGGTGTGGGTTTCTTGGTTCTTTCAGATAGAAATGTTAATCATGAATTAGCAGCTATAAGCAGTTTAATGGCTTGTGGGGCCGTGCACCACCATTTAACTAAGGTAGCAAAACGAACAAAAACAGCGATAGTGGTTGAAACAGCTGAGGCCAGGGAAGTTCATCATTTCTGCCTTCTCTTTGGTTATGGGGCAGATGCTATTAACCCTTATTTAGCCTATGAAGCACTCATCCATGCAAAAGACGAAGGTTTAGTGAAACACTCGCACCATCGGCGCGGCAAGGAAAATAGAATTTTATTGGATAGCAACGAAGAAGTTGTGGACGCTTATCGCCAAGCTATTATTAAAGGCGTGCTCAAGGTTATGGGCAAAATGGGAATCTCCACTCTGCAGTCTTATAAAGGGGCACAAATTTTTGAAGCTCTTGGTTTAGCTCAAGAGGTAATTGATCTCTGTTTTGCTGGCACAACAAATCGGATAGAAGGTGCTGATTTTTTGTTATTAGAAGAAGAAGTCAGGCAACGCCACAGTCTTGGCT
>NZUR01000014.1 GCA_002698045.1 Thiotrichales bacterium | reverse complement strand
TAGAGAATTACAACAAGAATTGGAAAGAATTCAGGCAGCCTATGAGGAAGAAACACTTGAAGAATTTACTCCTTCAGAGTCACTATCAGCAGATGTTGCTGTCAGCTTTCCATCGGATATATAAATAGAGGGGGATCACATGAACGGTCAGAATCTTTCAAAAGAATTTTTATATCAAGGGTTTGCATTGATAGTGTCTATCATTTTGGTCCATGCTTTTTATGTTTCTATTGTCAGGCCAGAGGCAACTTCAATTATTCAAGAACAACAGGCAATGATTGAACAAGATATTAATTATGTTCCTGAACGATCGTTTTATGTCATTGTTAGGGATTTTGAACAAGAATCTTGTTTTATCCTTATGCTATGGGCATTCGCTATTATGACCTTAAAGGCTCAATCTTCTATCAATGAGAGAAGGCTCCTCCAAGAAGATCTAGTGCCGGTAAGAGAAGGTCAGAGTATCAGTCCAAATGAGACCAACGATTTTCTTAGGCAGTTAGAAAATTTACCTGATTCTAAAAAAGATCTTTTATTACCTCGAATTCTTAGGAATGGATTACAACGTTTTGCCACTACAAAAAATGTTCAAGATGTTTCTACGTCAACACACACAATGGTCGAATCTGAAGCCGACCGATTAGAGTCAGAGTTATCAATGATCCGTTATATTGCATGGGCAATACCCTCAATTGGTTTTATTGGAACTGTAAGAGGTATAGGGGCTGCCCTATCGTTAGCGCATAGAGCTGTCGATGGTGATATCAGTGGTGTAACACAGAACTTAGGTGTGGCTTTTAACTCAACCTTCATTGCACTTTTGATCAGTATTGTCATCATGTTTCTGGTGCATCAATTGCAGTTATTACAAGAGCGTCAAATTTTTGAGACAGAGAACTATTGCGATCAGAATCTTATTACCCATTTGAAGGGAGACTGAGCTAAATATTCTATGGCTAGAAGGCAATTTAACGTCTTTAACTTATCTTTCCTTGATGTAATTGCTTGCGGTTTTGGTGCAGTGATTTTATTTTTTATGATTATAAACTCGCAAGTAAAAAACAGAAGTGATCAAGCCAGTTCAGATCTACAATCAGAAAGCAGACTCTTAGAAGAACGGATCTTTAATGAACAAAAGCAACTGGTAAGAATTACAAATGCACTGGATAAGACCGAGAAAGAGAATGCAATTATTGAAGGCAGTGTTGATGAATTAACAGAGATTATTGAAAAACTGCTGAAAGAAATTGAATTCTATAAAGCAAATTCTCTGGCTTCAGATGATGACATTAAACGTTTGCAAGCCGATGTAGAGCAGTTAACTCAATCTAATAAAAGAATGTCTGCTCAAGCCGCACTAGACTCATCAAATACTGGAGAATCCTTAAGAGAATTTGTGGGAGAGGGTAATAGACAATACCTTACAGAATTAAAATTAGGAGGTAAGCACGTTCTTTTCCTAGTTGATGCGTCTGCCAGTATGCTTGGTAGAACCTATGTAAATGTTATACGTTATCGAAACATGGAGGACAGCCAAAAGGTCAAAGCACCTAAATGGAGACAAACTGTAAATAGTGTTGATTGGTTGACCACGCGATTGCAAGGTGGAACAAAATTTCAAATTTACACGTTCAATGAGTCAGCGGTTAGCGCCATTGAAGATTCTCAGGGAGAGTGGCTCGAGGTTGGCGATGGCACAACAATTAAGAACGCTATTGAAGAATTAAGATCAACTGTTCCACAAAACGGGACTAGTTTAATCAATGCTTTTGAAAAGATTAATGACCTCCAGCCTCGTCCTGACAATATTTTTTTGTTAACTGACGGACTGCCTACGCAAGGAAAACGCAACCCTGCTTCGGAGACGATGGTTAAGCCAGAGCAACGAATTCGGTATTTTGAGCAAGCTCTAAGGGAGCTTCCACCAATACCTGTTAATGTTCTTTTATTTCCAATGGATGGTGACCCTTTAGCAGCTGAAGCTTATTGGCGATTAGCTATTCGTTCAAAGGGTAGCTTTATGGCTCCATCCAGAGACTGGCCATAATGAGACGTAGACGTAACATGGAAACCTTTAACTTGTCTTTTTTGGACGTGGTGTGCTGTGGCTTTGGTGCCGTTATTTTACTGTTAGTAATCACAAAGATTTATGAACCTGTCACCATTCAGAAGAGTCAAGAGGACATGCAGGAATTGGTGATTAGGTTAGAAAATGAACTTAATGAATTGAGAGGGGACTCCACTGTTCTGAATACGGAGCTAGATGAAATTAAGGAGCAGTTATCTGAAAATAAAAAGAAGAAAAATAAATTAGCTGGAGATTTATCTGAAAAGCAGGGTGAGTTCAGTGCAACACAGGCGATGTCAGAAGAATCATCAGGATTGTTGAATAGCCTGTTATCGGCTAAACAAATGCTAACGGATGAAATGAAGCGATTGTTAAAAGATTATAATCCCATAGATGATAGTACTGTCGGGGGTATTCCAGTTGACAGTGAATACATTATCTTTGTGATCGATACATCAGGCAGTATGTTTCAAGGCCCCTGGAACCTTGTTGTACAAAAAATCACTGAAACACTGGCTGTTTATCCGACAGTGAAAGGTATTCAAGTTCTAAATGATGAGGGAGAGTATATGTTNTCGACATACANTGGNCGCTGGATACCTGATTCACCTGNAATNAGACGAAACATNACTCGTACCCTTCAATTTTGGAATCCTTATAGCGATTCGAGCCCTGTNGAGGGNATTACAGAAGCAATCACTACTTTCTATGACACCGATAAACAAATTAGTATTTATGTGTTTGGTGATGATTTTCCTAGAGGGTCGGTTGAAGCTGTGAGTCGATATGTTGCTCGNCTTAATAAGGCAGATCGTTATGGTAACCGACTCGTTAGAATACATGGTATTGGTTTTCCGACCCAAGCAGGGACAGCTAATGGCGCAAGATTTGCACATTTAATGAGAAAATTATCAGAAGACAATGGCGGTACTTTTGTTGCCTTGCCTCATCTTTAATGGAGACAATAGACTTATGAATTCGAATGAGCTTGAAAAAAAACACTGTAAGCCCTGTGAGGGAGGCGTTCAGCCCCTTGATATGGCTGCTGCCAAGCAAATTTCTGAAGCCATTGATCCAGCATGGGAAATTTCAAATGACGCNAAAGAAATATCTAAAGAATTTAAATTCTCTGGNTATAACAAAACTATTTCCTTTGTAAACGCGGTGGCCTGGATAGCTGANTCTGAGGATCANCACCCTGANTTAACAGTNAAATATGGTTCTTGNAAGGTTGTNTATACNACTCATGCTATCGGNGGNCTCTCTGAGAATGATTTTATTTGTGCTAAGAAAATAGACAATATATTAACTTAGACGCCCTTATAAAANTCATGTGAGTGNTTAGGCAGNAGATAAGGNATTACCTTCATATGATGTTCCTTGCTAAGNCCNCGNCCAAANTTAATACGGTCTTGGANAGACTCCCATTCTTCGATCATAACAAAGTGTTCTCCGTGATCATGATCTTCTTCTGGAGTATTAGCNAACTCTTCTTTTGAATAGGTTTCACGGACAGCATTTACCATTGCACCAGTTTTTGCTCGAAAAATTTTTCTGCCGCCAAATCCATTAGCTTCATCATAAAGCGGTTGAAGTTCTTTGTAATACTGTTCTACTTGATCGGCATGGTCTTCTTTAGCGTAGATTGTCACAATGTAAGTTTCCATTTGATTCCACCTATTAATTGAATGAAACTTAATATTAAATGACAGATGTAAAAAGTAAATATTAGATTGATCAACATTAATAACATTCTGAAGGCTAATGAAGTTTTGGCAGGGGTCGTCAAAGAAACTNCCGTTCTTTCTTCAGAAGAAATCAATAAAGCATTGGGTGCCAACCTATTTCTGAAAGCTGAGTGCAATCAAATTAATGGTTCTTTCAAAACTAGGGGAGCATATTTTGCAATGCATGAGTACTTTAAAGAAAACAAAAAGAAAGATGTGGTGGCCTTCTCTTCGGGAAATCATGCCCAAGGAGTGGCNTATGCAGCATCTCTAATGGGAGTNAATGCCACAATTGTGATGCCCGAGGACACCCCCATGTTNAAAATAGAAAAGACAAAATCTTTGGGAGCAAAAGTTNTCTTTTATAATCGGTATAAAGAATCGAGACAAGCCATTGCTAAAACAATTGCTTCGGAAACCGGAGCATTTCTAATCCCAGCCTATGATCACTTTGATGTTATATCAGGTCAAGGAACAGCTGCCCTAGAGGCCATACATCAGATGGCTCTACTAGAAGAGCAGATTAACTATTTTATCTGNCCCGTTGGGGGAGGGGGCTTAATAGCAGGCTGCAGTATAGCGATTAAGCATTACTTTGATCAGAGCAAAATTATTGGTGTAGAGCCGGAATTATTTAATGACACNCAATTATCAATCAAACAGGGCAAAAGAACATCTATTGATATAAATCAGTCCACCCACTGTGATGCTTTAATGGCTCGTACCCCAGGAAAATTAACATTTCCGATTAATCAAGACCTTTTACATTCAGTGGAAACAGTGAATGAACAGCAAATTAAAGAAGCCATGCGCTTTGCTTTCAAAGAATTTAATCTTGTTGTTGAACCGGGCGGTGCGGCAGCTTTGGCTTTTGCTCTGAATCATCATTTTTCGATAAAAAATGCAAATATTCTGATCTTATTAAGTGGGGGTAATATTGACCCCGGTCGCTTTGATGAATTGATAAAATAAATATTGATGTCTATTATTTTTAAACGTAGTCTGAACCATCTAATTTGCTGAGGAGTGNGCATTGTGAATACTGGAANCGCAGAAACTCGAACTATAGACGCTAGNAATCCTAGAACAGGCAAGCTTGATTATTCATTTGAAGTGACNCCTACAATTGACATTGAAAACACTGTACAAGAAGTACGTTCCAATCAGCCAAAATGGGCTTCTCTAACCGTGGATGAACGAGCAGATATTCTTAGAGAATGGGCTAATGTTGTTTCAAAAAGNAGTGATTTATTAGACGCTTTAGTTACCGATACAGGTCGTTATTTTATAGCCACTGCAGAAATAGAGAATTTAGCAAAGTCGATTGAAGGGTGGCATATGATAGGACGCCAAGTTTTTGCTGAACAAGAACCAATCCAATCTTCAGCTCCAAGTGTTATTTATAGCCATCAATACAAACCTTTTGAGGTGGTGGGTATTGTCGGCCCATGGAATTTCCCTTTTTTAATTTCCTTAATTGACCTTCTGCCTGCTTTAATGGCGGGATCAGCAACCGTTACGAAGCCAAGCGAGATTACTCCAAGGTTCATTAAACCTCTTCAGGAAACTCTGGAACAGGTCCCCGAATTGCACGCAGTGTGTCGCTATATCCAAGGCGATGGCCAAACAGGGCAGNATTTAATTAACAATGTTGATGCCGTATGTTTTACCGGTAGTGTAAAAACAGGAAAATTAGTCTACGAAAGTGGGGCCAAAAATTTTATACCTGTTTATGCAGAACTCGGCGGTAAAGACCCTGTGATTGTTACAGAAAATGCAGAACCTAATGAGAGTGCAAAAATTATTCTAAGAGCATCAGTTCAAGCAACTGGCCAAGCTTGTCAATCGATTGAGCGAGTTTATGCCCATGAAACCATTGCTGAAGAGTTAACCAAAGAATTAGCTCGATTAGCCGATGAAGTACAACTTAATTATCCGAATATTAGGGAAGGCCATATAGGACCATTAATCTTTGACCAACAGGCAGTGATCATCGAGTCCCATATACGTGATGCTATCGATAAAGGGGCNACTGTGCTTACNGGAGGCTCTATTGAGAATCATGGAGGCGGCAAATGGATTAGACCCACAGTGATAAGAGATGTGGATCATTCCATGAAGGTGATGACTGATGAGACCTTTGGACCTGTTATTCCTGTGATGAGCTACAGTGAAATTGATNAAGCAATTCATTTGGCCAATGACACCCGATATGGCTTATCAGCAGCAGTACTGGCTGGGAGCACTGAAGAGGCAAGTGTGATTGCTCAACAAATTGATGCAGGGGCTGTCACTATTCAAGATTGTGGTGCAACCACTTATGTTTTTGATGGTGAAAAAAATTGGTTTAAATACTCAGGCATTGGCGCCTCACGAATGGGTGAAATGGGAATGTTAAGATTTTTTAGAAAAAAAGTTCTTTATACTCAAACTGGAGAACCTCATGATATACATGCAATGGGGGAAAGGTAGAGGTTTTTTAGAACATTGCTTTAGGATCAATAGGTTCGACTTCAGGNTCCTCGTTCCGGCTTTTGATATGCTCNCCAGTGATCATTTGATCGTAAGACATTCCAGGACCCACCATTGGAAANACCATAGCATCTGGATCAATAATNACTTCAAGAAAAGCNGCNTTTTTACAGNCAATAAATTCTTTAATGGTCTTTTGAAGTTGGGTTTTATCAGTTAAACGTTCGGCGTATTCAAAGCCATCTGACTGAGCTGATAACACGAAATCTTTTTTATAAAGTGTCTTGTCGCTTGCTGACAATCGACCACCATAGTAGAGTTTTTGCCATTGCTTCACCATCCCATCGCCAGCATTATTAAGCAACAGGATCTTAATCGGTAAATCATAAGTAGTGACAGTCTCCATTTCACCCAGATTCATTCTGATACTACCGTCTCCATCCACATCAATAACAAGTTTGTCCGGATGAGCAAATTGAGCACCAATTGCTGCAGGNAANCCAAAGCCCATGGTTCCCATACTTCCAGATGTTANCCATTGTCTGGGTTCTTTAAAATCAAAATATTGAGCAGACCACATTTGATGTTGNCCCACNCCTGTTGTGACGATGGCNTCACCTTTGGTTAATTGATTAATTTCATCCAAAACCATTTGAGGTTGTATTAAATCCGAGGTTCTATTGTAATCAAGTGGATATGTAGACTTTAATTCTTGAATCTCATTTATCCAATCAGAANACACATGATTAATATTATTTTTATCAGCGTAAGCCAGGAGGTCACTCAGAGCATTTTTTAGTAGTCCAACATGAGACCAATCGGTTTGTTTTACTTTATTAATTTCAGATGCATCGATATCAAAATGGGCCACAGCTTTAGCTTTAGGTGCAAATTGTTTAGGTATGGCAGCAACTCGATCATCAAATCTAGAACCTAAGGCAATCATAAAATCACAATCTTCAACCGCATAATTAGCAAAGGCAGTACCATGCATACCCAGCATTTCAAGAGATAATTGAGATTGTGTATCAACAGCTCCTATGCCCATAAGTGTGGTGGTTACTGGGATTTGAAAGCGGTCAGAAAAGTTTCTCAATTCTTTTGATGCATCAGCAGCAATGGTTCCACCACCTGAATAAATCAAAGGTTTATTGGATGCTTNTAGATAATTATAAAAGCTTTCACATTGTTGATCGCTGAGTCGATTNTTTTCGATCGCCTGAAGACGGTCTCTGTATGCGTTAATATTCAGTCTTGAATTAGCATCAAACTCTATGCTGGCTGTTTGTATGTCTTTTGGAACATCGACCACAACAGGCCCCGGTCTTCCAGAGGTAGAAATTTCGAATGCTGCCCTAAGTGTGGCAGCTAACTTTTCTTCTTTAGTAACCAAGAAAACATGTTTAGCTACAGATCCCATAACACTTGTAATAGGAGCTTCTTGGAAAGCATCACTTCCAATTGATGATCTATTAACTTGCCCGCATATCACAATCATCGGTATTGAGTCAGCCATCGCATCTCTCACTGGAGTAACTGTATTTGTCGCTCCAGGACCTGAAGTTACTAAGACAATACCAGGGTTACCTGTTGCTCTTGCATAACCTGATGCCATAAAACCAGCTCCTTGCTCGTTGGCAGGAACAATCAGGGGCATCGGATTATTCTTATGTGTTTCATTGTATTGAAACACAGCATCATAGGTTGGTAATATAGCGCCACCACTATATCCAAAAATCATCTCAACTCCCTGTTCTGCAAGGACTTTAACGATGATATCTGAGCCTGTTAGTATTTGTTTCTCTGCCATATTAACTCAACTTTTCTAGCGTTAATTCAACCTCACAAAAGGTTGAGGAAGACACCTTACTATAAACCAAGTTGAAAAGTAATAGTGATTAGTAACTTCATTTGTTCTTCGAACCCTGTACAATCCTTTGTCTGTATTATTAAATGAGCAAGGTACACAGATGAAACATACGATAGCAATATTACTGCAAAACGAATCAGGAGCATTATCTCGAGTTGCTTCCATGTTCTCTACTCGAGGTTACAATATTGATTCATTAAGTGTTGCTCCAACACAAGATCCAATGATTTCAAGATTGACTTTGGTGACGGAAGGGTCTGATGAAGTCATTGGACAGATAATAAAACAGCTCTATAAACTTATTGATGTGATTGATGTTCTTGATATCAGTAAACGTGATCATATAGAGCGTGAATTAATGATGATCAAAATAAATGCTCATCCAGATAAAGAAGAGGCTATTAAAACTGTTTTTTATGATTTTTCAGCAAAAATTATTAATGATCAGGATGATCTTTTAATTGTAGAAGTCATGGCAAATACTTCAAAAAATGATGAGTTATTAAAAGCTTTAGAGGACATAAGCACCCTAGTAGCAATTGCTAGAACGGGGCCTTTAGCGTTAGCTAAAGGGGCTTTAAAGATCAGTTTATAACCCTAAAAACACCTTTCATGATGGCGTAGTGCCCTGGGAAAGAGCAGAAAAAAGTATAGTCCTCTCCACCACCCAACGATGCTAATGAGAAAGTGACTGATGTTTCTTCACCGCCACCAATAATTACTGTGTAAGCAATAACTCTCGGGTCATTTGATGGAACATAGTTCTCTGAAGGGCCGGCCGAGCCCCCAGCTAGTGCGAGAGGCATAAAATCCTCTGTTTTTGATAATACCCAATTGTGCCCCATGATATTACTGGCTAATTGGCCTGTGTGTTTTAAGTTAATAGTGACTTCTGAGCAAGTAGAACTCACAACAATTTCTTTGAGGTTAAATTGAAGCATGTCATTGCCTTCGATAGTCTGCTCACAGGATGCAGCTAAAGCCGAATTGGCTTGTGACACAATAAGAACGATAAACATAGTTTTAATGATCTTCATAAGTGATATTTTATTTAGTTGATTAGATGTTCAGTTAGGATTACAGATCAGTTCATATTTTTTATAAGTTGATCACCAAACTCACTGCATTTGATTGGACTCACATTGTCCATTAACCGGGCAAAGTCATAGGTAACCGTTTGATTCTTTATGGTTGTATCCATTGCTTTAATTATCAAATCAGCTGCTTCATTCCAGCCGAGATAACGCAACATCATCTCACCTGAGAGAATCACAGACCCAGGATTTACTTTATCTTGACCGCTGTATTTAGGTGCTGTTCCATGTGTGGCTTCAAACACAGCGTGACCAGTTAAATAATTGATATTGCCTCCTGGAGCAATCCCAATGCCTCCCACTTGTGCAGCCAGAGCATCGGATAAATAATCACCGTTCAAATTCATTGTGGCGATTACATCAAATTCAGACGGTCTAGTAAGAACTTGCTGAAGAGTAATATCGGCTATTGCATCTTTAACCAAAATAGCTCCATTCTCTATGGCTTCTTGTTGCTCAGCATTAGCAGCTGCTTCACCTTGTTCTGATTTTGTTCTTTCCCACTGATCCCAAGTGTACACATATTGTCCGTATTCCCTTTCTGCTAAAGCATAGCCCCAATTTCTAAAAGCACCTTCGGTAAACTTCATAATGTTACCTTTATG
>NZUR01000013.1 GCA_002698045.1 Thiotrichales bacterium | reverse complement strand
ATCATCTGCTAATCGCCACATACCGTAAATAATTCTACTTAAGTTAGTTGAATTTGATAAATCTACACGTTCCATATTAACTCCAAATAGTAAATGATCCTAGACAGAATTTTCAACCTCTATATATTGATGCTGCAATTTAAATTTTGCACATAAGTGCTTACATAAAGCTTGCACACCATATCTTTCAGTAGCATGATGACCTGCTGAAATAAATGTAATATTATTCTCTTTTGCAGCCGCAGGAGTCTTTTCAGAGACCTCACCACTCAAATACAAATCAACATTGAGGCTAATTGCATCATCTATAAAGCCTTGGGCACCACCAGTGCACCAAGCAATTTTTTTAATCGCTCCTTCCTGTCTTCCAAATATCTGTGGAGCTCTGTCCAGCTTCTCTTCAATCAATTTTAAAAAGTCACTAAGATTACTTTTTAATTCACCCTGCCAAAGCAAACTATCTTTAACCGGTTGCATATTTTTTATACCTAAAATCTTTCCAAGTTCAACGTTATTTCCTACATCCGGGTGATCATCCAAAGGGAGGTGATAACCAAAAAGGTTAATATTATGATTTAATAACAAAGCAATCTTTCTACGCCTTGCCCCAGTAATAGTTTTAGCTTCATTGTCCCAAAAAATACCATGATGAACAAAAATTGCATCTGCTTTTTCTTCAATAGCACATTCAATCAGATCTAAATTAGCACTTACACCGCTGATAATTTTATTAATTCTGGAAGTGCCCTCAATTTGTAAACCATTCGGCCCATAATCTTTAAAATTATCAACACTTAAATAGCTGTGGCAGTATTTTTTTAATTCGTCGCGATCAACCATAGTATTCCTTGATATGACTAAGAAGTATGTTATTTTCTTTTGATTNACTAACACTNATACGAATAAAATTTTCTAATTCCGAGTCTACTGCAAAGCCTTTAACTAAGACTCCATTAGACTTTAACGATCCACATAAAGATTGTGCATTATCAGCTTTTATTAAAAGAAAGTTAGTCTGGGATGGATAGACAGTAAGTCCTGGAATTAAAGAAAGCTCATCAAAAAGTCGACTCTTTTCATTCATAATTATTTTGGCATTATCAGTAATGCGCTTTTTTTCTTTAAGCAAAAAATTTGCGCTAGCTTGCGTCAAAATATTTATATTGTATGGAAGTCGTAATTTATTTAATTGTTCAATAGTCTCTTTACTTCCAACCAATAAACCAATCCTTAGACCGGCAAAGCCTATTTTTGAAATTGTTCTTAGAACTAACAGATTCGAAAAATTGANAATTTCAGCCAAAAANCTTTTGTCTGAATAGGCGTAATAAGCCTCATCTAGAACAACTAGAGAGTCAGTTGACTTAATTATTTCTTTAATCGCTTCATAATNAAATGAATTTCCAGTTGGGTTATTAGGATAAGCTATAAAGATTAGCTTTGGCTTATTACTTGTAATTGCTTTGAGGGTACTTTCTAAGTCAATNTCAAATTTATCATTAAGCTTTATTCCCTGATAGTTTAATTGAGTAAACTTCGCAACCATTTCATACATCACAAAGCTTGGCTCAAAACTCATCACTATATCGCCACTATTGCATGCCATAGCTAATAGTTGAATCAATTCATCTGAACCGTTACCAAGCAAAACTCCCAAGTCATTTGGAATATCCATGAGACTTCTTATAGTAGTATGTAACTCTTCAGCGTTACTATCNGGATAACGATTAACTTGNGCTTGTGCAATGCAATCTAAAAAATCTTGCTTTAGNTCTTCAGGAATTCCAAATGGACTTTCCATTGCATCCATCTTAAGCATATTNTTTGACGAAGGCACATGATAAGCCTTGATATCTTTAATATCTGCTCTTAGCCATTGATCAATAAACGTCATAGTGGTTTCGGATAGGTTCGATTTGGATGATACTGCATTTTACCAAGCTTTTTTGCATTCAATAAAGTTTGGTATGTGTAATCAAGCGCCCTTCTACATGAATCCTCTACCGACACATCGGTTGCAATTAAAGCGCTAATAGCACTAGATAAGGTACAGCCTGAACCATGGTAATTTCCAGGTAATTTTTTATAAGTAAATTTACTTACTAGATTAGANTGATGATACAAACGATGTTCAATTTCAACTTCAGAACTATCAGAGGTTGTCACTAGAACCCAAGGACACTTTAAGCTTGCTACTGCTGATTGNTCATTAAGGCCAGGTGCAAGAGAACTAAGCTCTGATAGATTTGGTGTCAATAATGAACAAAGCGGAATAAGGTCATTCCTCATTGCCTCTATCATAGAATCAGTACTAAGCTCATTATCTGAACTAGAAACTATAATAGGGTCAAGAACAATAAAAAGATCAGATCTATTAATAAGAAGCTTAGCTATAGTTTTGATTTGGGATGAGGAGCCTAAAAGCCCAATTTTTACTACTTTGAAATCAATATCCTCTTTAATTGATTTAAACTGNGCCTGTATGAGACTATTATTTGTTGCCTCAAGAAATGTTACATTTTGAGTATTTTGAACAGTAAGCGTTGTAATAATTGGAAGTGGCGTTANTCCAAACTGATTAATTGTTTCAATGTCAGCTGAAACTCCTGCAGCACCACTTGGNTCTANTCCTGAAAATAATAAAACAGTATCGGCAGAATGCCTTTTCACTTTCTATTGGGATTCTTTCTGAATTAAATAATCGATTACTTCAAAAATCTTCTCAGCACTTCCGGCACTAGTAGCATTAACCATATACTTNCCATTTACAATGAAAGCTGGGACTCCAGGAATACGGTATTTATAGGTATTAGCTTTCGCTTTATTNACACTAACCTTCACAGGGAAGGATTCNTAGACCTTATTTGCCTTTTGTTCATCGACACCATTCAGAGATAGCCATGTGACAAAGTCTTCCTGTGTTTTAAATTTGAGTTTTTGAATGTGGATTGCATTAAACAATGCGCCATGTAGGCGATCCAGCTCACCGAGTTCTTCTAGAACGTAATAAAAGTTAGCACCATATTCCCAGCCGGGGAAAACAGCAGGCTGTAGAACGAGCTGCGCAGAACTATTCATTGTTTTGAGCCAGTTATCAAGCAAAGGGTGNACTGAAAAACAATGAGGGCAAAAATACCAAAATAGTTCTCTGACTTCGACTAAGTTTCCTGTTTCAGTTTCAACGGCCTTATCGAGAACAAGATAATTTTTACCGGCTACAAATTCNGCTTGNGTAGTATTAGCAAAAAAAACAAAAGCNGATAAAACAATTAGCGNAGAAAGTGCNGTTAATTTTTTCATATTAGTANTCATTTAACNAAAAAGTTTGTCTATATTATACTGANTTAACTCAAAATCCTTATTGGATTGAAACTCTTTCCAAAGATTTAAATATGAAATNCCTTTTTGTGGGTGAATATCTTCAGGATTGAGTTCTGCAAGCGGTGCAAGAACAAATGCATACTTTAAAATATCTCTTCGAGGTACTTTCAAACCTTCATCAATAACATCGTTATATAAAACAAGATCAAGATCAATATTTCTTGAAGAAAATTTTGGTAAAGACCGTTCCCTTCCCAAAGAGCTCTCAATATCATGCAAAATATCTACAACCTCATTAATATTGTTTTTAGTGCTAGCATTGACACCAACATTATAAAAGTTACTGCCTACAAACCCTTCAGCAGGACTTTCGAAAAGTGACGATACAGTAATNTCTGTAAAATTGGATTCCAACTTATTTAAAGCAAGGCGAATATTAATTNGTCTATNTTGATTTGATCCGATATTAAGATGCAATAAATTCATTNTTCACGTGATCTTTCAATAATAACTCCAACNCCCTCNGCTCCAGTAATTGCCTCACCCTTATTAAGTTTTAATTTAACCCAATGAACANCAAATTCTTTAAGAATAATTTGGCAAATNTCTTCTGCTAAAGTTTCAACAAGNTGAAATTCCGACTCACGAACAAAACTAGAAANACNCTTACAAACATTTTTATAGTTTAAAGCTTGATCAATATGATCAGAACTTGCGGCTGCAGTATTATTGGAAGACATCTCAATATCTANAACAATTTCTTGNCGTATCTTCCTTTCCCAGTCATAAATACCAATNACAGTATCAATTTTAAGGCCCTGTACAAAAACAATATCCATATTAAATTTAATTANAAAAAACTATTATGATACCTTTGAGAAAACCTGTGAACCCTACAATAAAACGTTTTCGTTGATATAATTAATCATTTAGTCATAAAATCGGATATGTCAATACAAATCAGGAGAAGTGATTGATTTATTTTTTAATAGTAAGCTACTTAATTGGCTCAATATCGAGTGCCATTATTATTTGTAAGNTTGNAGGTCTTCCAGATCCTAGAACGCAAGGATCTAAAAACCCTGGCGCTACAAATGTNCTCAGATTTGGAGGTAAGAAAATTGCCTCANTTGTTCTTATCTTTGATGGCCTAAAAGGAGCTATNCCTGTAATAACGGCAAATTATTTTGGATTAAGCTTGTTTGAATTAACTTTCATTTTGCTTTTTGCCTTTTTAGGTCATGTGTTCCCGCTTTTTTATGGATTCAAAGGAGGGAAAGGCGTTGCAACCTATCTTGGAGGATTGATAGGTTTAAATTTTTTTGTAGGATTAACTTTTTCAATTATTTGGCTTATCGTAGCTAAGGTAATAAAAGTTTCATCTATTGCAGCACTTACTGCAACGCTCCTATCACCAATCTATTTTTATTTCATTACTACTCATAACTTCAAAGCAACACTGGTAATTTTTCTTATAAATCTTTTTATTTATTTCACTCATCGTGAAAACATCAAGAGAATTATGAATGGAGAAGAGGATATTATTCAGTCTTAATGCTCACACCTCTAGCTAACAGAGCATTAGCTATTAAAGCCAATATCACAATCATAATTACAGGTACAAGAAATGCCTTCCAAAGTTCGACAGAACCTATACCTAAAAAGCCTAGCCTAAATGCATCCATCATGTAGTAAATAGGATTAAAGGCTGACAAGCTCCTCCAAAAACTAGGCAATATATCAATACTATAAAACATCCCTCCAAGATAGGTTAGTGGCAATAATACAAAGTTAGGAACGATTGAGATATCATCAAACGTTCTTGCAAAAACAGCGTTAATAAAGCCAGCTAAAGAAAACATCACCGACGTCAATAGGAAAGTAACTGCAATAATCAAAAGATTATATGTTTGGATATCAACAAAAAATGATATAGTGAAGGTAACTGCTAAACCCACACAAAAGCCTCTTGTAATACCACCACTCACAAATCCCATTAAAATTACCCAATTAGGTGTTGTGGAAACTAATAACTCTTCAAAACTATTGTTATATTTAGTCATAAAGAATGACGAGACTGTATTTGCATAAGACTGCATAATTACAGTCATGAGAATTATCCCAGGAACTATAAAATGGAGATAATCAATACCCTGCATTTGACCTATCCTCCCACCCATTAGTCCACCAAATATTAGTAAATAAAGTGAAGTAGTAATTACTGGGGGAACTATAGTTTGAACCCAAATTCGAGCAAATCTAAGAATCTCTTTTGTAACAATTGTTTTATAGGCGATCCACATATGAAATCTCTAATTAGTGAGTGATATAAAAAGTGCTTCTAAGCGATTTTGTGAGCTACGTAGATGTGAAACATTAATATGTTGAGAAGACAAGCCTGAAATTACATCAGAAATCGAAGTTGACTCACCTTGAGAAACTTGTAACGTATTTTCATCCAATATTTTACAGTCACAATTATTAATAATAACATTCTTAGGTAACGTTTCAATAGTATCAAGAATTAAAACTTGGCGTTTTGCCCTTAGAAGTAGTTTTTTCATATTTGATTGCTCAACTAAATTACCGTTATTTAGAATAGCAATATTGCGACACAAAGCTTCTGCCTCTTCTAAATAGTGAGTAGTTAAAATAATGGTCATTCCTTCATTATTAAGCTGGGTTAAATAGCGCCACATTGATTGACGTATTTCAACATCTACTCCAGCCGTAGGTTCATCTAAAATCAATATACTAGGCTTATGCATTAGTGCCCTTGCAAGCATAAGTCGCCTTTTCATTCCACCAGAAAGAGATTGGGCAACATCGGAACGTCTATCCCATAGTTCCATCTTTTTTAATAATACTTCAGCTTGAGTTCTAGCTTCAGAACGAGAAATACCAAAATAACCAGCTTGGTTCATTAGAATCTCAATATTCGGTTCATGGGGATTAAAGTTAAATTCTTGAGGCATTAAACCAATCATTCTTTTAACTTCATTTGCATGGGCTTTTTGGTCTAACCCATTAATTTGAACCTCACCAGATGTACTCTTCAATAGCCCAGCAATAATACCTATTGCTGTTGTTTTTCCTGCACCATTTGAACCTAAAAGTGCGAAAAAATCTCCCTGCTCTACCTTAAGACTTACTCCCTTAAGTGCTTTAAGTTTATTAGAATAGGTTTTGGTTAAATTCTCTGTAGAAAGTGCTAGTGTCATTAATTTAGTCGTATTGGAATATTGTAAAAATTAGAATTATTATATAAATAATTTTTAGTTTTATTATACGAAATAATTTTAACATTTATCGCCTTTATGGGGCGATTTTTGGGATAATTACTGAGTTCAAATATTTTGCTAAATTATTAAACCATATGCCTACCCAAAAAAATGTTGAGTTACCAGATATAGGTGATTTTGACTCTGTTGATGTTATCGAAGTGTTAGTTAAGGTTGGTGATATTGTCAATGAAAACGATAGCATTATTACCCTTGAAACTGACAAAGCGACAATGGAAATTCCTGCTCCTTTTGCAGGAAAGGTAACCACACTATCAATCAAAGTCGGTGACAAAATAGCGAAAGGTGAGCTTATTCTCACTCTTGAAAGTGAGTCAGAGGAAATAAAGGGTGAGCTAGATCAAGTAGAAGGTAAATCAGAGAACGTAGTAAAAACTATTAAGCAAGAAGATATTGATGTTAACCCTGACAACTCAGAGACACCTCAAGATTCAATTAAAAACAATGATGAACCTCAAGAAGAACTCTCTGTAAAAACTGAAATAGATTCTCATGCCTCTCCTTCAATAAGAAAATTGGCAAGAGAGCTAGGCGTTAGCTTAGCAAAAATTAAAGGTACCGGGCAAAAAGGTAGAATTCTTAATGAAGACTTAAAGTCCTACGTAAAGCAAATTGTTAGTCATGGAGGTATTGATGATGAAGTTGAGATAGTGCCACTCTCGAGAATCAAGAAAATATCAGGAAAACATCTTGCAAAATGTTGGTCAACTATCCCTCATGTGACTCAATTTGATGAGGTCAACATTGAACAAATGGAAAAGTTCCGTCTACATCAGAAAGAAAGAAACATTAAATTAAGTCCGTTAGTCTTTATCATGAAAGCTGTTGTTCAGACTCTTAAGCGTCATCCAAACTTTAACGCCTCTCTTGACGAGAGCGGAGAAAACCTTGTAATTAAAAAATATTTTAATCTTGGAATTGCTGTAGATACGCCTAATGGCTTAGTTGTCCCAGTTGTAAGAGATGTAGGTAGAAAATCATTAATTGAGCTTTCTGATGAGCTCACTGAGATATCCTCTAGAGCTAGAGAAGGTCTTTTAGAGGCTAATGAAATGAAGGGTGCTAGCTTTACAATTTCAAGTCTAGGTGGAATTGGTGGAACTCAATTTACACCAATTATTAACTCTCCTGAGGTTGCCATTTTAGGCGTCTCAAGAAGTCAAATTAAACCAATATGGAATGGCGATTCGTTTGAGCCAACTGCAACTCTTCCCTTGGCACTTTCATATGATCATAGAGTTATTGATGGTGCAGAAGGCGCAAGATTTATGGCCAAACTAAACCAAATTCTTAGAAATATTATGGAGATGTTATTATGATTAAAGCGCAAGTTTTAGTTATTGGGTCAGGACCTGGCGGATACACTGCAGCATTCCGTGCTGCAGACCTAGGAAAAGAAGTTGTCTTAGTTGAAAAATATGAATCCTTGGGTGGTGTATGCCTTAATGTTGGCTGCATCCCATCAAAATCTCTTCTCCACACTGCTCAAATAATCAATGAAGCAAAGCATGCTAGTCAACTAGGTATAAGTTTTGGCGATACTAAAATTGATATTGATGGTGTAAGGAAAAGTAAAGAAAGCATAGTTAATAAGCTTACGGCTGGAATCCAAGCTCTTGCTAAAGCCAGAAAAGTTAAAGTAGTAATGGGGCATGCAAAATTCCTTTCTAAAAATCAAGTCAGCCTTGAGGGAACTGATGAAGTAATTGAATTTGAGCACTGCATTATTGCTGCAGGCTCAAGGGTGACTAAGATGCCAATGTTTCCATTTAACGATGAACGAGTCATGGACTCTACAGATGCACTTATGATGGATGATATACCCAAAAGATTACTGGTTGTTGGAGGCGGAATTATTGGCCTTGAAATGGCTACAATTTATGACGCCCTGGGAAGCGAAATAACTATTGTCGAGCTTGAAGGTCAAATTATTTCTGCTGCTGATAAGGATATTGTTAGTCCGCTGTTAAAGCGAATCAAAAAAAATTATGCCAATATTTTCCTAAACACTAAAGTTACAAAAATGACAGCATCAAAAAAAGGAATTAAAGTTAATTTTGAGGGCAAAGATGCCCCTAAAACTGATACCTTTGATAAAGTTCTTGTAGCTGTCGGGCGCTCACCAAATGGACAAATGATTGGTGCTGAAAATGCTGGTGTTAATGTTGATCAAAATGGCTTTATTTCAGCAAACAACCAAATGCAAACTAATGTCGATAACATATTTGCTATTGGTGACATTGTTGGTCAGCCAATGCTTGCGCATAAAGCAACTCATGAAGCGAAAGTAGCAGCAGAGGTAATTTGTGGTCAAAAATCGGGCTTTGACGCCCTTACAATTCCTTCTGTAGCATACACAGATCCTGAAGTAGCGTGGACTGGAAAAACTGAAAAAGAGCTAACTGAGGAAGGCATAAAGTTTGATAAAGGAGTGTTTCCATGGGCGGCTTCTGGAAGGAGCTTAAGTATTGGTCGTAGCGAAGGAGTTTCAAAAGGTCTATTTGATGCAAAATCAGGTAAGATTCTTGGTATGGGTATTTGTGGTACAAATGCGGGTGATTTAATATCTGAGGCTAGCCTTGCAATCGAAATGGGTTGTGATATGAGTGATATTGCTTTGACAATTCATGCACATCCAACTCTCTCCGAAACAACAGCATTTGCAGCTGAAATGGTAGAAGGTACCATTACGGATTTGATGCCACCCAAAAAGAAGAAATAGGGAAGCTATGAATATTAAACAGGCNAGAAAAAATGTTATNGAGCAACAGATNAGGCCNTGGGGNGGACTNAATGTACGTGCAAATCAAGCATTAATTGATGTACCTCGAGANAATTTTGTCCCAGAAGGTTACCAAAACTTGGTATTTGCAGATATTGAAATACCTCTTGATAGTGACCAAAAAATGCTTTCTCCGAAAATTGAGGGTAGGATTTTGGATAGTCTCGACATTATAGGTCATGAAAGTGCCCTAGAAATTGGCACTGGAAGTGGTTATTTTACTTCAGTTCTAGCTAGGCTCTGTAAGTCAGTTAAAAGCATTGAAGTTAGCAAGGAGCTAAGCGAGTTAGCTGAAGATAAAATTAATGCTCTTAAGTTTACCAATGTGAGTATCGTAACTGGTGATGCACTAACCTACAACTTTGACAATGAGAGGTTCGATATAGTTGTTGTTGGCTGTGCACTTCCAAAAATACACGAAGACTTAAAAAGACTCCTTAAGGTAGGTGGTAAATTATTCATTGTGGTTGGCACTAAAAATCACATGCATGCTACCCTTGTGAAAAGGATTAATGAAAGCGAGTGGCAGTCTAAATCACTTTTTGAAACTCACTTGGATTACATGAAAGGCTCTGAACCAAAGGTAGAATTTACCTTTTAGGTTGAACCTACCAAAATGCTAAATTCCTTCTTCAACCTATTGATTAAAAAACCAGTATGGTCACTATTAGTATTATTGATTGTTATAGGCGCCTCTCTTTCTCAGATTCAAAACTTCTCTCTTGACGCCTCTTCAGACTCATTATCTCTAGAAGGAGATAATNACCTAAAGCTTTATTTTGAAACACAAAAAACTTTTGNCTCTGATGANTCCCTCATAATTAGCTACACCTCAAAAGAGAGTGTACTAGAGCCTAATCAATTAGTTCATCTTAGGTCTTTTAGAGATAAGCTACTTGAGATTAACGGTGTTAACTCTGTTATCTCGATACTTGATGTTTCNTTATTCCAATCACCTCCTCTCTCTCTTATGGAGTTAGCAAGTGATGTATTTACAATAGATAATGGCAAAGCTGACTTATCTTTTGTTGCGCAAGAATTTAAGACTAGTCCCCTTTATGCTGAGAATCTAGTTAGTGCAGATCTAAAGACAACAGCACTCCTAATTCCACTTAGTAGCTCCGACTCATCCATCATCATTGATGATGAAATTTTAAAAGTAATGGTTTCTGAAGTGCGCTCAACAATGAGTCAATATAGTAATGAGGCAGATCTTTTCTTAGGCGGAATCCCAATGATAAGGAATGATGTCATTGCCTATATTACTAATGATCTAATCATATTTAGTCTNGCCGTTATTTTAGTNATGTCGGTAATACTTGCAATCATTTTTAATAGGATTAGNTGGGTATTAATACCTATTATGATAAGCATTATAGGTGCACTATTCATGACAGGACTAATAAGTACTATTGGTTGGAAGGTTACAGTTATNTCTTCCAACTTTTTTTCNTTNCTNCTTGTAATGACCCTCTCAGTAANTATTCATTTAGTAGTTCGATATAGGGAAATAGCTAAAAATAATCCAGACACAGATAATGGCGAATTAACCAGACAAACTTTGGAACAAATGATTAGGCCTTGTATCTATACAACACTAACTACCATTGCCGCGTTTATTTCACTCACNTTAAGTAATATCCGCCCTGTTATTGATTTTGGTTTAATGATGAGTATAGGAGTAACGATTGCACTTNTTCTATCTTTTATTGCTTTTGCTGTCGTAATGACACTATTACCAAAGCCAAAGATTGCAAACCAAGCTGATCAATTCATAGCAGTACAAAAACTAGCAGTAATAACTGAAAAATTCAGCAAGGGAATACTAATTACNCTTGCCTTGACTGTTGTTATTTCTGTTATAGGATTAAGCAAGCTTACTGTAGAGAATAGCTTTNTAAACTACTTTAAAAAATCTACGGAAATTTATCAAGGACTTAATTTAATTGATCAAGAGCTCGGAGGTACGATTCCACTAGAAATTGTCTTTGATGATATAGCAAATGCTTACTGGGCAGATCCAGGGCTAAGAGAAGAAATTCATGAAGTNCACCAGTATCTTGATAGCATTGATAGTGTTGGTAAAGTTNTATCGATTGATACATTTATGCAAGTTCTAAAAACATCTAATGAAGGCAAAGCTCCTAATGGATTTTTACTAGTCTTAGGNAAAAATAATATGCCTGAATTTGCAAAATCTCAANTATTAACACCACACATCTCAGATGAAACCAATCAAATTAGGGTTGTAGCTAGAATAAAAGAAACAACCAAAGAACTCAATAGAAAAGAACTAATTGAAAAAATTAATAAACAGCTANTTGACAAATTTAACTTCAATCCAGATAACTTCCACTTTACAGGAACCTTTACCCTTTATAACAACCTACTTCAAAGCTTATTCAACTCTCAAATTAAAACTATTGCTAGTGTCTTTGTAATTATTTTTATAATGTTTCTATTNATCTTTAGGTCAGCCTCAATTGCACTNATAGCAGTCTTACCCAATACATTNCCNTCACTCATAATTTTGGGCATGATGGGTTTAGCCAATATTCCACTTGACTTGATGACAATTACCATTGCTGCTATTGCTATTGGAATAGGAATTGATAATGCTATCCATTACATCACCCGGTTTCAAGTAGAATTCATTAAGGATAATGATTACCTAGCGTCAATGTATCGAGCTCATAGTTCTATTGGTTTAGCAGTCTTCTATACAGCAATAACAGTTTCAATTGGCTTCTTAGTTTTGACTCTTTCTAACTTTATACCAAGTATCTATTTTGGTATCTTTATGGCAATTGCAATGCTAAGTGCTGTAGTAGTAAATCTCACATTACTTCCTAAATTATTAATAATTTTTAAACCAAAAATGAATAATATAAGGCTTATAAAATAAAAAACCCCACCTCGAATAAGAGTGTGGGGTTAGTCTACTATTAAAGGAGAAATAAGTTAAATATAGTAGTTTTTAACTTGCGGGGAATTATATACAAAAAAAATTGTAATAATTATTAATTATGTGTCATTTTGTAACAAAAAATCATGCCAAATAAAAACCAATTTGACGTACTTATAATAGGCTCTGGAGCAGCAGGCTTAATGAGCGCAATTCAACTCACAGACAAGTTGTCTATTGCAGTAATTGCTAAGGATAAAATCTTAGAAGGCTCTTCTTACTATGCGCAAGGTGGTATATCNGCNGTATTNGANCCNGANGATNATTTTNANTCTCATATTTCAGACACNATNAATACNGGCTTTAACTTGGGTAACGAAGATAGAATAAGATTTATGGTAGAGCAATCTCCAATAGCAATTTCAGATCTTGAAAATGCTGGGGTTAATTTTTCACTTAAAGGGAAAAATTATGATCTGACTACAGAGGGTGGGCATAGTTCCAAAAGGGTTGCTCATGTTGATGACAAAACTGGCCAATCTATTCAAGTTAATCTATTAACTCAAGCTAAACAAAGAACAAACATTACACTCTTTGAACAACATCTAGCTGTAGATTTACTGATAAATGAAGGGGAATGTAACGGGGCTTTTATTTTTGATAAAAAAACAAAACAAGTGACTCCATTTATTGCTAATAAAACCATCCTAGCTACTGGGGGAGCATCCAAATCATACCTATACACTTCAAACCCAGATACCTCTACAGGAGACGGAATTGCTATGGCTTATAGAGCTGGATGTGAAATTGTTAATATGGAATTTACACAATTTCATCCCACTTGCCTTTTTCACCCTCATGCAAAGTCATTCTTAATCTCCGAAACACTTAGAGGAGAAGGTGCGAAACTCCTTCTTCCTAATAGCAAAGAATTTATGCATAACTATGATGAGCGACTTGAGCTCGCACCTCGAGATATTGTCGCAAGAGCTATTGATCATGAAATGAAGGTACATGGCTTTGAATGTGTTTACCTTGATATCTCATTTAAAGATTCGGATTGGATTTCAAATCGCTTTCCAACTATCACTGAACGCTGTAAAGAGTTAGGTATTGATATTTGCAGTGAAGCTATACCAGTTGTGCCTGCTGCACACTATACCTGTGGAGGTGTTAATACAGATATTGATGCTCAGAGCAATATTAAAAATCTTTATGCAGTTGGCGAGGTTGCCCACACGGGCGTTCATGGTGCAAACAGAATGGCTAGCAATTCCTTACTTGAATGCATTGTCTTTGCTACAAGTTGTGCTAAACATATTAACGAAAGTACTCTTGATGATTCCCTTCCTCATACATATACTTGGGATGCCTCTAGGGTAGAGCCATCAAGAGAAAAAGTTGTTATCACTCAATTGTGGCATGAAGTGAGGAGAATTATGTGGAATTTTGTTGGTATTGTTAGAAGTGATAGTCGACTTAAGTCAGCCCATTATAAAATTGAACAAATTAGCAAAGAGGTAAATGAATATTACAGTCTTTATACAGTGACTTACGACATGATAGAACTAAGAAACTTAGTTCAAACATCCAAAATTATTGTAGAATCTGCTCTTTCTAGAAAAGAAAGTAGAGGGCTACACTTTAACCAAGATTATCCTAATTTGCTTGATGAAACTCATAATACTGTAATCATTAAATCATGATTTTAGACATTTTAAAATATCCCGATAAAAGATTAAGGACTATTGCTCAGCCAGTCGTTAGTGTTAATTCTGATATTAAAAAACAAGTAAAAGATATGTTTGAAACTATGTATGATGCCCCTGGAATTGGTCTTGCTGCTACTCAAGTTAACTTCCACCAGCGCATCATAGTAATTGATATCTCGGAAGATTGTAACCAACCATTCTGCTTAATTAATCCAGAGATTATTGAGAAATCTGGCGAGATTGAATGGGAAGAGGGTTGTCTATCAGTCCCAAATTACTATGAAAACGTTAAAAGGGCAAATAAAATTAAAGTATGCGCACTCAACGAACATGGAAATACATTTGATATTGAAGCAAATGAAATGCTTGCAATTTGTATTCAGCATGAGATGGACCATTTAAATGGCATTTTGTTTGTGGATCATTTGTCCAAGCTTAAACAAAAAAGACTCCAAAAGAAAGCTGAAAAGCAAGATAAAAAGCTATAAGGTTCAATGAATATTGGAAAATACCTACTCCCCTCACAAGTATTACTTGCCCCCATGGCAGGAACTAGTGATAAACCCTTTAGAATGATATGTAGGGAACAAGGTGCTGCTCTAACAACATCTGAAATGGTTGTAATGCAAAAACACCTTCTTAATACAAATAAATCTAAACATCGCTTAGATTTTAGGTCTGAACAGTCACCAATTAGTATTCAAATTGCCGGCTCAGAATCTCAAGAACTAGCAGAGTCAGCAAAACAAGCGCTAGAATTTGGAGCAGATATCATTGACATCAATATGGGCTGTCCAGCAAAAAAAGTATGCAACAAGGCTGCAGGCTCAGCATTAATGAAAAATGAAAAGTTAGTTGAAGATATTATTAAATCTGTCGTTAATGCCGTTAATATCCCGGTCACTCTTAAGATGCGTACAGGGTGGAATGAAGAAAACAAAAATGCTCCTACTATTGCCAAAATAGCCGAAGATAATGGTATCAAAATGTTAGCAATTCATGGCAGAACAAGAGCTCAAAAATATAATGGTGATGCAGAATATGACACAGTTAAAAAAATCAAAGGCATTGTTTCAATTCCAGTAGTAGCCAATGGTGATATCACTTCTGCAGAGAAAGCCAAAAAAGTATTGGACTATACAGGTGCAGATGCAGTTATGCTGGGTCGTGCCACCCAAGGAAACCCTTGGCTTGTTGGTCAAATTAACAATTACATAACAACCGGTAAGACTTCTAAGGCACCCTCACTTGATAAAAAAATCTCCCTAATATTAAAGCATATTCTTCAAATTCATGATTTTTATGGACATAAAATGGGAACTCAGTTATCCAGAAAGCATATTTTTTGGTATTCTATGCATCTTGACCAAGAAAAAGGCAGCGCCTTTTGGCCAAACATTAATAGAGTGTCTGATCACTCTGAACAATATTTGAAATTTCACGATTTTTTGTACTCTATATGAACCAAAGAGATTTACATGACTGCATCAATGATAATCTTGAGAAGTATTTCTCAGATTTGAATGGTGAATCGGTAAACGGCGTACTCAAAATGGTTTCACATCAATGTGAATCTGCAACTATCAAGTTTGTTTTAGACAAAGTCAATCACAATCACAGTGAAGCTGCAAGGATTCTTGGCATTAATCGTGCCACCTTAAAGAAAAAAGCAAGTCTTTATAACTTATAAGAGTTTATAATTAATATCTAATAAATCCCACATTTCAAAGCTTATAAAATGCCTATAAAACGCGCTTTAATTAGTGTTTCTGATAAATCTGGAATTGCTGAATTTGCACAAAGTCTCGTTTCACATAATATTGAAATTCTTTCGACTGGTGGAACCGCAAAACTACTTCAAGATAAAAATATACCTGTAATAGAGGTTTCAGACTATACCGGCTTTCCTGAGATGATGTCGGGTCGGGTCAAAACACTTAACCCTAAGATACATGGTGGTATTCTTGCTCGAAGAGGGATAGATGAGAAAGTGATGTCAGAAAATAACATCAATGCGATTGATTTAGTTGTCGTTAATTTATACCCATTTCAAAAAACTATTTCAAATCCAGATTGTACTCTCGAAGAGGCAATTGAAAACATTGACATTGGCGGGCCTGCAATGTTGCGATCAAGTGCAAAAAATCATGCCTCTGTAACGGTTGTGGTAGATAGTGCTGACTATCAATTAGTTCTCGATGAATTAAATACCTCGGGCAACACCACTCTAGAAACTAGAAAAAAGCTTGCCTTAAAAACTTTTGAACACACTGCACAATATGACGGAGCAATTGCAAACTATTTAGGTCGTAAAGATGATGGCTTTTCAAATACATTAAATTTACAGTTCGTAAAATCTCAAGTTATGCGTTACGGTGAAAATCCTCATCAAAGTGCAGCATTTTATAAAGAAACTACTCTGCAAGAAGCATCTGTTTCATCTAGTAATCAGATTCAAGGAAAGCCGCTTTCTTTTAACAACCTTGCTGATGCGGATGCAGCACTTGAATGTGTTCGAAATTTTGATGAACCGAGTTGTGTCATTGTTAAACACGCCAATCCATGCGGGGTCTCTTCAAGAAAAAATATTCTTTCAGCTTATAAAAGCGCCTATAAAACTGACCCAACATCAGCGTTTGGAGGGATCATTGCCTTTAACCGTGAACTGGACAGTGAAACAGCAAAAACTATTATAGAGCAGCAGTTTGTTGAAGTAATTATTAGTCCTATAATAAATACTGAAGCGAAAGATGTACTATCTAATAAAGAAAACATTAGAGTTCTTGAGTGTGGAGAACTTAATAAAACTAAACAAGCATTTGATTATAAAAAAATATCAGGAGGCTTATTGATTCAAGATAAAGATTTAGCTGAGTTAGGCCCATCTGACCTTAAATGTGTATCTATGATACGACCAACTGATTCACAAATGAAAGATTTGTTGTTTGCTTGGAAGGTTGCAAAATGCGTCAAATCTAATGCCATTGTCTATGCAAAAAACCAAATGACAATTGGTATTGGTGCAGGGCAAATGTCACGAATCTATTCAGCCAAGATTGCTGGAATTAAAGCTGCAGATGAAAACCTAAAGGTTAAAGGTTCTGTTATGGCATCAGATGCTTTTTTCCCTTTTCGTGATGGTATAGATGCAGCTGCTGAATCAGGAATTAGTGCAATCATCCACCCTGGCGGCTCAATGCGAGACGATGAAGTCATAGCGGCTGCAAATGAACATGGTATT
>NZUR01000012.1 GCA_002698045.1 Thiotrichales bacterium | reverse complement strand
TCTGAGTGGAGTGAAAAACATACCAATATCAAGTTTGTTCCAGTATTATCAGAAGCGGGAGAGTCTTGGAAAGGGGAGAGTGGCTATGTTCATGAGTCTGTTGTTAAGAATTTTGATGATTTAACAGATTTTGAGGTTTATGCATGTGGTCCACCAGTAATGGTTAAAGCTGCGGCAAAGAGTTGTCTTGAGAATGGGCTAGGTAAGGAAGATTTCTTTTCTGATGCTTTTGAATATGCATTTGCGAGTGAAAATAATGACTAACATGGAAAATCATTTAAAAAACCAACTAGATCTCGCTCTAAGTCCTTCTCATTGTGAGGTATTGAATGAGTCTAGTCAGCACTCAGGGCCGGCTACAGAGTCCCACTTTAAGATTGTTGTTGTAAGTTCATATTTTGATGAAATGAAGCTCATAGATCGACACCGATTTATCAACAAACTTTTTGTTGAGGAACTCACGCATATCCATGCATTGGCAATGCATACATATACACCTGAAGAATGGCAGAAACGCCAAACTGCTCCGACTTCACCTGAATGTTCAAGTAAGTCTTAGTAGTGAAGTCTGCTCTTTTATTGTTGGTTTTGATTCTGTCTGGTTGCCAGAGTTTTGTTGATAATAATCAAAAGTTAACTGGCTTTTCGCCTAAATTAAATGATAGCTACCAAAATTCAAATGAATCTGATTTATGGCGCTTAATTGCAAGTCAACAAGAAATTCGAAGTGATGTTAATCCAAGAATACAAGAACATATTGACTGGATTGAACAGCATCCTGAATATTTATCCATAATTTCAAAAAGGGCCGAGCCATATCTTTATGTTGTGGTCTCTGAGATTCAAAAACAAGGATTGCCGATTGAGATTGCCTTGTTGCCAATTGTAGAGTCTGATTACTATCCATTTTCCTACTCACATGGAACTGCGGTTGGTTTATGGCAATTTATTCCCTCTACAGGAAAGATGTACGGCTTAGAGGAGAATTGGTGGCATGAGGACAGAAGAGACATCTTGGTCTCAACTAGGGCAGCAGTTAAGTATTTGAAGGATCTCAATGAAATGTTTAACGGAGATTGGCTTATGGCGATAGCTGCCTATAATTCTGGTCCAGGTAGAGTCCAAAAGGCAATTAATGCAAATATTGAGCTTGGCTTAAAGGCGGACTTTTGGAGTATAGATTTGCCTAAAGAGACTGAAAAATATGTGCCTAAGTTACTCGCTTTAGGAGAAGTTATAAAAAATCCAGAGCGCTATAATCAAAAGCTAAATATGATTGAAAATAAGCCTTTTTTGAAAGCAATAGAGCTGAATTCACAGTTTGATTTGGCTTTAATTTCTCAGTGGACAGGGTTAACGATTAATCAAATTTATACTTTTAATCCTGGGTTAAAGCGTTGGGCTACACCAGTGTCGCTTCCATATACTATTTTACTCCCAGAGGATGTTGTTAATCGCTTCGAAGAAAATTTGTCAAAAGCTGGGCAAAGGCCAAAAATTAGTTGGGCACGTCATAAAGTGAAACAGGGCGATAGTCTAAGTCTTATTGCCCAAAAATACAAGACAACTATAGGACAAATTAAAAGTGTTAATGAGCTAAGTACGGATATCATAAGGATTGGAGATTATTTGATTGTTCCCTTGGCACAGCAAGCACAGAGTTACTATTCTCTATCAGAGAATCAAAGAGAAAAAAGTCGACTAAATATTCAAAAGAATGCTGAAAAAATCATTTATAAGGTTATCTCAGGAGATAGTCTATGGAAAATTGCAAAAAAATATAATACCTCAGTTAATGACCTTGTAAGGTGGAACCAGATTATTCCAACTGCTCCTTTGTCGATTGGTAAAGAATTGGTTGTTTTGATTGAGAACAAAAATAAGACTGAGTTAGCTAAAATAGCAAATACTGGAATTGATATAAGTAGAAAAATTGTCTACACGGTGAAGACTGGTGATAATCTTTCTAAGATTGCCAAAAAGTATCAAGTTAAAGTTAACGATATTCAATCTTGGAATGAATTAAATGAAGAGCATATTCTTCAGCCTGGTGACAAATTAACCATTACAATTAATGTAGTCAACTCAAATTTATCATGAAAACTATACCAATACGAAAGACTATTCTTGCAACCTTGGCGTTCACTTTTTCTAATTGGCAAAAGTTGTTAGAAGTAAGCATTTTCCCATTTCTTATGGCACTTCCATTGATAACTATATTGCCAGAGTTAATGATTACTCTTCAAGCTCAATTATTTGGTATTGGAGAGGTTGGGACCTACCCTGACTACTATCAACTCTATTTATTAATGTTTGATTATGGATATATGGCACTTGTAATAAATATATATCGAATGGTAATATCGGGAAATAAATCTATTGCTAGGTTAGGAGTGGTTTTGCCGAGCCTTCGCTTTGGTCGCTTTTTTCTTTTATTTATCCTTTTATCTATTGCTACTCAATTCCCAATTTTTATTTCGCCATTTCTATTACCGGTTATTTATTTTCTTCTCATTCCAATATCACTTAATTTGGTATCAATAGCGAATGATGTACCCTATAAAAAAATTAAGTTACAGCTAAGTGTTCAGCTAAGAGTTTTTTTGCTCAAGCTAGGTGTACCTACTTTGTTAATAGTATTAGTTACTCTAATTGGAGCAAACGAGTTTACTTTTTGGGGTTCTATAGCCATAATAATCTATTGGATGGCAATTAGTTTTGCCTTGTGTTACAGCGTTATAATGGCGAATAACTCAAAGCAAAACCCTTAGGGTAACGCATATCAAAAATTCCCCTTGTTCTGACTTTTTTATACTTTTTTAGATTTTCATAGACCTTAACGAATAGTTCTAGGCGTTCATTTTGTTTTTGGTAGCCTAAAATAATCTTTATATTACTATCTAGCGTCAATTGATCAATATTTGATCTTTCAAAATGAGTAATTTTNACNGGATCTAAGATTGATTTATAGTTAGTAAAATCAGTATAAAATTGTTCAATTTCGTCTTCTGACGTTACTCCAATAGGAGCATCTGAACTAATTAAAAATCTAGGCTGAAATAAAACTCCATGGGAAGAAATAAAGCCTTTTGTACCCCATCGCATAGCTATATCATGATTTTCAACCGTAACTTTAATCTTATTCCAAAATACTCTTTCAACGGTGGCTTTTGAAACCCATGGGTGGTCCTCAACCTTTTCTTTGATTTTAGAAAGCTCTATAAAATATTTGTTAATTAGGGCGGGATTTACTAGATCATCATACTGATGGGTTATAGTTTCTAAAAAATATTTATTAATAATGTCTGGAACTTCAAGATNATCATATTCTTTTGTTAAATTTTCAAAGTCACTATTAATCTCCCAAGCAATACTTGGTTCAAATAATTTTGAGTTATTAATAAGATATATTAAGCCAGCAATTGATAATACGATTAGTAAATATATAAGCTTTTTAAGTGACTGGAACAGAACTTCTCTTAAAGGCTTTTTAGGCTTCTTAATTTGATTAAGTTTTTCTTTAGCCATAAAGTATTTTTAATACTAATTGATCAAAATCAAAGCCCGAGGCTTTAGCTGCGATGGGAACGAGTGAATGTGATGTCATTCCAGGGACTGTATTTATTTCTAGGAGGTATGGTTTCTTATCTTTATCAACAATAAAATCAACCCTTCCCCAGCCTGANGCTCCAGTTAAATCAAAAGCCTTCATTGCGATTGACTGAATACTTCTTTCTTGCTCTTTTGTGAGGCCAGAAGGGCANAAATATTCAGTTTTATNACTGAAATATTTTGAGTGGTAATCATAAATATCGTGATCTGAAATTATCTTTATGCTTGGTAGTGATTGGCTNCCTAAAATTGCNACAGTGTATTCATCACCTTCAACCCATTGCTCGATTAATGCTTCGCTGTTATATTGCCATGCAATCTCAAGTGCGTTAGCTAGTTCATTTTTATTTTCTACTTTAGTTATACCAATACTTGAGCCCTCCATTGTTGGTTTTACAGCCCAAGGAAGAGGGAAGTTGATTGAATCTAGAGGGTTGCCTTTAATTGCAAGGATCGAGGGTGATAAAGGTAAGTCATGTTTATTCCAAAGTTCTTTAGTTGTAGCTTTGTTGATACAAAGACTAGAAGCTGCAACACCAGAACCTGTAAATGGAATATTTTTTCTTTCTAGTTTCGACTGAATAAACCCATCCTCTCCCCCTTTGCCATGAAGGACAATGAATGCTTTCTCAAACTCCCTTTTCCATAACTCCTCAAGATTGTCATCAGTTAGATCAAATGAGAAGCAATCGACATTACTATTAAGGAGGGATTTATATACCGCATTACCGCTCAGTAATGATATTTCTCTTTCAGCTGAATAGCCACCCATTAAAACAGCAATCATATGATTATTATTTCAGTCTCAAGTTCAACATTATGAAGAGTTTTGACTGTATTTTGAATGTGAATAATTAAATTTTCAATATCTAAAGCTGTTGCATTATTCTGATTAATAATATAGTTTGCATGCTTTTCTGAAACGCAAGCTCCTCCTATACAAAAACCTTTAAGTCCACTTGACTCAATTAATTTAGCTGCATAATTATCTTTAGGGTTTTTAAATACACTTCCACAACTTGGGAGGCCAATAGGTTGAGAAAAATTTCTTTTATCAAGCAGCTCACGGACATTGTCATTTGGTTTATTTAAATTGAAATCAAAGCGAGCACTGATAAAAAATTCATCACCGAATCTATGTTTAACTGAACGGTAATTAATCTCATAGTCATTTGGAAATCTCTCTTGCAATTCTCCAGACAGGCTTATGGTTTGAACAGAAACAACGTATTGCCATACCTCAGAGCCAAATGCACCAGCATTCATAGCTAGCGCGCCACCAACACTGCCCGGAATAGCACTTAGGAATTCAGCACCATATTTCAGGTTAGCTTGAGCAAATCTTGATAACTTGGCAAGCGAAGTACCAGCTCCAGATTCGATATATTTATTTGTGATGTGGAGTTCTTTTAGGTTTTTGGTATGAATAGTAACTCCATTAAAGCCCCTATCACGAACCAACAGGTTACTCCCCAATCCAACCAGTAATATCGGCTTTACATTACTCTTCAGAAATAGAGAAAGTTCATTGATATCTTCAGGTAAAAAGAATTCACTTGTCATGCCTCCTGATCTTAATGAACAGTGTTTTGACATGGGTTCATTGAACTTTATCATTTTAAATTATTGGCAAAAATGGGTTTTTAATTGATGCGGTATTTTATTGACGTCTCCAGCTCCAAGCGTGAGAATTACATCATTTTTATTGACAACATTCGGAAGTATTTCAACTATTTCAGAAATATCTTTAACAACGATAGGGTCAATTGAACTTCGTCTTCTTATTGAGTCAGCTAATGTTGATGAGCTAATTGTATTAATTGATGGCTCGTTAGCTGCATAAATATTTAGTAAGATTAGTACGTCAACTTTGGATAAACAACTAACAAAATCATTAAATAAATCTCTAGTTCTTGAGTATCTGTGAGGCTGAAAAATAACCACTAACCTTTTTTCTGGATAAGTATCTCTTAGTGTGCTAAGAACTGCTGAGATCTCATTTGGGTGGTGACCATAGTCATCAAATAGTGGCAGATTATGAGTATTTATTGATAAATCTTGGTGATAATCCAACCTTCTAGAGACGCCACTAAAATGAGATAAAGCTTTTTGAATAATNTCAGTNTCAATTTCGAGTTCAATTGCAACACTTATTGCTGCCAGAGCGTTTAAGATGTTATGTTTGCCTATTAAGTTAAGAATAACAGGAAAATCCTTTTGATACTTCGAGCAACTGACATCGAAGGACATTCTCATCTCATTTTGCTTGACATTGTGTGCCTTAACGTCGGCATTGTCACTGAAACCATAACTTAAAACAGGTCGGTGAATTTTATTAAGAATACCTTTGACGCCATCATCATCAATNCANACAACNCAAACGCCATAGAATGGNAAATTGGATGTAAAGTTTATAAAGGCATCGGTCAGTTTTTNGTAACTATGATTGTACGTGCTCATGTGATCTTCATCAATGTTTGTTATAACACTTAGCATTGGTTGTAGATGAAGGAAAGAAGCATCACTCTCATCTGCCTCAGCAATCAAATAGTCACTCTTACCAAGTTTAGCGTTCATGCCTGTTGCATTTATAATGCCACCNATAACGTAGGTTGGGTCTAGTTTNGCTTCAGTCATTATGTGAACAATTAGGCTGGTTGTTGTTGTTTTTCCATGAGTGCCAGAGATAGCTATGCCAAAGCGAAAGCGCATCAATTCTGCCAACATTTCTGCTCTCGGAACAATTAATAATTTTTGTTGTCTGGCTTCCTGTAGCTCAGGGTTATTTTTGTTTATTGCAGAAGAAACTACTACTGCTTGCTTACCGATAACATTCTCTGATTGGTGTTTATAAGTGATACTACAGCCTAGTTTTTCCAACTTTTCTGTTGCCGTATTTGATTGGAGATCAGACCCAGATATTTCATAACCTAAGTTAGTAAGCACTTCTGCAATGCCACTCATTCCAGAGCCACCGATACCTATAAAGTGAATTTTTTTGATTTTTGATCGAGTAGGATTATCAATTAGAGTCATGGTTTACTAACCGTTACGAGGCTTATTACTTGAATTCCTTCACCCCTTCCGAATGCAGTTAGTCCTTCTCCTGTGGTTGCAGTTATGCCAACATCAGCGGTACTTATGTTGCAGAGTTTGGAAATATTATTTCTCATTAATTCAATTTGAGGNGATATTTTTGGTTTTAGGCATTCAATNGAAATTGCGATGTGATTTATTTTCCATGTATTTAGATCANCGAGTGCAAGTTTTAGATAATTTTGACTNTCTATTTGACCTTGTTTGNCAAGCTTATCAGCCACTGAACCTAATATATTTCTACCNGTGATACTTGAAATGGCATTAGTAATAGAATGAAAAANCACATCTGCATCACTATTACCTTTGAGCCCTAAAGGGTAATCAAATTTAATGCCAGCTAAAATTAAAGGCTTGCCTTCGACATCTTCAAATGCGTGTGAATCTTGTCCTAAACCGGTTTTAATTGTCATAATTTATTTTAAGTAATAATTGGCTAGCTCAAGATCATCTTCTTGAGTAATTTTAATGTTGCTTTTAGACCCTGTAACAATTTTTATTAAATGCCCTAAGTCTTCAACTGCTTCAGACTCATCTGTAATGTGATTATTTATTTCTATNGCATTATTAATCGCTTCTTTTAAAATTCCAAAACGAAACATTTGTGGAGTTTGTGCATGATAAAGTTTTTTTCGATCAATTGTAAATACTTCACCTTTATCCTTTATTTTTTTAATCGTATCTATAGCTCTCGTAGCGAGAATACCACCAANAGAATGATTGAAGATCTCACCTATTAAGTTCTCAACATCAGTCTTTTTGATGCATGGACGTACAGCATCATGAACTAGAACCCAGTCATTTGAACTTGCAAATTCACTTAAAGTATTGAGTGCACTTAGAACAGAGTGGTAGCGTTCCTTACCACCTAAGGCAAATCCAAGTATTTTTGGATGTTTGTAATAGGATGAATCTTTAAATCGTTCATCGCCTTCAGCAAGTGCAATAACGCATCCAGAAATCTGATCAATTCCTAAAAGAGTTTTAAGGCATTGATCAACTATGGTTAAGCCATTTTCCAGTTTAAGGTACTGTTTAGGGATCTCGGCATTCATGCGACTCCCAGAGCCACTGGCTGGAATAATTAAGTAACAATTATCATTATGCATGAAGGCTATGACTTCCTTTTAGAGGTGTGAATTTAATGACCTTTATTATAAAGTAGACTCGCTAGATTCTGCTGCATTATCAGTATTGATAATTGTGTTAACTTTATAAAACACTTCACCTTCTTTGATTAGTCCATATTTATATCTCGCCTTAGATTCTATTAAGCTCAAATCTTCTTGTATATAGCCACTGATTTGATTTTCTAGAAGGGCATTATCATTTAGCAAATTAAGATTAGTAATTTCTATTTCATCAATATCTTTTTGCTTTTTTGTNATAACATTTGGGAAATCATTATCCAAAATATTTTGCTTAATTAGGGCTATTAATATAACAATAAGTACAAGTGTAATTTTGTTTTTAACAATAAATCCAAATAGGCCTGTGAGTGAATTATTTTGCATAAATTTATATATTTGACTTTTTAAATGATAATCATGCTATTTATAAATAGAAGCAAGATACGTTTTTGAATAATAGTCATGTATTGGCAGTCTATATTGATTGAAAAGCTGAAATATAAAGCCAATTCCAGCTAATGAAATTGTCGCTAATACTAATCTAATGAGTGATTGTTTATAAGTNATATTNTTTCCATCTTTTTGCATAATTTCAAATTTCCAAGCTCTCATTCCAAGAGTTTGTTTTCCTTTTACCCAGGATATTGAAAAATAAGCATAAATTACAGGAAGAGTTAACAGATAAAAGAATAGGTTATTAGTTATTGGTTCCTTGTTATTNATTAGAATTACTATTCCNGCAATAAAGAATACAAAAGAAAACACAAGGAATAAATCATAGGTTATTGAACCTAATCGACGGAAAAATGAGACGTTAGATTTCATATTTCAATTTTATTTTCATTGCTTNGCTAGTGGNATTTAATTATCCTCTTTCTTGGTTACTTTTGAGGTGACTTTTCCATCATGGAACTGTGAAACAATAAGGTCTCCAGGATTAATTTTTTCAAATGAAACTAAAACTTTACCTTGTTCATCATGTGTAATACTGTAGCCTCTTGAAAGAGTATTTAGAGGTGACAGCAGGTTAAGTAAGCCAACTTTGTTGCTTAGTTGTCTTGCTTGTTCTTTAATGAAATTTTCTGAATTATTGCGAAGTCGAGCATTTAGTTGCTGTAGCTTAGTTTGATTCAGATCAATTAAAGTATTTATCTCTCTAAATAATCGTATTTCATATTCATCAAGTTTTTGAGCGTTTCGTTGTAATTGTTGACTAGGGTCAATAATTCTTAACTGAAGTAGATTGAGAGAGAGCTTTCGATTTTCTATAGATCGACTGATAAAATCTTGCAATTGCTTTCTAAGTTTAGATGCTTGATAGATAATCGATTGTCTATCAGGGGTTGCACTTACTGCAGCAGCAGATGGTGTAGGTGCTCTTACATCAGCTACAAAATCTGCAATAGTTGTATCGGTTTCATGGCCTATAGAGCTTATGATAGGGGTTTTGCAATTAAAAATAACTCTTGCAAGTTCCTCCTCATTAAATGCCCATAGATCTTCGATTGAGCCACCACCTCTAGCTAATATGATAACGTCACATCGATTGCTTGTATCAGCTGCTTGGAGTGCCTTTATGATTCTTTTATGGGCATTTTCTCCTTGAACTATCGTGTCATAAAGAAGGATATCAGCAAAAGGGTATCTTGAATTTAAAACTTTAATGATGTCTTTTATTACAGATCCATTTGAGGAAGAGATGACACCAATTGTTTTTGGAGTTTTAGGTAGTGCTTTTTTATTTTCTAAAGCAAATAAACCTTCAGTTTTTAATTTATTTTTTAGTTGGTCAAATGCAAGCTGAAGATTTCCAACACCTGCAGGCTCCATTTGTTGCACTATTAGTTGAAAGTCACCCCTTTGTTCATAGAGTGTTGGGGCGCCTCTGATCACTACTGACATGCCATTTTCAGGGGAAAACTGTATTTTGCGCTGACTAAGACGAAAAAAAGCACATCTAATTTGCCCGTTTGCATCCTTTAGAGAAAAATACCAGTGCCCAGAAGATGGTCTAGATAAATTTGATATTTCACCTTGAACCCAGCAAAGAGGTATGTTTTGTTCAATTGAATTTCTACATAATTTTACAAAATCTGAAACAGAGTAAATTTCATCAAGATTAAACATCAGCTCTGAGGTGAACAAACACCGCCCCTGTACCGCCCATATCTTGAGGACAAGAACAAAAAGCTAAAACCTGAGGGTGCTGTTTAAGATAGTGAACTACTTGAGATTTAATGATAGATAGACCGTTATTTGAGTGGTAGCCTTTGCCATGAATTATATGTATAAATCTCTCGTTAGAGTGGAAATGAATAAACCTTGAAAGTGACTGGCAAGCTTCTTCGATCTTATGACCATGTAGGTCTATAGATGGGGTAGAGCCAATATTTCCTTGCTTCATTTTTTTAATTATTTTGGGCGACAATCCAAGTTTGAAATGAATTACAGGTTCAGAGCCTGTTATATTTGGCTCGTACAAATATTTATAGTCTTCAAAAGGTTTATTCAGTTTATTTTTGACAGAATGGCTTTTATTATTGCTATCCTTGTCAATAGTTTTTTGCTGTTCAACGGCATTTCTAAATAAAGATTTATCGCTTTCATCAATCATAATGGTAATAAATTTTATGCATAAAAAAACCCTCAAAGGAGGGTTTTAATTATAACTATGATTTTGCGATTTAGATATTAACCTGCTAAAAACCAAATTAATAATCAAATTTTAAAGGGCTTTAATTTGGGTGCTAAGGCGAGACTTTTTTCTGGCAGCTTGATTTTTATGAATTAAGCCTTTACTGACAGCCTGATCAACATTCTTTTGCATCACTGTGAAGCCACTAATGGCCTCTTCTTTATTTCCAGCAGAAATTGCAGAAACAACCTTCTTGACAAAGGTGCGAACTTTAGCTCGAATTTGTGAATTATGTTGGTTACGTTTTACTGCTTGTCTTGCGCGTTTCTTTGATGCTGCTGAGTTGGCCATATTGTTTTATTTAATGGTTAAATTACAAAAACATGAATTATAGAGTCTAGCCTGTATTTATGCAAGTATTAGTTTGCACCAGCTTAATTTGCTAGTGATTTAACGTATTGAAGTGTTTTTTTCTTATTGAGCAGTAAGTGCCATGTTTTGCCGCCTTGCGATTTCCATAAAGACACAGCTCTTATGCCAGCTAAAAGTAGTGCCCTTATATGGTTTGCAGTGTGACGGTTTGTGAGGTAGATTTGTTCGCCCCTGACCATAATAGTCGGATTGAGGCTACCTAGAGTATTTTTGTAAAGTTCAGCAAGCCTAGCAATTGAATTACTGTGATGAATGTCAAAAAATTCCTGCTTATTGATGAGACTAATTTCATTGGAAATCTGATTTAACAAATCTGGTTTTTTCATTAATTTTTTTTCAAGATTAATTAATGCTGTTGCATACAACATCACATTATGCATATCTATTGACTTTTTCTCGAATAAAAACCTTAAAGAATCAAAACCTATTTTTAAATCTTCTGGAGAGGTGAAAATTTCATCAACCGAGTCGCTTTCATTAACAATGCTATTTAAGCTTGCTCTATTAGTATGACTATCGCATTGTCCGGTTGAGGCGAGTTGGTGTACTAATGCTGTAGATTGAAATATGCTTGCCAATGCTAGGGTTTGTTTTGCTGTTTTATTCATTAGCCTTAGATTTAATTACGCTTCCACCAAGGCAAACATCGCCATCATAAAAAACGACTGACTGACCAGGCGTTATAGCTCTTTGAGTGTCTTTAAAATCAACTTTTATACAATCAACATCTAGCATAGTTACCTTGCATTCTTGAGATGCTTGACGATAACGTATTTTAGCATCACATGTAAGTGGAAAATTAGGGGCTTTATCTATCCAGTGAACACTGTCTGCTACAAGTGAATTATGATAAAGCAAAGGGCTGTCACCTTGGACGGCGACTATTTTATTTGATTCGATTAGTTTATCTGCAACAAACCATGGCTCAGGAGAATCACTAAAGCCACCACCAATCTCAAGTCCTTTGCGTTGACCAATTGTGTAGAAAGGAAGGCCATCATGATGTTTAATAAAACGCCCATCTTCATCAACAATATCGCCTTTCTCTTTAGGCAGAAAATTAGTCAAGAATTCTGCAAATGGTCTTTCACCAATAAAGCAAATTCCCGTTGAATCTTTCTTTTCAGAATTTATAAAGTTGTTATTTTTTGCAATTTCACGAACATGCTTTTTGTTTATTTCACCAAGCGGAAATAAGCTTTGAGAGAGTTGCTCTTGATTTAGTAAGTGAAGGAAGTAGCTCTGATCTTTATTGCCATCAATTCCAGTTTTTAAGAGATACTTTTTATTACTTTCAGCAATTCTTGCGTAGTGACCAGTTGCAATTTTTTTGGCACCAAGGTCTTTTGCATAATCTAAGAATGCTTTAAATTTTATTTTCTGGTTGCACAATACATCAGGATTGGGAGTTCTACCTTTTTTATGCTCAGACAAAAAATTCTCAAAGACGTCTTCCCAGTATTCGTGTGAGAAGTTTACTGTGTGAAGCTTTATGCCTAGTTGATCGGCAACCTGCTGTGCATCTGACAAGTCTTCAGATGCACTACAATATTTGTCATCGTCATCCTCATCCCAGTTTTTCATAAACAAAGCCTCTACTTGAAATCCTTGTTCTAGAAGAAGAAAGGCTGCAACAGATGAATCAACACCCCCAGAGAGGCCAACAATGATTTTATTAGCAGTGATGCTCATTATGATTGATCGTAGGCGCTGACAATTTTTTTAACCAATTGATGCCTAACAACGTCATGAGCATCAAAATTACAAAAAGCAATATTTTCGATATTATGAAGAATTTTAATTGCGTCTATAAGGCCTGATTGGTTTGGAACAGGTAGGTCTATTTGAGTGATATCTCCAGTAATTACCATCTTTGAGCCAAATCCCATTCGAGTTAAAAACATTTTCATTTGAGGTATGGTAGTGTTTTGAGCTTCATCAAGAATAATATAAGCCTCATTTAGGGTTCGACCTCTCATAAAAGCTAATGGGGCAACCTCGATGACTTGCTTCTCTATTAGTCTATTTACTCTTTCAAAGCCTATAAATTCATAGAGTGCATCATAAATTGGGCGCAGATAAGGGTCAACTTTTTCACTTAGATCGCCCGGTAAAAAACCTAATTTCTCTCCAGCTTCAACGGCAGGTCTAACTAGTACTATTCTTTTAATGTTGGAGCTTTCAAGAGCCTCAACGGCCCTCGCGACTGCTAAATATGTTTTTCCTGTTCCTGCAGGGCCTATCGCAAATACTGCATCATTTTCTATAATGGCATTGACATACTTTTGTTGGTTAGTGCTTCGAATATTGATATGTTTCCGACTTGTTTTTATGGTGACTGATTTAGTAGTACCATTAGGATTATTTAGTGACTGAATGCAAAGATCAACATCACCAAAATCAATAGCCTTACTTTCTGATAATGTCAGAAGGTCTTGTAAAACTGAAACCGCTAAAGGTGTATTTTCACCTTTAATTTTAAAATCAGACCCCTTGTTTGAGACATTGATATTAAGGTTTGAAGCAATATAGTCGAGGTTCTTATCAAAAACTCCACAAATATTTGCAAGTTGTTCGGAGCTTTGAATATCAAGTGTAAATTTCATGATTAATATTTTACTGAATTACATTGAAAACAAATGATAAGTTGTGCGATTTACAATATTATTTGATTTATCATTTAACTTATGAAGAAACTTAGAATTTCCTTAAATATTTTATTTGTAGTATGCATATTGTCCCCATTCATCTCATTTGCGGATGATAGCGAGTGTGTATTGCTTCTGTACCATCGCTTTTCAGATGAGGAGCCTAAATCGACTAGTACCTCTCCAAAGGTTTTTAGGAGTCACTTAGAGTATTTGATAGAGAACGAGTACAAGGTGCTTCCGTTGAGTGATGTCGTGCAAAGACTAAAAGCACAAGAAAAATTGCCTAAAAAATGTGTAAGTTTAACGGCCGATGATGGTTTTTTGTCTTTCTATACCGAGGCATATCCTTTGCTAGTTAAATATCAATTACCAATGTCAGTGTTTGTATCAACGGAGTCTATCGACAAGAGCTATAAATTGATGATGTCTTGGCAGCAGCTTCGTGAAATGTCAGGTCTTGTGGATGTATATAACCACAGCATAAAACACCTTCACCTAGTTGATCAAGATGCTTTGACTTTGCAAAACGAAATCACCCTGGCTCAAGAAAGAATAACAAAAGAATTGGGTATAGAAGATAAATTTTTTGCCTACCCCTATGGAGAGTTTGATGATAATACCTATTCACTTCTAAATTCTCTTGGATACATTGGTTTTGGTCAGCAATCAGGTGTTGTAAGTAATGAGAGTGATTTTTTAAACTTGCCAAGATTCTCAATGTCAGGTCCATATGCAACAATGGATAGCTTTACTTTAAAGATAAATACTTTGCATATGCCAGTTGATTCAGAAGACCCTAAAGCTATGGTTATTTCTGGTGACTTTATGCCCTTATTAACTTTATCTTTTTCACGTTCTTTAACAACATATGAGAGAGCTAATTTTTCATGTTATGTTTCTGGTCAAGATAAGCCAGAGCTTAAATGGTTGTCACCACAGATGCTAACTGTTAAGTCAAAAAAGCCTCTGACAATAGGAAGAAGTAGATACAACTGTACAATGCCTTCAGAAGAGAGAGGGCGATACTACTGGTATTCTAAGCTTTGGTTAAGACTCTAGGTCTATACTAGCTCGGCTTTGAGAGAGTTACCAAAGCCGTCTGTAATTTTTACAGAAACAAGTTTACCAATCAAATCACTATTACCAATGAAGTGGGCTGTTCGCATATTTTCTGTTCTACCTGAAAGAGTGGGGCCTTTTTTTGAAAGACCCTCTACAAGAACTTTTTGAATACTTCCAATCATAGACTTGGAGATTTCTTCAGTATTTTTATTAAGTTTATCTTGAATAAGAGAAAGTCGATGTTTTTTTACCGATGATTTGACATCATCAGGCAGGCTTGATGCAATTGTTCCTGGCCGCTTTGAATAAATAAAACTGAAGGATTTGTCAAACCCTACCTCATCAATAAGTTTCATTGTGTTATTAAAATCTTCTTCTGTTTCACCAGGAAAACCAATAATGAAATCTGAAGAAAGAGAAATATCAGGTCTAACTTTCTTTAAATTACGAATCTTCGATTTGTATTCTACAGCGGTATGACCTCGCTTCATTAGACCTAGGATTTTGTCTGATCCACTCTGGACAGGTAGATGAAGATGTGAGACTAGTTCTGGCACCTCAGCATAGGCTTGAATCAGTCGTTCACTGAACTCTACCGGATGAGATGTTGTGTATCGAATCCTTTCAATCCCAGATACTTGAGCAACAATTGCAATCAATAGCGCTAAATCAGCAACCTCACCATCATCCATAAGGCCCCTGAAAGCATTAACATTTTGACCTAGTAGGTTAATTTCTTTAACTCCTTGTGTAGCTAAGGATTCAACTTCACGAATCACATCATTAAAAGGTCGAGATATTTCTTCACCTCTGGTATATGGGACAACGCAAAAAGTACAATATTTGCTGCAGCCTTCCATTATCGAGACGAATGCTGATGCTCCTTCACTGTGAGGCTCAGGTAAATAATCAAATTTTTCAATTTCTGGGAAAGAAATGTCAATACTTATGTCACTATTATCAAGTACTTCATTGAGCATATTTGGGAGCCTATGAAGTGTTTGAGGGCCAAAAATCATATCGACATATGGTGCTCTTTTAAGTATTAGGTCGCCTTCTTGAGAGGCAACACAGCCTCCTACACCAATTACTAGGTTTGGATTATTGGTTTTTAATTTTTTCCAGCGCCCTAGTTGATGAAATAGTTTTTCCTCGGCCTTTTCGCGAATTGAACAGGTATTAATTAAAAGAACATCTGCCTGCTTAATGTCATCAGTTACTTCGAGCCCATGAGAATGCTTTAGTACGTCACTCATTTTGTTCGAGTCGTACTCATTCATTTGACACCCGAAGGTGCGTATATGCAATTTAGAGATACCCATTACTCGGGTTTTTGAATATGCAGAGTTTGAGTTGGATAGGCAATTTCAGCACCATGATCAGCAATAATGTCAGCTACATCAAGCAATAATTTTCCTTTGATTCTCTTAAATTCTGCTCCCTCGGTGATCGTACTGAAAGCCCAAATCACAAAATCAAGTGAAGAGGCATTGAACAAGTCAAAATACACACGACAAGGT
>NZUR01000011.1 GCA_002698045.1 Thiotrichales bacterium | reverse complement strand
TTTTCAGCACAAGACCAGCCTACACGACCTTTAATATGAACATTAGGACCGTCAATTAAACCGCAACCAAAGTAGCCCAAGCTATCTGAGAAAGTTAAGTTAAGGCGATTCAAGATTCCAACACCGACACCATGCCTAGACATAGGGTTATCAACCGTAATGTCACCAATACCTTTTTCCATTAACTCTCTGATTTCACGATTAATTTCTCTTGGTGTCTTCTCAAGCGCATCAATCGATGCACTTTTAGACGTATCAACATCAAATGAGTGGAAATACGTTAGATTTTCAGTTTCATCAACAGAAAAAAAGCGTTGCTGAGTTCTGCCTTTTAGTTGCTCCTCATGCAGCCCCATTTCATGAGACGTCTCTTTATTTAGTTTTGCCATACTTTTACCTCTCCGTGATATGGGTCAAATGTTTCAATGTGATGATCAAACAATGTTCTAATTGCAACTTCTTCTGAAGCAAGTGCAATCATGTCATCACCCTCATAAACAACCATTGGTTTTGCAGCCATAACATCCTTGGCCATGCCAAGTTGATCTTTTGTTGCAACCAAGTAAGTGAAAACGCCATCTAAATATTCAACTGAATCTTTCATGGCAGTTTCTAAATCAGCACCTTGACTAATTCTATCCGCAAGATAAACTCCAATAAGTTCAGAGTCGCAGTTAGAGGAAAAGCGGTGACCTTTACGTTCAAGTGCACGTCTATTTGTCCAATAGTTTGTCAACTGTCCATTATGAACCACTGCAACATCACTAAATGGATAAGCCCAGTAAGGGTGAGCAGAGCGAATATCTACGTCTGACTCTGTAGCCATCCTGGTGTGCCCAATTCCGTGAGAACCATTGAAGTCATTGAGGCCATATTGATCAGAAACAATAGAAGCATCTCCTAGATCTTTAATTAACTCTAGTGAGTTACCGATAGATAAAATCTCAACACCTTCAATATCTTCAACAAAGTCAGCAACTTTTTTCATATCACCTGAGAATTTAACCTCATATCGATGAGCATATTCAGTTGGGCTTTCTTTATTTACAACCTTAACACCTAACTCAGTAAGTCTCGTATTCACTGCTTCAAGGCGCTCTTTGATTGTAGCATGTATATCATAACTACCTTCTAAATCAGCCGCTTCAGCAACCTTAAAACGCAAAATTTGATTTCCATTATCTTCGCCATACATTGCATAGCCCGTTGAATCTGGTCCTCGATGCTTCAAAGCTTGCAGCATTGATGTCATTTGTTCACCAATTTTTACATCCTTTCCAGCTTTTTTATGAATAATTCCTGCTATTCCGCACATAAAATAATCTCCCTTTCCGAAAAATTGCCCACCGGTTAGGTGGGCACTCTATAAATAAAAAACCTAAATTAAACTAGCCTAAGGTAAGCAGTCCAAGTAAGTTTCCATATCCCAATCTGTTACCGTATGATTAAATCTTTCCCACTCATCTGTTTTGTAGTGGTGATAGACCTTATACATTTCATCAGGCATCGCAGATTTAATAACTTCGTCATTATCTAGTTCATTCATCGCATCACCTAGAGACATAGGAAGCTTAGTAACTTGTTTACCTGCCTCCATTGCTGCATAGATGTTGCGCTCTTCAGGCTCTCCTGCATCGATATTATTATCAATACCATCGCCCATAGCTTTCAACAAGGCTGAACCCATCAAGTAAGGGTTAACCATTGAATCAACTGAACGATACTCAAAACGACCTGGTGCAGAAACACGAAGCGCACAGGTACGGTTCTGGTAGCCCCAGTCAGCAAAAATTGGTGCCCAAAAACCCGTATCCCAAAGACGACGGTATGAGTTCACCGTTGAAGAGCCAATTGAAGTCAGTGCTGGTAAATGCTTAATAACACCACCAATTGAATTTAGACCAATAGGGCCCGGCATCTTTTCGTCAATAGAAGGGTCCGGCATAAATGTATTCTCGCCACCCTCTTTGTAAGTGAAGCAACCAGGCATACCTGGAAGCTCTCCATCACCTGAAGCAATTTCTGGATGGAAAACCTCTTTACCGCCTTTCCATAAAGACATATTGTGGTGACAACCTGACGCCGAAACACCCATAAAAGGTTTACTCATAAAGCAAGCAATCAAACCAAACTCACGAGCAACTTGTGCACAAATTTGGCGGTATGTTGTTAAGCGGTCAGCATTTCTGAGTACATCATCAAATTGCGTGTTGAGTTCTAATTGACCTGGAGCATCTTCATGGTCTCCCTGAATAATATCAAGTCCCATTTGCTCAGAATATTCAATAACTTTCATGAATACTGGACGTAACTCTTCAAACTGATCAATGTGGTAACAGTTTGGTTTTGTGACACCACCATTTGGCAGTCCATCATCGCCACGCTTTAACCACATCATCTCTGGCTCTGTACCACAACGCATATCTAAACCATATTGTTCTTGGAATTCCTTGTGTTGTCTATATAAGTTACCACGGCAATCAGATGTTAATGCAGCGCCTGCATTTTCTCGCTCTTCACGATTCCTATAAAGTCTACAGAAAACGCGAGCAACTCTCTTATCCCATGGAAGCTGACAAAAAGTATCTGGATCTGGCAAACCTACAAGCTCAGAAGCTTCAGGTCCATATCCAATATAATCACCGTGTCGATCTATAAATAAGTTTGCTGTTGAACCGTATACTANTTGAAAACCTTTTTCAGCCAATCTCTCCCAGTGACGTGCAGGAATACCCTTACCGACGATACGCCCGGTAACTGATACAAACTGATAATATACATATGTAACACCTAAAGCATCNATCTTAGCTTTAACATCTTTTACAAGCTTATCGCGACCAGGTTCGTTAACGTGTTGTTCTAAATCTGTCATTTAATTTCTCCGAAAAAATAAAAAAAATCTTTATTAAAGATTTACCCCCTATATATGTATTTATTTTGTCTCAAAGAAAAAAACTAAATAAGTACATCAAAAATTTGTTGCTAGCCTTACTGTAGTAGTTAAGAATAAAAAACTACACCACTGAAATAACTTAAAAAAAAATACTATTCAACAAATATTTGGGTGAGTATACTCCCAATGATATTCCATTGTCAAGAAATTTTTGTGATTTTAAAGAAATTATATAAAGAGTTGTTTTTCTTCTAATTTACCAAGAAAAAACAAGAAAAAAATTATAAAAAAATGGTCCTATAGGGAAGTATCTATATAGATAATAAGCAACAACAATTACTAGTAAAACTTTAATAAAAAAAATTAATCAGAACTAGTGGAACAGATAACAGTTAAAAATTGACATTCATCTGAGATAATTTTTTTAGGTCCGTGTGGTTTATCTGAGTCAAAATATATAGAGTCACCCTTATTGAAGTGGTAAATCTTGCTTCCATAGTAATAATCCATTTGACCTTTAAGCATGTATATAAATTCAACNCCCTTGTGTTGAAATTCTGGAAAATCATAGTCTCTTGAACTAACAGTGATAAGACATGGCTCGACCTTTAGTGAACCTCCTACTGTATGACCTAGAAGCTGATAATGACGACTCTCATCTGACCCTGCTCTTTCTATTGTTAAACCTTCTCCTGACTTAATAAAGGTTGGCTCAACGTCTTTATCATGCTGCTCAAACAGAGATGTAATTGAAATATTAAGTGCATGACATATTGATTGAATCGTTTTTAGTGAAGCACTAATCTGACCATTCTCAATTTTTGAAAGCATACTTGCAGATAACTGNGATTGCTTTGANAGTTGCTGAAGTGTTACCCCAGCATTTTTTCGGTTAANACGNACTTGCTTTCCAATGGATGCTTCTAGCTGCTTATCNGNTCCAAAACTTGGAAGCTCTTTATTTATTATTGAAACGCTTTTTTGTTTTAATGGGTTTTCTGAGTTAGAAGNCATAAANTAATTATTTACTTAGAATAAGAAATATATATTATAAAGAAAANAATATTAGCACACAACTACCCAAAATAACTNAATTATTATCTTGAGCGGCGACTTCTTCGATTCTTAGTCGGTGTTGAGTCATCTCCTTGGAAAATCGCCCTAGAACCCTTCGACATTGGACCTACCATATTTTCAATTTGATCTAGAGTTGGAGGTGAACTTATCNGGTGCTCATCCATAGCCTTTCGCATTGCTCTTANATGATCAAAGGTTGTTCCACAGCAACCACCAATAATCTTTGCCCCCGAGTTCATAGCAATTTGAACGTAGTCAGCCATTAACTCTTCGGTTCCAGAATAGACAATACTGCCATCGTGAAATTCTGGGATACCGCAATTTGCCTTTGAAATAACTACTGTATCTGGACCAACGTTTCGATTAATGTCATTGATTGTTGCCAATAGGTCAGAAGCACCTATACCGCAGTTTGCACCAAACCCTGTCAAATTAAGATCTTTAGCTCTCAAAGCAAGGTTTGACGGTGTAACCCCCATCATCGTTTTACCAGCTGTATCAAAACTCATGGTTGCGCAGACAGGTAATCCAAAATCTTTAACCGCATCTAGTGCTGCCTCGAGCTCCTCCATTGAGTACATTGTCTCTAGCCATAAAACATCAACACCCCCTTCAACTAAGCCCTCTGCTTGAGCCTTAAAGGCATTAGTCGCTTCAGCTGGAGTCATGAGACCGTGTGGCTCAATCATCTCACCAGTTGGCCCCATTGCACCAGCAACTATTACCAGGCGATTAGAATTATCAGCTACCTCTCTGGCAATAATTCCAGAAGCCTTGTTTAGCTCAAAAACTCTGCTCTCAAATTTGTGTAATTGAAGTCTATAAGAAGTACCCCCAAAAGAATTAGTAAGAAACATATCAGATCCTGCATCAACAAAGCCTTGATGAAGGGCACGAATTCGATCTCTATGATTAACATTCCAAGGCTCAGGAGGGTCGCCAGTTTCAAGCCCCATAGCAAACAAATTAGTGCCAGTAGCGCCGTCAGCTAATATATGGTTTTTTTCTTTAAGAATTTGTAGAAAATTATTCATTTGATTGNAAATAATTCAAATAAGAGATGNANTAAAANTCACTAATAAATACAATAAGATTTGTAGTGAATATNATACAGTCNTAGAANCNTTAATTATCAATAAAAAAGTTGNCANATTTANATTATGAATAATTTNAATAATTATCAATTAGAAGATANCAATCCCTATATAATTTCAAGTTAAAATCTAACTCACAAATTGTGAATATTTTGATGACAAAGCAAGTGCAAAATTGCATGCTATTTTTTAGCAATAAGTATAGTCTTGGTCACTCTCATACAATCCAAAAAACAATTTGTTTTCTTGCTATAAATTCTTGGAACAATGAATAACAACTCAAACTCACATGAAGATGTGATTAATCGTTTTATTAGTTTCGGTGAAACTAATTTTGAATCAACATCTTTCCAGACTCCAGCAAGCAAAAGTGCCGCACAACTCGGTGTTCTTCGTTTAATTTATGCCTATCGATTCTCGGGACACTTGAGAGCTAAACTTGACCCTTTAAAGAGACCAAGACATCACTCAACNCCACCATTTACAATTGAAGAATTTGGTTTAACTACTGAAGACCTAGATAAGACCTTTCAAATGGGCTCCTATCAAGGGCCAAACTGTAATACTTTACGAGAACTTGTAGCCTCTCTAGAAAAAACATATTGTGACAGCCTTGGTACTGAGTATATGCATATCCCTAATATTGAAGAAAGGAAATGGATTCAAACAAAAATTGAGACCATGTCTGTAAATCTTCAAAATGATTCAGAATACAAAAAATGGCTACTTCAACGAATAACTGCAGCCGAAGTTTTTGAAAAATTTCTTCATAATCAATACGTCGGTCAAAAACGTTTTTCTTTAGAAGGGAGTGACACTCTCATACCACTACTGAATGTCCTTATTGAGCACTCAGGTAATCACTTAATGAAGAGAATCTGTCTAGGGATGGCACATAGGGGACGCTTAAACGTATTGATTAATATCATGGGTAAGCGCGCTGAAANCTTATTCAAAGAATTTGATGGCGATTTAGGACTGACNAAGAATCAAACGGGTGATGTGAAATATCACCAAGGCTTTTCTTCAGATATTAAAACAGAAAAAAATAATGTCCACCTNGCTTTGATGTTTAACCCCTCTCACTTGGANTTAGTTAATCCAGTTATTGAAGGTTACGCTCGATACCATCAAGATATTATCGGTAATTCAGATCGTCAAAAGGTTTTGCCTGTTCTTATTCATGGTGATGCCGCCTTTTCAGGTCAGGGCGTTGTTATGGAAACATTAAATATGTCTCAGTCTGGAGGATACAGAACCCAAGGAACTATTCACATTATTATTAATAATCAGATCGGCTTCACCACTAGTAAACAAGATGATGCTAGGTCGACTGACTATTGCACTGATGTTGTAAAAATGATTAATGCACCTGTTTTTCATGTCAACGCTGAAGACCCTGAAATGGTTAGTTTTATAACTCGCTTAGCGCTTGATTACCGTATGAGATATAAAAAAGATGTGGTAATAGATTTGATGTGCTACAGGCGTCATGGCCACAATGAAGCAGATGAACCNGCCGTTACTCAGCCATTGATGTATGAAGCTATACGTAAAATGCCAACAACCAGATCAAACTACGCAANCTCTCTTATGAGGGAAGGTGTAATTNATCAGGCAGAAGTTGACTCAATGATAAGTGATTACCGACAAGAGCTAAAAGATGGCCACAGGGTTGCATACAATATCATTAAGCCAAAAAACAAAAGAGCCTGGGAAATGCTCTGGGAAGATTATTTTGATGCTTCATGGGAGGCTCCTTATGAATCTTCCATTACTCATAAACACATAAAGAAACTNAANAAAAAACTTCAAAAAATACCTACTGGCTTTGAGGTTCACCCGCGAGTTAAAAAGATGCTGTCTGATAGNNAGAAAATGGCCAATGATAAAATTAATGCTGACTGGGGTTTTGCTGAAACATTAGCTTATGCAAGTCTCACAGAGCAAGGTACATCTATTCGACTTTCAGGCCAAGATAGTGGAAGAGGAACATTCTTTCACCGCAATGCAGTACTCCACAATCAATTAGCAAATGAAGATTACATTCCTCTTAAACATATTAGCAAAAATCAAGGAAAAGTTCAGATTATTGATTCAATTCTTTCGGAGGAGGCTGCACTTGGATTTGAGTATGGTTACGCTACAGCAAATCCAGAGTCTCTAGTTATCTGGGAAGCTCAGTTCGGCGATTTTGTAAACGGTGCGCAAGCAATTATTGATCAATTTATTGCCTCAGCAGAGGCTAAATGGGGGCGTCTTTCTAACTTAGTTATGCTTCTTCCACATGGCCTTGAAGGTCAAGGACCTGAACACTCATCCGGACGACTTGAGCGTTTTCTTCAGCTTTGTGCTAGTCACAATATGCAAGTCTGCGTTCCCACGACTGCNTCTCAAATATTTCACTTAATGAGACGACAAGTTAATAGAAAATTTCGCGCACCTCTAATAATTATGTCTCCTAAAAGCTTGTTAAGAAATCCTCTAGCTTCCTCACCTTTATTTAAGTTCACTGAGGGAAAGTTTAGGGATGTATATGAAGAGCAGTATGACAACATTAAACCTAAANAAGTTGACCGCGTCATTATGTGTAGTGGCAAGATATTTTATGAATTATTAACGCGTCGCCAAGATGATCAGATTAATAATGTAGCAATCCTTAGGCTCGAGCAGCTCTACCCATTTCCCGCAGAGAAACTTATGACAGAGCTCGCAAAATTTCCAAAAGCTAAGNATGTAGTTTGGTGCCAAGAAGAACCAATTAACCAAGGCGCATGGTACACTTCTAGACATAATTTTATGGAATGTATAATTAAAAATCAAACTCTCCATGNTGTTGCACGAGANCTTTATGCAGCNCCAGCTGAAGGAAGTATNAGACAACACAACATNAACCAAAGCTACGTAATTGAACAAGCGCTAGNCATTCAGCCTATAAATAACTCTAGGAGTATTAAGAAGTGAAAGAAGTAAAAGTACCTATATTGCCAGAATCAATAANTGAGGCGACTGTTGCAGTATGGCACAAGAAGCCTGGCGATTATGTTGAAATCGATGATGTCATTGTTGAAATTGAAACTGACAAAGTTGTACTTGAAGTTCCTGCAGAAGAGTCTGGCGTTTTAAGTGAAATCCTAGAAAAGGAAGGTGAAACTGTTAGCGAGCAGCAAGTTCTTGGTCTTTTGGATGATGAAGCTAAAGAAGTTGTAGTAGAAACTCCAGCTGACGAAGTTGTTGCTGAAGTTCCAACAGAAGAAGCTCCAGCTAACGAAGTTGTTGCTGAAGTTCTAACTGAAGAAGCTCCAGCTGAAGAAGTTGAAGTAGAGNAAGCTCAAAATAAAGCTAGTGATGATAGCTTAAATCTCAATAAGGCTCCAGTAATGAGTAATCGAATGGAAGAAAGAGTCCCAATGAGCCGAATTCGTAAAACTATTGCAAATAGGCTCCACTCTGCTACTCAAAATACGGCTATGCTCACAACATTCAATGAAGTTGATATGAGCGAAATATTNACTATGAGATCTAGCTATAAAGAGGCATTTGAGAAAAAATATTCAATCAAATTAGGCTTTATGTCTTTCTTNGTTAAGGCTGCTGTCGAGTCACTTAAAAAATTCCCTACAGTCAACGCCTATATTGATGGTGATGACATTATTTACCATGCATATTGCGACGTCTCAGTGGCTGTGTCTTCAGAACGTGGGCTTGTTGTACCCGTTCTTCGTGATGCCCATAAAATGGAAATGCATGAAATNGAAAAACGTATAACTGACTTTGCTTATAGGGCTCAAGAAGGCTCTCTTGGNGTTGATGAAATGAGNGGTGGAACCTTCACTATATCTAACGGTGGTGTTTTTGGATCCCTTCTCTCTACACCAATCCTAAACTCTCCTCAAAGCGCTATTTTAGGAATGCATAAAACCGAAGATCGCCCAGTTGTAGTCGATGGTGAAATTGTGATTCGACCAATGATGTATTTGGCTCTGTCTTATGACCATCAAATTATTGATGGCAAGGAGGCGGTTCAGTTTCTAATTTCAATTAAAGAAGCTTTAGAGGATCCTGCAAGACTATTGCTAAAAGTTTAAAGGGCATTTAATTCACCAAACTTTTAACAAAATGAATCAATCATAGAATTAGTGTTTGAACAAAAAAAAGGGCGGTATTTTCATACCGCCCTTTTCGTTTTATTACTTTTACAGTTGGTTACTTATAGTGATCTTGCTCGTCAGAGTTGCCTTTAGCTAACACTGCTAGCAACATAACCGTAGCAATCACTGTCCACCAGCCACCGGCTGATGAGCCAGCACCGATATACATACCCATGTCAATCCAACCATCGGCATTATAAAGTTCTGCAAAAGATTCAGCAAAATATCCCATATTAATTCTCCTTTATAATTAAGATTCAGATGCAGGACTCGTCATACCCTCAGGGTAAGCTTGTGCAGGTACTTTCACTGCATCAAGTCCTCTTTCTTGAACTGCTTCTGGGATACGCAACATTCCAGCCTTGTTTACTAACCAAGATACGACATATCCTGGAACAAAACCAAGTAAGAACATTACTACTGCACCAACAACTTGACCCCATATGCTTATAGCCACAGTACCTTCTGGAGCAAAAGCACCAAGCCCTGGAGCACCAGAACCTAAGATACCAAGAACAACTAGACCGAATAGACCAATCGTTCCGTGAATCGTAACCGCGCCAACAGCATCATCGATACCAAAACCTTCAAGCCAGTCTGCACATGGTTTTATAATCATACCTGCAACCATAGCAATAGCGAGGACAGTAGAACCAAAGTAAAGGTCCAATCCTGCAGCTACTGAAATAATACCTGCTAGACAGCCAGACATCATCCAGAAAGGATCTCTAGTCATAACCCAAGCACCGATAATTCCGCCTGCAGCAGCCAGAGGAACATTAAATCCTAGCGCTGCCAGCGTCATTGGAGTACCGTAAATGGTCGTTGCTTTGTCAGCGTACCAGCTCCAACCTTCACCAGGCAGAATGATACAAGCCATTAGGAATCCGAAGAAACCAACAATAATCAGCATTAAGCCGGTTACTGTAAGTGGCATATTGTGACCAGCAATGTGATTCGCCGAACCGTCAGCATTGAACTTCCCAACACGTGGCCCTAAATTCATTAGGACACCGAGTGCAAAGAATCCAGCGACAGCGTGTACAAGACCAGCAGCACCAAAGTCGTGATATCCAAACTCAGTAACTAACCATCCGTCTGCGTGCCATCCCCATGCCGCAGCAGTACCCCAAGCAGCAGTACCTAGTACAATCGCACAGATTACAAAACCTACGGTTTGTATTCTCTCGATCAGAGCACCAGAAGCGATAGAAGCGGTAGTCGCAGCAAACAATGCAAAAGCACCCCAGAATACACCTGACGCGTTGTCACCCATATTCGGACCCATGTATTGAGCAGAATCGCCCCATGGTAAAGCTATAGCATTAGCATACTCTATACCTGAAATTCCCATGTAACCTGCGCCAGAGGCGAGGTCGTACGGAAACGTTGGTAAGGCCCAGTAGAACCACCAGCCAAACAGGTACCACGCAGCAATTGTAAACGCGAACGCGAGTAAATTTTTCATACCCGATGAAAGAACGTTCTTCACGCGAGTAGCGCCCATCTCATAGAGAAGGAAGCCAGCATGAATAAGAACCATCAACGGGATCGTTACATAATAGTACATCTCAGCAAACATCGTGTTTGTGACCTGAGCCGCACTTTTGACAGCAGCTAAGTCTGCCGTTAAAGCTAATATTTGATCTTCCAAAACATTATCTCCTTTTAAAGTTTAAAAAACCTCTCTCCTTTTTATTGATAGGAAAATTTAACACCTATCAAGAACGAGTATATATGAAGTAAGATTGAAAATCTAGAAAAATCATCTTTAATTACTCTTCAAAAAAGAAGTTTTATAAAGTAACCTAAATAGGAACTTAGCTATTGTCTAGTTCGAGCAGATATGGTGCAACATAGCCTTCGTAATGTTGCCTTTTATCCTTCGGTAAGTCCACCCAACCTCCGACCGTTCCTCGACATTCTGAGGAGCCACATAAACACCTACTTGGAAAATACCCTATTTTATAATTTTGCATTGCATAATCAAAGGTGACCTCTTCGCCAGGTTCAATATCTCTCATAGCAACATAATCATGAGCCCCTGTCTCATTAACCTTGATGCCGCAATTTGGGTTACATGAATGATTAACGAGAGCCATAAATCCGACTGGTGCGACATATTCATGTTCACCAATCTGAGAGACGCCCACATGATTAATACTAACAATTTTATCCATAACACCCGTCATTACAACTCGACCTTTGCCATAAAAATTCTTAGTAAAAACTCCAGAGCCTCGGTCCCCAGAATCCTGCAATTCAAAATTTTTATCTTGCTCACTAACTTCCATAATGTTCAACAATACTCATAACTTGTTCTTTAAATTCTTCTTCATTATTGAGCGCAAACTCATCGATAGTTGTTAATGAGCTGGCATCTCTCATTCTATCGGTAAAGACTAAACCATCAAGATGGTCGAGTTCATGTTGAAAAGTACCGGCACTGATTCCTTTTGAAACAAAATTGACACTTTTACCTTCCCTATCAAACCCCTCAATTATAATTTCAGGACACCTATCAACCTGACCTCTTAGGTTGGGGACAGATAGGCAACCCTCATAAACAGAAATCCTCTCATCTGTTAGAAAGGTAATCTTCGGGTTAATTAATACAGTCAATGGAATATCAGGTTTGTACGGGTAGCGAGGGTTTTTATTAACCTCTATTACACAAATTCGGAGAGGTACCGCAATTTGTGTAGCTGCAAGACCTGCGCCATTTGCATTCCTCATTGTTTCAATAAGATCATCAATGAGATTCTGAATTTCATCAGAAGTAATTTCACTCTCATTAACTGCGTCAGCAATTTGACGTAAAGCTGGGTTACCTATTTGTACTATCTTTCTAATCATTTAATTCTCATATAGAAGAGATGAGCTATTCAAGGCTCAATAAAATTTCATCAACTATTTCTTTTGAGGTCTCAGGGTTTAAAAAAGCAAAACGAAATACTGGTTTACCTCTAACTAAAGAAGGAACAACAAAACAGACTTGCTTTTTGAGTTGTTCAGTGGACCAGTTTTTGTATTCCTCCCATCCCCAATTATCACGCTCAAAGGCAACTACTGAAAGTGAAGGCTCTATCAATAATGTTAAATAGGAAGATTTCTTAATTTCATCTGCAGCATATTTTGCAATATCAAGAGAGCTTTCAACAGCTTGACGATAAGCGTCTACTCCATAAACCGACAAAGAAAACCACATCGGCAAACCTCGAGCCCGCCTTGTAAGATGGAAGGCATAATCAGAAGGATTATCACCAGCCTCCTCGTCATGCAAAATATCTAAATAGCTCGCTTGTTGAGAATGAACTTCTGCAGCTAAGTGCTTGTTTCGATAAATTACAGCTGCACAGTCGAATGGCGCAAAAAACCATTTATGTGGATCCACGATAAATGAATCTGCATACTCAATGCCACTAAAAAGATCCTTAACCTTTTCTGACAAGAGCCCTGCACCGCCATAAGCACCATCAACATGAAGCCAAATCTTATTTCTTTTTGCATACTTTGAGATGCCACTAATATCATCTATTACTCCTAAGTTGGTAGTCCCTGCTGTTGCAACAATTGCAAATATATCAAGTTCTTTATATTTCTTAGAATGAACTTTTAATTCATTTTCAATTGACTCTCGTGTTAACTGAAATGAATCATTTGTAGGAACCACAATCACATCACAATCCATAACCTTAGCGGTACTTTTAACAGATGAGTGAGTTTGATCTGAGCAAATAATCGCTAAGCGTTTTGAATGATCTTTATACTTTTTTCGATGTTTTTCTCTTGCAACAACAAGTGAAGAAAGATTTCCATTAGTACCACCTGCCACAAAACAACCGCCCGCATCTTCTGGGAAACCTACAAGATCTGCGATCCAACGAATCACTTGATTTTCCACCCAAACTGCACCACTCCCCTCTATCCAAGAAACACCATTCAAGGAGCCTGCAGAAACAACTAGGTCAAAAATCATTGATGCTTTGGTAGGCGCTGCAGGTATAAATGAGAGGTTTCTTGGAGAGTCTGCAGAGATAATGCTTTGCTCTATGGTGTTTTTATATTGGTCAAAAACTTTATCAATTGAATTGCCAGCTTCAGTTATTAAGCTCGGGGCATTTTTTTCAAAAAAATCAACCGACTTTGGATAATCAAGAGTAGGTGGATCCATACTTAATCTTTCGATAGTATGTGATAGAACCTTAAGTAATATCTTGGAGGCTTGGTCGTCAAATTTATGCATAGTTTCCTTTAGTTAATATGGGCAGTTACTACAACCATTATTGCAGCATTTTCCCTGTTTAATGAGATACCACTTACTAAAAACATGGAGTCCATCTTCAATGGTAAAGTCAACATTTTGAATGAGCTTAGATTGGTTGCGATATGGCTCAGCAAGTCTCTGAAAACTTTCCATACCATTATCTTCAACAAGAGACTCAATTCTATTATTAATAGCCTCACCGAGACAAGACGGGCAGAAACAGTCTTGCTCTATGGTTGGCGCCATAATTGGGGGGAAACTCATACACCAGCAGTTTCCAGTGCCAGCACCACAGCCAAACTGTTGTTGGCATTGTGAACAATGTTTAACTGTCATTGAAATAGTAGATACATTTTGATATTTGGATTTTGACATTGATTCTATATCAATGCAACAATATTGGCCAAATATAATGAAACTTTAAGTAATCTTCTAATTAAAAACGAGGTTACACCAATTTTCAAATAAAACAGAGGATGCCCTATTATTAACATCTAGATTTTCAGTAATACTAGATGTTAAATCATCAAGTCCATTGGCACTGAGCTCATCAAAAAAATCAGGCACACCAGGAATTTTCATCCACCCCTCTAAGGTATGGCTACAAACTTCAGGATGAAACTGACAGGAGTATGCGTTCTCACCAAGCTGCATAACATGGTTTTGGCAATGATCTGAGGTTGCTAGGATTATAGAATTCTTCGGTGCCTCTATAACTTCCACCAAATGAGCATTTACCCACTTTTCTGAATCTTTAAGATTTTGAAGTAGTGGATGATTCAAGCCTTCTTCGGTAGGCTCAATTTCAAACAGACCTACCTCGTATCGTCCAGTATCGATAGCTTTACCTCCCATTGCAACTGCAAGCAACTGATGGCCAAGACATATTCCTAAAAATGGCATTTTAAGATCTTCTACTGCATATCTAATTGCTTTTTTCTCTTCAATCAGCCAGGGATATTTATCTTCCTCCCAAACATTCATAGAACCACCCATTACCCAGAGACCATCAAAGTCTTTTAAATCAGGAATTTTGTCTCCTGCATGAAGATCAATTTCAATAAAGTTAACGCTCTGACTCTCTGCAAAATCACGAAAAATGCCTGGGTTTTGTGAGGACATATGTTTGAACACTAGAATATTCTTTTTAGTCACTCTTCACTTCTCTAAATTAATAAATATCATTATGCTAAAAATTCACTTAAACACTACTAAAAAAATTCATATCAGCATGAATTCAGTTGTGAAAGACTTTGTTATTCTGATAGCTCCGTATTGATTCAATTCAGAAACCATTACTCATAAAAAGTGCTATGATAGATTTTTAATAAATCGCTATTTAATTAACAATAGTAGTTATTGCAAGGTTCTTGGTATGCAAATTCAGAATTTACAACTTGGAAATATCTATTCAAATGAGGAGATTCGTTCAACTTTCGGCTGCTCATTACAGTCCGGAATGAATAAATCCAATAGCACCAACACGCTCGTTTTAATTATCAACCATATCAAATCAATCTATCACGATAGATGGTTTAATAATAAAGTGCATCATATAGGTAAGGGGCAGATAGGTGATCAAGAGCTGACACGGGAAAACAAAACCCTCTCTGAATCAAAATCTAATGGTGTTGTTCCTCATCTTTTTGAAGTATTTAAAGTAGGAGAATACATTTATCGTGGAGAGGTTCATTTGTATGATAAGCCTTATCAAAAGCAACAGCCTGATAAAAATGGTGACTCTAGACTTGTGTGGGTCTTCCCACTCAAGTTCAATAATAATTCAAAGCCAATCAATCATTCTGAAATTGAAAATGTTTTTAAAGCTCAATTTAAAAAATCTCAAAAACTTAGTAATAAAGAATTAGAAAGTAAAGCAAACAACTTGCCAGATATACTCGGTTTTAGAGAGGTCGCAACTATACGTCATCAAAGAAATCCTTACGTTGTTTCTTATACATTAAGGAGAGCCAATGGAGTCTGTGAACTATGTGAACAGCCAGCACCATTTAACGAACCTAATGGGGAACCTTACCTAGAAGTACATCATGTTAAACATTTAGAAGATGATGGCGAAGATATGACAGAAAATGCAGTAGCATTGTGCCCAAACTGTCACCGTATGATGCACTCACTTAATCGAAAAAGTGATATTGACATATTGATTCTTGCCAATAAAATAAAGAAAATTTAATCTATCTATTTAGGTTATTCCAACTTCGCAAAAAAGTCTGCTCAGCAAGGAACAGCCACTCTCTTGGTTTTTGATTTTCAGTGATGTATCTAGCAAGGACATAGATGTCTTCAGGATTAGTCGAAATCAACTCCTCAGCATCATTTGAGGACTTGATAGACAACTCTTTATTTATTGTTAGATTAGATAAAGCATCCGCAGGATCTTTCAAACTCCACTGCGAAGCATGCTCTGTTACCGAATCCCTGAAACTCTCAATTGATGAATAGTTAAAGCGATAACAGTCAATTTCAGAAAACTTACACGACAAATCATCTGAAATAATCGAGCAAGAGCTGACTATCATCATTAAGAGAATCAGAAATTTGTTTTTGAGTTTATAAAGCGATAGCATAAGAGAGCTCTGTTTCTATTGAAGAGTCATTAGGATTACTTGCAAAACCCAGCTTAAGATCTTTATAGTCCATACCAATATAACTTGAATGCAGCCTATTTGAATTATCACTATGATTTAGATTATTTGTAATAATATGTTTAACTGAAAAAGCTAAATTTTCATTTAAGTCTTT
>NZUR01000010.1 GCA_002698045.1 Thiotrichales bacterium | reverse complement strand
TGAGCTTATCTAAAAAATCATTTTCTGAAAGTCCATTTAAATCTTTAATCACTCTATTGTAATCAAATATTTTTGACTGTTCTGCTGGAAAGGCAGCTACCATAACCCCATCACAGTTTCTGTTTCGCTTACTTTGAGAGCCATATTTTTTATAATTTTGAGATATTATACTCATGGCACCCATTCTATGATGGCCATCTGCAATATATAAAGAGTTTATGGATCTTAGTTGTTTAGAAATAATATTAATATCATCAGGATCACTTATACACCATAGTTTGTGACAAGAATGATCAAAAGATTCAAAGTCATAATCTGGTACTAGTGAAGTAAAACTTTCTAATAATTTATTAATTTTATTATCATCGGGGTAAGACATATAAATAGGACCGATTTGAGTTTCAATATTAATCATTTGATCAGCTCTTTCATTCATTCTATTTACTAACGTATTTTCATGACCTTTAATCTTATGGGATAAAAAATCATTAATATTGGCTAAAGCAAGAAATCCTAATTGAGTATGTTCTTCTTGTGAGATTTGATAAATATAAAAAGACAACCTATCATCTTGTTTTATAACATCATTTTTTTTCATTTCATTGAAATGATTTTTAGCAGCAAGTAAAGTTTCAGATTCTTTAAGTTGCCCAACAGGATTTAATATTTTTAAATAATTCCAGTAATTTTGATTAGATATTAAATCAATATTGTCTTCAGACAAGTGATCGGTTGAGGGTGCTATTATGTTTATAGCCTCCTCATTAAACGGTCTAGTTCCTTTGAATGGTTTTAGTGAAACCATAATGTGATATCTGTCTTTTAATCCAAGTGTATTTATACCCTGATAGTTGCTACATTAACGTTAATAAAATTCAATCATACCATCAATATAATTGTTTGAGTTTAGCCTTCTTAGGCTTTAATTTTGAGTTCTTGTAATATAGTGAATTAAGTGCTCCGATAGCTCACGTTGGATATCAGAAATTCTAAGAGTATTATTTGTTAGATGACACATTTTTGTAACCTTCAAATCACTATATCCACAAGGGTTTATTGACTTATAAGGAGAAAGATCCATATCAATATTGAGACTTAATCCATGATAAGTTCTTCCTTGTTTAACTTTGAGCCCTAATGCTGCAATTTTAGAGTTATTTACATAAACTCCTGGAGCGCCCTTTAGGGTATGTGCTGTAATGTCATAACTTGATAATAATTCAATTAATGATTGCTCGATTATAGTGACCATTTTTTTGATACCTATACCGAGTCTTTTTATATCGATGAGACAGTAGATTATTAATTGACCTGGTGCATGATAGGTAATTTGACCGCCTCGATCAGATTGAACAATAGGAATTTTAGTTGCTTTGAGTAGGTGTTTTGGTTTTCCAGAGAGGCCTTGCGTGAAAACACTATTATGCTCAAGAGTCCAAAGCTCATCGGGAGTATCAGAATTTCTATTTTCAGTAAAGGATTTCATTTCTTCCCAAGTTTTAACGTAGTCCTGTAGGCCTTTTTCTCGAATTTTAATCATAAGAATTCACAGAAGATATGAAACTAATGGACATTTTTGGAGGTCATGGTTGATAGCATCAATCTGCTTACGACTTGTTACAATAATTCTTATTGTTATTGACGTGTATTTCCCTTTAGAGCTATTTTTAATGGTAATTTGATTTGTGTGAAGCTTGCCAATGTGGCTCTCAATAATTTTACAAACAGTTTTTTTAAACTCGGGCTGACTTAAGCCAAATATCTTAATTGGATAGTCACAAGGAAAATTAAAAATATCTTCATTATTCATGCTCACGATATAAATTTTACCCATTAAAGTTACTCATACATAAACGATAAGAATAAAATATAATTTATAAATAAAAATTAAAAGAGAGTGCCAAAATGATTGATGATTTAACACCTGGGGAATTTAAAAACTATCTTGCTGAGAATGAGGTTGATTTAGTTGATGTAAGAGAGAAATGGGAGATAGATATTTGTAAAATAAGTGGGGCTATAAATACCCCTATGAGTCAAATTGCAGAAACATTTATAGAGCTAAATCCTGATCATAACCTTGCTATTTATTGTCATCACGGTATGCGTTCAATGCAGGTTGCTAATTTCTTACTTTCTAAAGGTTTTAAATCTATTGTTAATCTTCAGGGTGGTATTGATGCCTGGTCTAGGGAAATTGATACATCACTAGAGAGGTATTAAATATCTCTTAATCGCTATTTTCAGAGTTTAACTGTCTATAATTTAATTAATCTAAAATAATCCATTTATTATGAACCAAATTGAACAAATGTTTAACCTTCAAAAGCAGTTAAATGATGATACAAATGGTGAAATATGGCTAACTGGAGTCACTAGAGAAAATAGAAAAATATCCTGGTATCAATGCATTTACATGGAAGTTGCAGAGGCAATTGATTCCTTTAATTGGAAGCATTGGAAAAATATCGATAATGAACCAGACTGGGCTAATATTAGAGTAGAGCTAGTAGATATTTGGCATTTTATAATGTCTGAATCAATTCGTATTAATGATGAGAAGTATGCAAATAAATTCCTAGAGCTACAACCAAAAGGTGACTTTGATGTTGATGTTTTGGTTAATTCTTTAGAAAGTATGTTAAGCCTCTCAGTCACATCAAGTATTAAGCCAGAAACTAAAAATATTCGAGAAATTACTGATTTATTTTTTACAATAATATCTCGCTTAGATATCAATATAGAGGATTTATATAAGCGATATGTTGTTAAAAATCAATTGAATACCTTTAGACAAAAAAATGGATACAAAGACGGTAGTTATATTAAACTTTGGGATGGTGTTGAAGATAATGTTGTTGCATTTAAAATTATGGATAAAAACCCCACAATAACGCCAATTGAGCTCTATAAAAAGTTAGATTTTGAATACTCTCAACTTTAATAATCTTGAATTCCAATTCAATTACTTCACCCATTAAACTAACTGAGTTCAGTCATGGCGCTGGATGTGGCTGTAAAATCTCCCCAAAATTGTTAAAAGAAATACTAGGAAGTGGTCATGACAAGCTAATTAACTCTAACTTGATTGTTGGTAACGAGTCAAATGACGATGCTGCAGTTTATGATCTAGGAGATGGAAGGGCGCTTATAAGTACTACAGACTTTTTTATGCCAATCGTTGATGATCCTTTCACCTTTGGAATGATCGCTGGAAGTAATGCATTGAGTGATGTTTATGCTATGGGTGGAAGGCCATTAATGGCAATAGCAATATTTGGTTGGCCTATAAATCTACTGCCTGCAGAATTGGGCTCACAAGTTATTGAAGGCGGAAGAGAGATATGTAGAAGAGCTGGTATTAGTCTGGCTGGTGGTCACAGTATTGATTCTCCTGAACCTATATTTGGTTTATCAGTCTCTGGGATTGTCGAAATTGACAAACTTAAAAGAAATTCAAGTGCAAAAATTGGTGATACTATTTTTTTAACGAAACCCATCGGTATAGGGATTTTATCAACGGCTCAAAAAAAGAAATTAGTAACTCCAGATGACCATAATATGGCAGTTAAGCAAATGTGTATGTTGAATGATATAGGTTTAGAAATTGCACAAATTTCTGGTGTAAATGCGATAACTGATGTTACTGGATTTGGTATAGCAGGGCACCTTTTGGAGGTTTGTATAGGTAGTAATGTAGCTGCAGAGATTTATTTTAATGATCTACCACTATTACCAAATATTCAAAAATATATAGATGATGACTGCATTCCAGGTGGTACTATTAGGAATTACGATAGCTATGGAAGCTCTATTAGCAAGTTATCATCATTTGAAAAGGCTATTGTCTGTGATCCACAGACTAGTGGTGGTCTTTTAGTAACAGTTTCAAAGGAGGCTTTGCCAGAATTTGATAAACTCCTTATCGCCAATAATATGAGTCTTAATCCTATTGGAAAAATTATTAAACCTATCCAAAGCTCTGAAACCGTCTTTTTAAGATGAGTGACCGCGAAGAAATTGACGATTTCTCTCTGATTTTTCAAGGGGATACTCCGTTGCTAGATATTAGAGCACCTATTGAGTTTGCTAATGGCTCTTTTCCAAGTGTACTGAATGTCCCACTAATGACCGATGATGAAAGACATCTAATAGGTATACGCTATAAAGAAAGAGGTCAAGAATCAGCAATTAAACTAGGCCGTGAGTTAGTAAATGGGCATTTAAAAGAGCAAAGAGTAGGTAATTGGCTGGATTTTGTTAATAAACATCCTTCAGGCGCACTTTATTGTTTTAGAGGTGGATTACGCTCAAAGATAGCCCAAGAGTGGATTTATCAGCAATCAGGCATTTCTTATCCTCGAATTAAAGGTGGCTATAAAGCTTTAAGGTCATTTCTTATTGATGAAATGAGTCGAATTGTAAATGAGAAAATATTTTTGGTTCTCGGTGGCCAAACCGGTTGTGGCAAAACTTTATTATTAAATAAACTTGAAAATAGTATAGATCTTGAAGGTCTTGCTAATCACAGAGGTTCGGCTTTTGGTAATAATGTGACTCCACAACCTAAACAGATTGATTTTGAAAATGCCTTTGCAATTGAGCTCATTAAAAAAGAAATTAATAACACCCTTATAATTGAAGATGAAGGAAAAAATATTGGAATGATACATTTACCTGATTCGCTTAAAAATAAAGCTCTTCAGTCAAGTATTGTTATTCTAACTGCGACTCTTGAAGAGCGTTTAGATATAAGTTTTAAGACATATGTCGTTGATATGGCTGAAAATTTTTGCTTAATAAATAATGTCTCAGGCTTTAACAATTATTCAGATTATTGGAAAAATAGTCTTTTTAAAATTCAAAAAAGATTGGGTGGTTTAAGATATAAATCACTCCTAAATCAACTAAATTTAGCGCTTAAAAGTCATAAAGAAAATGATGATTTACAAAATTATCGTCCTCTTATCGAGTCGCTTTTAGTTGATTATTATGATCCAATGTATGACTACCAGATAAGTACAAAGAAACAAAGAATTGTTTTTCAAGGTAATTCACAAGATGTTTTAGCTTACCTGGATTGTAATTAATATTTTGCAGTAATCTTTATATCTGTAACTGGTTTTGATTGACAGGCAAGTATTTCGCCTTTTGAGAGTGGAACTAGACATTCTTGGTGAATGACATCGCCAGAAACTAGTTTTAAGATGCAACTCCCGCAGTGACCTTGTCTGCAACTATAGTTTACAAGGACATTATTAGCCTCTAGCTCAGTTAATATTGACTCATCGCCATATACATAAAGCGACTCTGTTTTTCCGTTAATATTGTCAACATCAATTCTAAACATTTAATCAATGCCATTACTTATAACTTAAAGTCATTAAAGTCTTGGTCACCAGCATCTATAGTGTTGTCAATAGCACTTACAAGATAGGATGTAATTTCAGTTTCTTGAGGCGCTACTTGGACATTGTCTGAATCTAACCAATGGTTTAGCCAGGGGAGTGGGTTAGTAGTTTGTTCAAAAATAGGTTTCATATTTAAAGCTGCCATACGAATATTTGTAATATATTCTAAGTACTGTTTAAGAATTTCAGCATTTAGACCAATCATTGATCCATCTCGAAATAGGTATTCAGCCCACTCTTTTTCTTGATTTGCTGCATCTTTAAACATCTGTATAACTTCAGAGTCGCACTCAATAGCAATTGCTTTCATATCTAAATCATCTTTACCATCGCGCATTAAATTGATCATATGTTGAGTGCCAGTCAAGTGTAGAGCTTCATCACGTGCAATTAATTTAATAATTTTTGCATTACCTTCCATCACTTTTCTTTCAGCAAAGGCAAAGGAGCAGGCAAAACTCACATAAAATCGGATGGCCTCCAGGATATTAACAGAAATAATAGTTAAATAAAGTAGGCGCTTTAGAGAATATAGATTTATATCAATTATTTCACCATCTACTTTGTGTTTACCTTCACCATGAAGTAAAAAGGCTTGCGAATGCTTAATTAATTTATCATAATGTTTTGACACACTTGTGGCTCGCTGAATAATTTCATCAGTTTTCATTATTTCATCGAAGACTACTCCAGGCTCGTTCACAATAGCGCGAATAATATGAGTATAGGAGCGCGAGTGTATTGTTTCCGAAAAGGCCCAAGTTTCAATCCAATTTTCAAGTTCAGGCAACGAAACAATTGGCAAAAAAGCTATATTTGGGGATCTACCTTGCACAGAATCGAGTAAGATTTGATATTGTAAATTGGAAATAAAAATATGCTTTTCATTGGGAAGTAACTTTGCAAAATCAATTTTGTCCTTTGAAACATCTATTTCTTCGGGTCGCCAAAAGAAAGAAAGCTGCTTTTCTGTTAGCTTTTCAAACATCTCAAATTTTTGTTGATCAAAGCGAGCAACATTAACGGAGTCACCAAAAAACATGGGCTCTACTAAAGTGTTATTTATTGTTTGATTGAAAATACTATAAGACATAATTAGTTATTAGAGTTTGCATACACCGTCTTCACAATCATCATCACTCGGATTATTAATACTCTGATTATCACTCGCTCCATCTCTTGTTGTATGGTAATAAAGTGTTTTTATGCCGTATTTATAGGCTTTTAGAAGGTCCATTAAGAAGAGCTTCATTGGAACCCTATTTCCTTCAAATTTTGAGGGATCATAGTGAGTATTTGTAGAGATAGATTGGTCGACAAATTTCTGCATAATGGCACAAAGTTGTAAGTAACCCTCGTTATCCTTGATGTCCCACAAAAGTTCATATTTTTTATGCAATTTTTCATACTCTGGAACCACTTGTTTTAAGATTCCATCCTTAGATTGTTTAACGGAAACAAAGCCTCTTGGTGGTTCAATTCCATTCGTAGAATTAGAGATTTGAGATGAGCTTTCACAAGGCATAAGAGCTGTTAAGGTAGAGTTTCTTAGGCCAGAAGTTTTGATATCTTTCCGAAGAGAATCCCAGTCAAGTTCAAGTTTAGTGTTACAAAAAACATCAATATCTTTTTTATAGCTATCCACAGGAAGAATACCTTGGGCGTATTTCGTTTCTGAGAAAAGAGGGCATGCACCAAATTCTATTGCAAGTTTATTTGAAGCCTTTAAGGAATAAAATTGCAATGCTTCAAAGGTTTTATGAATCAACTCGTTACCAGAGCCATCAGAGTATTTCGCATCATTTTTAGCCAAGTAATAAGCTAAATTAGTCACACCGATGCCTAATGTACGTCGATTATTACTTGTTAGCTCTGCAGACTTTAATGGATAGTCTTGATAGTCTAATAAACAATCTAAAGAGCGAACAATGATTTCAGTAATATCTTCAAGTTCGTCTAAGGAGTCCAATGCACCAAGATTAACAGCAGACAGAGTACATAACGCAACTTCTCCATTTTCATCTTGAACAGAGTAAAGAGGTTTTGTTGGAAGTGTGATTTCCATACAAAGGTTTGATTGCTTAATTGGCGCTAGAGATGGGTTAAAGGCTCCATGAGTATTACAATGATCAACGTTTTGCAAGTATATTCGACCAGTATTAGCTCTCTCTTTCATAAATTTTGCAAACAACTCACGAGCATTAATTTTTTCTTTACGGATGGAATCATCTTTCTCATATTTAAGATACAATTTTTTAAATTCTTTTTGATCGGCAAAGAATGAATCATATAAACCTGGAACATCATTTGGTGAAAATAGTGTAATGTCATCATCTTTTAAGAATCGCTCATACATTAGGCCATTAAATTGAACACCGTAATCTAAATGACGAATTCGATTTTCATCAGTTCCAGTATTATTCTTGAGAACCAATAATCCATCAACCTCTAAGTGCCATAAGGGGTAGAAGAGGGTAGCTGCACCGCCTCTAACACCACCTTGAGAGCATGATTTAACAGCAGTATGAAAATGTTTAAAGAAAGGAATACAGCCAGTATGAGTAGCCTCGCCACCTCTTATAGGGCTTCCTAGTGCACGAATTTTACCTGCATTAATACCAATTCCAGCACGTTGAGATACGTACTTAACAATAGCACCTGAGGCTGCACTGATAGAGTCTAAATCATCATCAGTTTCAATTAAAACGCAAGATGAAAATTGGCGAGTAGGAGTTCTAACTCCAGCCATAATTGGCGTAGGTAGGGAAATTTTAAAGTTAGATGCGGCATCGTAAAAACGCTTAACAAAATCCATTCTTACAGATCCTTTGTACTCTTGGAACAAGCACATACCAACCAACATATAGAGTATTTGAGGAGATTCATAAATGTCGCCAGTTACGCGATTTTGAACCAGATATTTTCCCTCAAGTTGCTTTACAGCTGCATATGAAAAGTTCATGTCACGCCAATGATCGATGTAATCATTTAGTTCCTTAAACTCTTTAGAATTATATTTTATTAAGATATCATTATCGTAAATACCCAAATCAGTGAGTTTTTTGACGTGTTTTTCAAGGGGTGGAGGTGTAAAAGACTTAAATGCTTTTTTACGTAAATGAAAAATAGATAATCTAGCAGCTAAATATTGATAATCAGGTACATCAGTAGAAATTAAATCAGCAGCAGATTTGATAATAGTTTCATGAATATCCTCAGTTTTAATGCCATCAAAGAAAGCCAATTGTGCGTTAATTTCAACTTGAGAAACTGAGATATTTTGCAAATCTTGAGAGGCCCAATGAACTACTCGGTGAATTTTTTCAAGATCAATAGACTCCTTAGTACCATCTCTCTTAACTACCTTAATATCTTGATCAGCAGCTTTAACTTTAACTGCTTGAATATCTTGATTCAAACCTCTCTCCTTTTTAGGCACTACATTTAGTGTTTACGAAAATAAATATACACTAAATATAGAATATATTTATATTAGATTAAACAATAATTAAGTAAAAAGAAAAAAAAGAAAGATAAGATATTGAAAGAAAAAGAAAAATATAAATAAATAAATAATAATATAAATGATAAATTATGATTTAAATCTAGAAATAAAAATACCAGAAATAATTAATAATAAAGCTAAAATATTGTACCAAAGGATTGGCTCACCTAAAACTACCGCTCCAAGAAAAAATGCAACAACTGGTATTAAATAATTAATATTAGATAGAAAAGTGGCGCCGGCATTATTAATGATAGTGAAATAAATTAAGGCAGCATATCCAGTAGGAAGAGCGCCAAGTAGTAATAGACTAAAGCCACTAATGAAAGGAATATTATTAAAGTCAATGTAAAAGATATTTGGCCAAATTAGAAAAGACATAAGACTAGCAACTATTAATACACAAGTACTGGAAACAAGAGGGTCGTATGAAGGAAGTCGAGAAGCAATAATTGTATTAATAGAGTATGCACAAGCAGCTCCTAATACCAAAAATATACCAAAAATAGTATTACTGCCATCGTTAACAGAGGGCCATAATATAAACATAACTCCAGAAAAACCCAAAATAAATCCTAAAACTTTAAAGCGATTTAATCGATCATTAGGAAGAAAAATATGTGCAAGAATTAAGGTTACTAAAGGCATAAATGCCATCAAAAGACCAGCCATACCTGAAGTAATAGTTAATTGTCCAGTAGCAATAAGCAAATAAGGCAAAATATTTCCGATGACAGCATAAACAACAAAATGAAGCCAGGGAGTAATGGATCTTGGCAGTTGTTTGCCGTATAAAAAAGAAACACACAACATAACAACAGCACCAATGATTAATCTATAACCAACAATTTGTTCAGGAGAAAAAAACAATAAACTTCTATCAATTAATAGGAATGACGATCCCCAGACAATAATTAATAATCCTAAAAGTTGATAATTTCTTTTATTTGTCTGCATAAACAATCATTTGGGACTAAGAATAAAATTGATACAAATTATTAATATAGTAGGGGGACTAAGCATTATATTCTTCATATTAACTTTTAATTAACAATAAGAATGAGAAATAGACAGTTATTAATATTATTTAACATAATATAAATTATACGAACTTAAATCTATAGAAAATAAGTAAAAAAGGCATAAAAACTAGGAAAATCATAGGGTTAGATATTGAACTCTAAATTTGACCGTATAGCGCATATTTAAAGGTAATGTATAAAAGGGCGTAGAAAATACATAAAGACTTGAATTACAGCAAATATAGAACTTTAGGTTAAAAACACTAAGAAATGAAGTTTTATTTAAGCAAAAGAGTGGATTGGCGGATATTATTTATTTCTTCGCCTAACAAATTTGTTCGTAAGTCTATATTTTTGAATTGGACTTCTTGGACTTTCAGGAATTGTTAGTTCTAAATAACCATAATTAACTAAAGGGTTAATAATTGCAATTTTAAATTTTGATTTGTTTGATCTTTTTAGGATTGTCATTAATTCATTCGCGCTACTTTCTTCTTTGCAATTCTTCAATATTTTAAGATGATCCTTACTTAGTCCCTGCTTAGTCCCATTAGTCTCATTAATACTTTTATTATCGTTAAAAAAGGTTAGCTGCTCTACCTCATCGCTAATTTTTTTACTTCTTCTAATGTCCTTAGTCCAATCCTCATTTTGAGTCATTTCTGGCGAGTATTTAGCTTCTTCTTTCTTAAAGATTTTTTTAAACATTGGTATTTTATTAATAGTTTCTTTTTAAATTATATATTTGAATAGTTGTTGATTTGCATTATTGTTTAATTGTTTTTATTGTTTTTTGATAAATACATTGTCTTTAAACCAGCCTTTCAGTTCCCTTCCATCATCTAAATAGATCATTCTTCCCTTTCCATCTCTTTTATCCTCCTTCCATTCGCCTTCATAACGACTACCTTCCCCATATATGTGACCACTTGGATAAGTCATTACTCCATAGCCTTCAAGCTTATTTTTCTCAAAATTACCTTTATACTTCCTTCCATCCGAGTAATTCATAATGCCTTTCCCACTTAGTTCACCCTTTTTAAAGCTGCCTTCATAGCTTTGACCATCTGTTGAGGAGAATAAACCGTATCCATCTGGTTTATTATTTTTGAAGTAACCTTTATACTTGTGACCAGTGCGAGTTGAATAAATACCTAGGCCATGCATGCATCTTGCTTTCTTTTTATTAAGCAAGCACTCTACAACTTGCCCTTCATACTTGCTACCGTCTATAAAATTTAGTTTAATGGTATCTAATCCCTCTAGAGAAAAGGAGTTTGTAGCAGCATTAGTTATGCTTGATATAGCTAGAAATCCTAATAGGATTGTCCCTTTAATATTAAGTGTAAGCCTTAGCAGGCTAGTTTTTTTTAAATTTAATGGGTAAGTATTTGGCTTAAAAACAGTTTTAACCTCTCTGATTCAGCATTATTAAAGAACTTATCTGGATCATTTTCTTCCACAATCTGACCTTCATCCATAAAGATTATTCTATTAGCAACCTTTCTTGCAAAGCCCATTTCGTGGGTTACACAGATCATAGTTATACCTTCACTTGCTAGTTCTACCATTACATCCAGCACTTCTGAAATCATTTCTGGATCTAGCGCTGAAGTGGGCTCGTCAAAGAGCATTATTTTTGGCGAAGTACATAATGACCTGGCTATAGCAACACGTTGCTGCTGACCTCCACTAAGCTGATTTGGATACTTTTCAGCCTGATCCTTAATGCCTACCCTATCTAAAAGCTTTAAGGCTTTTTCTCTCGCCTCTTGCTTTGTCTCGTTATGAACCCATATAGGCGCTAATGTAAGATTATCTACAATTGTTAAATGCGGAAATAGGTTGAAATGTTGAAAAACCATGGCCACTTCACTTCTGATTTTTCGTATTTTTTGTGCGTCGTCAGTTAGCTCTGTTCCTGATACCACTATAGTTCCTTCTTGAAACTTTTCAAGGAAGTTAACACATCGAATTAAGGTTGATTTACCACTACCAGAAGGACCACATACTACAATTATTTCGCCTTCTTTGACCTCTAAATCAATATTTTTTAATGCATGGAAGTCACCATACCATTTGTTCAATTTTGATATTTCTATAATGTTTGTTTTATTAGTTTTACTTTTATCAGTACTCATCTTTATTAGCCTTTTTAATTTGTATTTTCAGTATTGAAACGTAACTCTAGTTTTCTTGAATAGCGAGACATAGAATATAGCATAACCCACATAACTATAGTAACGAATACATATCCTTCAGTTTCCCTTCCCAACCAATAAGGATCTGCAGTTGTCAATCCGACCATTGCTAACATGTCCAATAACCCGATTATTAAGACTAGTGTAGTGTCTTTAAACAGTGATATTGAAGAGCCTACAATATTAGGAATTGAAATTTTTAATGCTTGAGGTAGAACAATTAATGCATTTTTTTGAAAGTAGCTTAGTCCAATTGCATCAGCAGCCTCGTATTGTCCTCTAGGAATAGCCTGGAGCCCTCCTCTAACAACTTCTGCAAAATAGGCTGCCTGAAAGAGCGCTATTCCAACTAAAGCTCTCAAAAGCTTGTCAATACTATTATTACCTGGCTCTAAAAATAAGGGAAGTACAAAAGATGCCATAAATAGGATTGTTATGAGTGGAACTGCGCGAACAAACTCAATAAAAAGTGTCGAGAAAAGTTTAATTACTCTTAATTTTGATTGCCTTCCAAGGGCCAGCACAACTCCTATTGGAAAAGAAACAATAATACCAACTGAGGCAATTACTAAAGTTAGGAGTAATCCACCCCATTGGTGAGTTTCAACAATTGGCAACAGTCCAAATCCACCAGAAATTAAAACGTATGAAACAATTGGGTAAAAAACTATCATTGACAATATCACTCTATTCTTGTATTTATAGTTTTTGACTAATGGAATGATAACAAATAGTGACGCCGTCAATCCAAATACTATATTAGGTCTCCAAGTCTCTGTACGCGGATAAAACCCATAGGTATACATATAGAGTTTTTCATAGATATATGGCCAGCAAGCACCTTCACGTCCACAATTTGTATTAGTTGCCATGGCTTCACTAAATTTAATGTCAAAGCCAAAAAAGTTGATAGTGCCAAAGCTAAAGCTTGCATTAAAAAACATCCAATCCAGTAATGGAGGAATCATTAAGTAAAGAAAATACAATGAAGTTGCTGTAAGGATAGTGTTAATCCAGGATGAGAAGAGATTTGTCTTTAACCACAGTATTGCTCCAATTTGAGATATTGGTGGCTTTCTGGTTGCTTGTTGGTCGTATACTGACATAATTATCGCCCTTGAATAGCCATCTTTTTATTGACATAATTGAGCAATAAAGAAATAAACAGTGAGATTACTAGATAAACCAACATTGCCATTCCAAGAATTTCAACTGCTTGACCTACCTGGTTTAGGACAGTACCTCCAAATGTACTCATTAGCTCTGGGTAGCCAATTACTGTAGCTAATGAAGAGTTTTTTGTTAGATTTAGGTATTGATTAATGGTTGGTGGAATTGCTACTCTCAATGCTTGAGGTAAAACAATAAGTTTAAGAGATTGTATTTTAGTTAAGCCAATTGCAGAAGCGGCTTCTTTTTGGCCTTTATCAACTGCCTCTATTCCAGACCTTATAGCTTCAGCAATATAAGTTGCAGTATAGACGCTCAAAGCAAAAGTTAATGCTAAAAATTCTGGAACAACAGCCATACCACCTTTCAGATTAAATTTACCTAGAATTGCAAAGTCAAATTGAAGTGGTGAGCCAAACAATAAATAAACAATAATTGGTAGACCAATAATTAATGCAACAGTATATGGCCATGTGCTTGTATGAATACCTGTCAAATCATGTTTCTTCTTATAGAACTTCTTTATAAAATAAGCAGCAATGATTCCAATAATAAATGCTATACCTACAAATAAAAAACCTTCTTCAGGTATAGGCTTTGGAAGATATAGTCCTCTCTGATTAAGGAAAACAAGATCAAAAAATGAAAAGCTTTGCTTTGGATTCGGAAAAACGTTGATAAATAAGTTGTACCAAAATAGAATTTGTAAAAGAATAGGGATATTCCTAAAGAGTTCAATATATCCACCTGCTAATTTTGAAATCAGGTAATTATTAGAAAGTCTAGCAATACCTATTAAGAGACCTATTAATGTCGACAATATTATGCCAATAAAGGCAACAACTAGAGTGTTAATGAGGCCTACATAAAAAACACTTAAATTTGGAGACTCTGGAGTGTAGTCAACTAAATAGTTTCCAAGAAAAGGCAAGATATCAAAGCCAGCCCTATTTTTTAGAAAAGAAAAGCCTGTATGTATTCCTCTTGCTTCAATATTTTCAAATAGGTTGCCAATTGCTGCATAGAAAAGTCCTATTACAATTAATAAAGTAGCGATTTGAAAGAAAAAAGCTCTTGCTTCATTGTTATAGAGTAGATTACGAAAGTTAAACCCTCTGTGCTGAGACTGGCCTAAGGAATCGAGGATAATTTTTTTCATTTATGGTCTTTAAATTTGAATATGAATATTTTAATGAATATAGAGTCTAAGGGTCTGAAAAAAAACAAAAAAAACCAGCCTGATAAAGTATATCAGGCTGGTTTAGGTTTTAACTAGATAATTGCTTATCTAAATGGAGCTGAGTATAGAATACCACCATCTGACCATAGTGCGTTAACACCACGAGCAATACCAATTGGTGTATTAAGACCAATGTTACGCTCAAAGCTTTCAGAGTAGTTACCTACCTGCTTAATGATCTGGTAAGTCCAGTCTGGATTCAAACCAACATACTCATGAGTGCTTCCAGAACGACCCATTAAGCGCTCACGCTCAGGGTTATTAGAAGCTTCATCAACAGTTGCACTAGTAACACCAATCTCTTCAGCAGTAATCATTGCGTTAAGAGACCATCTTACGATGTTAAACCATGCATCGTCACCTTGACGAACAACAGGACCTAAAGGCTCTTTAGAAATGATTTCTGGCAATACAACGTGCTCAGAAGGATCGTTAGAGCCTGCACGCATTGAATATAATCCAGATGCATCAGTTGTAAGAACGTCACAACGACCAGCTTCATAGTTAGATAGGGTTTGTGCATTAGTGTCAGAAACAACTGAGTTGTAGTCGATACCGTTTGACTTACCCCAGTCAGCTAAGTTCAATTCAGTAGTTGTACCAGCCTGAATACAAACAGCCGCACCACCTAACTCCATAGCGCTAGAAATGCCTAGAGAAGACTTAACCATAAAGCCTTGTCCGTCATAGTAGTTAACACCAGCAAAGTTAAGACCTAGTGAAGCGTCACGAGTTATTGTCCAGGTAGTGTTTCTAGACAACATATCGATTTCACCAGATTGAAGTGCAGTGAATCTTTCTTTAGCAGTTAATGGTACAAACTTAACTTTTGTAGCATCGCCAAGTGTTGCAGCTGCAACAGCACGACATACGTCAACGTCAATACCAGTCCATGTACCAGCAGAATCAGCAGAAGAGAATCCAGCTAGTCCTTTAGATACACCACATGATAGGTGACCTTTTGCCTGAACATCGCTCAAAGTAGAAGCCTGTACACCAAGTGCACCGACAACTAATAATGAAGCAGCAGACAATTTTAGTAATTGTTTCATATATATCTCCTTAATGAGTTTCAAAGTATATCAATCCTTCACAAATGAATGAGGATTACAGAAATTTTATCACTACTTTGGTGACTTAATACTTATATTTAAATAAAAATAGAAATCAATTCACCCTTCTCTCGCTAAGTGAATGTAGTTATTCGTATAAAAATAGAGGGGTTTTAAACTGTATTTTTTGATAAATAAAAATTGAATTAAATTCAACTAATGTAGTTCATCCTTGTTTAGATATTTAAATTAATTTACTCAATAAAACAAGATCAACAGATTAATTTTCCAAAAAAATAAATCTATAAAAAATAATATAAATCAATAAGTTATGGTTTTAATAGTTATTAATTACCTCTATTTTTATTAATGGTATAAAATAACTATAGTTATTAATTACCTATAGTGGTATAAAATAACTAATAGTTACTTAAATTAACAATATATAATGAATAAAAAAACAACTGAATACCTTGCTCTAGTGCGCCAAAAAACGGGTTTTTCTGACTATAAAATTGCTCAAAAATATGATATTAATCAATCAAATCTAAGTAAATATAGCTCTGGTAAGGCTGCTTTAAGTGAAACACATGCTTGGTTATTCGCTAATATCCTTGATATTGACCCAGCTGAAGTAGTCGCTAATACTAAATACGAACACGCAATTAATACTGGTAATAATACGAAGGCTATATTTTGGCAAGAGCAGCTTAATAAGATATTTTCTGATATAGAGCCTATCAAAATTCAAATAGCTCAATTTAATGCTATTGTTGGCGATATTGAATCAAATGCGCAAAAAATGTTAAATTTGATTCNTGATGCTGCTGATTTAGGAGCGCATTTAATAGTTTTTCCTGAATTAGCACTGACTGGATACCCACCTGAAGATCTTTTATTCCGTGATGGATTTATTAACCAAGTTAATGAACAGATTGATTTTCTTTGTAAATCAGCACCTTCTTCTATTAGNGTTTTGTTTGGAGCTCCTAATAAAACTAATGATTCTCTTTTTAATAGTGCTTACTGTATTCAAAAAAATCAAATTATTCANATTTACAATAAACAGGAATTACCTAATTATGGTGTTTTTGATGAAAAACGTTATTTCTCACCTGGNGATGAATCTTTTGTATTTGAGTGTCAGAAAACTAAAATTGGTGTTTTAATTTGTGAAGATCAATGGGTTGAAGGGCCTATTTCAAAGCTTTGTCAATACAATATTGATATAGCTATATCAATTAATGCATCACCTTTTCAATCTGAAAAGCATAATGATCGATTAGAGATATGCAAGAATTACGCCTCAACATTCGATATTTCGTTTATTTACGTCAATATGGTTGGAGGTCAAGATGAAGTAGTTTTTGATGGCAACTCTTTTGTAATTGATGAAAATGGAGAAATTACCCTTCAACTGCCTGAGTTTGAAGAACTTAATTGTCTTCATACTAACTCTATTGAAGTACTGGAATCACCTAGTGAAGANAAATCTATATACTCCGCACTAGTCTTAGCTACACGTGATTACATTCAAAAAAACTCTTTTAATGGAGCATTAATTGGTTTATCTGGTGGAATTGATTCTGCTTTAACGCTTGCAGTAGCTGTGGATGCTATTGGTGCTGACAATGTTCATGCTGTAATGATGCCCTATGAATTTACATCTAATATGAGTCTTGAAGATTCGAAATTACAAGCTCAAAGCCAAGGAGTGCAATTTTCAAGTATCGATATTCATACTATGGTTGATTCTTTCAATTTGTCATTAAAAGACCTTTTTGAGAATACTTCTTTGGATTCAACTGAAGAAAACATTCAGGCCAGAGTGCGAGGAACACTACTTATGGCGTTATCTAATAAATATCATAAAATTGTCCTAGCAACAGGAAATAAGTCTGAAATGGCTGTTGGCTATGCCACATTGTANGGTGATATGTGTGGAGGATTTGCNCCACTTAAGGATATTTCGAAAACTATGGTATACAAGCTTTCGAACTATAGAAACTCAATATCAAACGTTATCCCTGAGCGTGTCATTACACGCCCCCCTTCTGCCGAACTTGCACCTAATCAAGTTGATCAAGATACACTTCCTTCTTACGATGTTTTGGATGATATTTTGACACGATTTGTTGAAATGAAACAATCTGTTAGCAAAATTACTGAGCAAGGCCATAATTCTGAAGTTGTTAACAAAGTAACTTCAATGATTCTTAAAAATGAATACAAGCGGCGTCAGTCAGCTCCGGGACCAAAAGTAAGTAGCAATGCTTTCGGCAAGGAAAGGAGATACCCTATGACATCAAAGTTTTTGCCTTAAAGATTTAATTATTAAACACTTTAACTAATCCAGCAGCTTTATGCTTAGTCTCAGCTAGTTCCTTGTCTGGCATTGAGTCGTATACAATTCCAGCACCTGCTCGAAAAGTTAATGTATTTTCCTGATGAATAAAGCTACGAATGAGGATGTTAAAGTCCATTTTTCCATTTTGACTTAAATACCCTACTGAGCCTGTATAGGCTGATCTAGGCATCTGTTCTAGCTCGCTAATTATTTGCATGCAGCGTACCTTAGGACATCCAGTGATTGTTCCTCCAGGAAAAAGAGCTCTAACAATTTCACTTATACCTACATCTTTTCTTAGTTTGCCTTTGATATTGGACACAATATGATGTACATAAGGATAAGTTTCTAGTGTCATAACCTCATTAACAAAAACGCTACCATATTCGCATACCCTACCCATATCATTTCTTTCAAGATCAAGTAGCATTACGTGTTCAGCTATTTCTTTTGGATGGCTTATTAGATTCTCCTTTTGAGTGTCATCTTCAGAGTCTTTTCCCCTAGGGTGTGTGCCTGCAATAGGTCTTGTTTGTAAGACACCATCATTGACACTAAAAAGTCTTTCTGGGGATGATGAAATTATGCTGAAATTTTCATATTGAATTAGCGCTGAAAAAGGAGCTGGATTAGCATTTTTTAAGGNGGAATAGATTGTTGNTGAATTTANTTGNTCACTAAGTTTATATTGCCATTGTCTNGANANGTTNACCTGAAAAACGTCACCCGAAANAATATAATCTAAGCAGGCCTTTACCCCATCANTAAATTTTTCTTGGTTTTCTTCTGATAACTTTCCCTCTATGGCTTTTTTAGGTATCGGTTTGGTAAGTTTAATATCCGATAATATTGAATTAATGCGATCTTCATTGCCATCTTGATCAATAAGATATGTCTTGTNTAGCTGATGATCGATAATGATAGCAGAGGGTATTTTTACTGCATAAGCAATTGGAAGATTAGATCTATAAACCTCGCAAGACAAGGAAGGCTCAATTTGCCCTATTAATTCATACGAGAGATAGACAAACCAGCCACCAACAAAAGGCAGATCAGAATTTAAATTATTTGGTTTAAATTGACTTTTAAGNTCATTTAANAAGTCAAAGTCAGACAAGCTATTAAGAATAATGCTTTCACCCGGAAAAGCAAACAATATAGAGTATCTATTGAAGTCGTTATGGTTTACACTTTCAAGTAAAAAAGGATATCTCTTACTATCAAGATAACAAAAAGAAGCTAAATCAACTTTTTGTATTTCTAGAATTTTCACTTATTTAAAGNTCTNNNAGTAATTGNNTNGCTTTTTTANTTANNNNATGNTNTGGATANNCTTCAATCATNTNTNATAATAATANTTTNGNNTNATTAANTTCNTTAAGCTCAATAAGGACTCGTGACAACTCATATAAAGAGTCAGCATATTTTGGGTGATTGGTGTGACTAGATTGAAAGTCTAGATAGGATTTTTTAGAATCTATGTATGCTTCACTTCGAGANTANGCTCTNCCGAGCCATAATTTTGAATCTGCTACGTTTTCTAAGTCTGGANAATTTTCNAAGTAGNTTATAAATAACTCTATAGCTTTTTCATAGTCTCCAANTACAAATTGACTTTTTCCATCAGANTATAGTTTAAGTGCATTTTTTTCTATATCTGTTTTAAGCGTTACTTCTTCTTTTTTGTTTTCAGTAGAGTTTAATTCGATTATTTCAAACAATTNAGCTATTTTTTCAGAATTTTGCCTTTGTGTCTCCTTAAGAATTTCATTCTCTTCTTTTAGAGAAAGAATTTCGTTATTAAGGGATTTGACTTCTTTATTAATTTTAAAGAATGCCATTTCAAGGTCTAAGCCNCCTTCATCTGCATGTATTTCAAGCACAGAAAACATGCAGAACATTGATAAAATAAATTTAAGCAGAGTCTTTTTCATCAGACGAAACAGCTTATTAATAAAAAAAAGAATTTNACGTAATTTGTCTCTAGTAATAAGAGAATTCTACTCGACGATTCTTTTCCCAGGCTTCTTCGTTGCTACCAGTTAAGATAGGCTGTTCCTCTCCATAACTTACTACTACAATCCTATCTTCAAGATTGTAAAGCCCTAAAACTTCTTTAACGTTAAGTGCACGATTTTCACCAAGTGCTAGATTATATTCACGAGTACCCCTTTCATCTGCGTGTCCCTCTAATCGAAGGTTAAAAGATGGGTTGCTTTGCATAAAATTGGCATGTTGAATAATTATTCTGGTTGCTACCTCGTCTATTTCAGAGTCGTCATAAGAAAAATAAAGAGTTGACGTAATTCCAGCATTCTCAAGTAGCAAAGCAGCTACCTTAGTTTCCTCAGCACCCTCTCGTAGAGCTTCTATGACTTCATCTTTATTTTGAATATTGCCGTCTTCGTCTATAATTATTAGATTATCTGTTAGTGCTTTAATCACTTCATCTTTATTTTGAAGGTTACCATCAGCATCTAGAACTAAAATATCTTCCATACCTTTTTCTTTTGCTATCTCGATTAACTCATCGTTAGATAACGACTTAAGTTCTCCTGATACTACAACACTATCCATTCCTTTCTCTTCAGCTCTTTCAATTAGAGCATCGTTTGATAATGATTGGAGTTCCTGAGTGGCATTGTCTAATAAAGCTTCAGCTTCAAGGAGCGCATTTATTATTTCATCTCTGTTCTGAAGATTTCCATCAGCGTCAATCTTTAGCATGTCTTCCAAGCCTTTTTCTTTAGCAATCTCAATAAGCTCATCATTACTCAAAACTTCTAACTCTTCAAATGTAAAGCCAGCACTATCATCGTACGCAACAAAAATTTCCTCACTTAGGTCAGTGACCTCTGTTGGCGTATCAGATGGGTTAATTAGGTCTAGAAACTTATCGCCTAGCTCAGAAATGTTAGTGGCAGCACAAGAACTTAAAAAAATCACACTTGATAATAATAGAATTTTTTTTGACATTTTAATTTCCTTAATTAGAATAATTTGACCAACTTGGTTCTCTGACTTCGCCTTCTTTTTGCATAAGTTCAACAGTCTGATTGTTATGAAGAGAAATTATAGACAATATTCCCTTGTTGTCTCGATTAGTTGAATAAATAATCATACCACCATTTGGAGAAAAATATGGTGACTCATCTGATTTATTTTGGGTCAATACTGTTAAATCTCTTGAAGCTATGTCAAGCAAAGCTAGCCTATAATCTTTACCAACACGATGAATTAATGCAAGATCTTTGCCATCAGGAGAGTACACAGGTTTTGCATTGTAACGACCTTCAAAGGTTGCGCGAGAAATTTTTCCAGATTCGAGGTTTTTGATATACACTTGAACTTGTCCAGTTCTATTAGAGGTAAAGGCAATACTTTTTCCATCAGGTGAGAAACTAGCTTCAGTATCAATAGCAATATTTGTGGTTAACCTTTTGAGTTTTTTAGAGTCAAAATTATATAAGTAAATATCTTTGTTGCCATTTTTAGAAAGAGTTAATGCTATATTTTTACCATCTGGATGCCAGGCTGGAGAAGAAGCGATACCATTAAATTTAGGCAATTTTTGTGGTAATGTTTCTTGAAAAACATACTTTACAAAAACATCAGATCGATTGTTTTTAAAAGAAACATAGGCTATTTTTCTTTGATCAGCCGACCAGGCTGGAGACAAAATTGGATCATCATCTTTAATAATAGTTTGTTCATTCTTACCATCCCAATCTGAAATTTTAAGACGATATATTCGTTTACCATTCTTTTTACTATTATTAACAGTAACAAATGACAATCTCGTATTAAAAGAACCTTTTTGACCTAGGAGGGCATAATAAATAACATCACTTAAAGCATGTGCAGTTTTTCGTAGAGCTCCATTTGTAAATGCTATTTTATTCGCATAAAGAGGTTTTTGAGTTAATACATCATAAATATAAATTTCTGCATGGTTAACATTAGAAGTAATTTGTCGAATCTTTCCAAAAACAATAGCATCTTTTTTATGTTTTAGATAAAAATCAAAGTCAATTGGGCCGGTCATTAGTTGATTGGTGCTTTTAGCATCAAATTGGCCTGATCTATTTAAGTTTTCTCTTATAATTTTTGCTAGGTCAACATCCTCTTGAAATTTGCCAATCATTTCAAAAGGGGCTATAACTATAGGAAACGAATCTTCTTTAGATTTAATAATATTAACCTCTAAAAGCGCATTAGCTGAGAAAGAAAATAAAGTAGTAAGCAACATAAGAATCTTAATATATTTCATTCATTTTCCTCAATCCAGTTCATTTGTATAGCCTCTAGGACTCTTTCACCACATTGACTATTGCCTTCTTCAAAATTTTCAAGATTCATGACTAGTTGACGTAGATCAACAAAATTTATAGTTTTAGGATCAATATCCGGATGACTTTCTTCGAGTGAAATGGCTATTTCTAGAGAATCGGTCCAACAAATCATGATGTGATAGGGACAATAATTAATAAAAATGTAATTTTAATCAATTCGGTTGCTTGCTTTAAACATTTTTTAATATTAAATCCTTTCTGCAGAAATAAGGTGAGGTAATTTATTCAGCTGATCCAATATATTGTTAAGTTGAATGATATTATTTATAACTACAGTAATATGAAATAGTCTTGTAGTGTCAGGCTTTTCTTGTTGTTCAATATTTTCAATATTAACCCCAAGGTTAGCCAACGTATTTGCAATAGCAGCCAATCGTCCGCTTCGATTTTCTATCAGACAGCTGATACCAACTTCAAAGAGTTCTTTTTCATCAGATTTCCAATCAATTTCCATCCATTGGGCATTCTTTTCTTTGATGTGCTCTAAGTTTAAGCAATTTGAGCGATGCATTACCAAGCCTTTTGTGGTTGTTAAAACACCAGTAACTTGATCGCCAGGAATTGGATAACAGCAATGAGCAAAGTTAATTGCCATTCCTTTTGTTTTATTTATTGTTATTGTGTTTATTGTTTCATTATTTATATCTTTTAAAAGATTATTAACTACAGCTGCAACAAATATTTCTGATAACCCAACTTTGATGTATAGCTCTTGATAGTTTGCACAATGAAGGTCAATTAAACACTGCTCCCATTTATCTTTTGGAACATCATTAATTTTAATTTTTTGATAATTCAATGCATCAGAAATTAAATGCTTGCCAAGTCTTGCTAGTTCAGTTTTGGAGTTTTCTTTTAGATGGGCTTTAATTGCACTTTTAGCTTTAGAGGTGACTACAATGTCTAACCAACTTGGCTTAGGCTTTACAAGTCGACTTGTAATTATTTCTACAGTTTGACCGGATTTGAGCTGTGTTGATAGTTCAGCCTCCATTCCATTGATTGTTGCCTTTTGAGATCTTTTGCCTACGCTTGTATGGACCGCATAAGAAAAATCAAGTACAGTCGCTCTTAAAGGCAGAGGAATTATTTTTCCCTCAGGAGTAAAAACAAACACCTCGTCTGAGAATAAATCAGCCTTGGTGCTCTCTAGGAAGTCTATAGATGAGTCTGAACTTTGTTGAATATCTAATAAAGATCCAAGCCAATTTCGAGCTAACTTTTCAGTTGGTTTGTCAGTATTTTTATAATGCCAATGTGCAGCGATACCATACTCAGAAATAAAATCCATTTCTTGTGAACGGATTTGGACCTCCATAAACATTTTTCTTGGTCCTATTAAGACTGTATGGATTGATTGGTAGCCATTTGATTTAGGTGCTGCAATGTAATCTTTAAACTTTAGAGGTAAAGGCTTATATAGGCTATGAATATGACCCATTGCTTGATAGCAGGCATTGGTATTATCAACAATTATTCTAAAGGCATGCATATCAAGTATTTCAGTGAATTTTCTAGATTTAAGCTTCATCTTGTTATAAACGCTACTTGGCTGCTTTTGACGTCCTTCGATAGAAGCATTAATACCTTCAAATTTTAATCTTTTTTCGATTTCAGTTTGAATGCGAGAGATTGTCTTTTTTTGGTTTCCATACTGCTTACGAATTTTTCTTTTAAGTATTAAGTGTTTTCTAGGATGTAGTGTTTTAAAACACAAATCATCTAGCTCTACTCTTATACTATGTAATCCAAGGCGCCTTGCTATTGGCGCATGAATTTCAGAAGTTTCTTTTGCTTTTTGTATTTGTTTTTCTTTACTCATTGAGTCTATAGTGCGCATATTATGAAGCCTATCAGCAAGCTTGATAATCATTACCCTCATATCTTTTGACATTGCAAAAACAAGCTTTTGAAAATTTTTCGCCTGTTTTTGAGAACTTGAATTGAATTCTAAGTGTGTTAATTTAGAAACGCCCTCAACAATATGCGCAACTTGACTTCCAAATTCCTTTTCAACATCATCTTTAGTTGTAGAGGTATCTTCAATGCAATCATGAAGTATTGCAGCAACAATACAGTAATAATCTAACTTTAATTCTGCAAGAATTAAAGCGACAGCTAATGGGTGATAAATATAGGATTCACCTGAGTGCCTTAACTGACCAGAATGAGCCTTTTCAGCAAGCTTATATGCTTTTTGAATGAGACTAACTTCTTCATTAGAGAGATATGTCTCTAAAATAACACATAAGTCTGTAATTTGCGATTTTTTATTAAAGAAAGAACTTGCCATTTAGTTATTAAATTATTTCAAGTCTTATAATTATAAGCATGTTGCTATTAGGACAAAGTTCTTTATACAAAGGTTTCCATTGTTAAAACTCCTAAGTATAATTATCTTCCATAATTATTAACAAGATATCTCTGTATGTATAAGCCACCAATATTAATTTTTTCATTAATAGTATTAATGAGTGGCTGCTCCCTATTTGGCTCAGATAATGATGTCCGAAAGCCTATTGGAGATGGACTTTCACCAAAAGCTTTGTATGAGTTAGCAGAAGATAAAATTGATGCAGGTTCTATAGATCAGGCTATCGAACAATTTGAAGTCATAATATCTGCTTACCCATCTTCAAAATACGCTCTTCAAGCAAGGTTAGATATTGCATATAACCTCTTTAAACGCAAAAAACATAATCGAGCAATACTCCAATTGGATGACTTTATAGAAAGGTATCCTGATCTTGAGTCGACTCCATATGCATATTATCTTAGAGGTGTAATTGCAGAAGATAAATCTAGCTCTATCCTTGATGATATTATTACTGAGAGCG
>NZUR01000009.1 GCA_002698045.1 Thiotrichales bacterium | reverse complement strand
ATGAGAAAGCTGCTGCCGCTGCAGCAACTGCTGCATATCGAAATAAGGTTGCCCTTGAAGCCTTCCAACAAAAACTAGCTGATGAGAAAGCTGCCGCCGCCGCATCTACTGCAGCCTATCAGGCTAAGGTTGCTTATGAAGCAAGGGTTGATAAAATTTTGCAAGATTTAGTTGTAAAACTTGAAGAAGTAATAATGCCTGATGATTATAAATCAATTCTTGTTGAGGAGCTTATAGAAGAAGCTACAGCTAAATTAGAAGCTGAAAAATTTATTGGAGCAATATCTGGAGAAATCGTAACGGTTGCGATTCATGAATTTTGTAAGGATAATTTAAATTTATCAGACAGTAATATTGAGCTTTTCAAAAAAGCATTAGCAGGTGGCTATTTAGGTAATGTAGGTCCTCAAGTGACTCATGGGACTGAATTTACTGAAAATAGATGGGATAAATATATTACCTGTGTTGGCTCTAAAAGTAATTAGCTGTGAATTAAAAATTATATATCTAGTAAGGAATTTTCTTTATCACTAAGAGATTTATCAATCAAACCAATATGTTTGTCAGTAATTTTTTGAATATTATCTTCAGCCCTATGAGACTCGTCTTCCGATATCTCTTTTTCTTTTAATAGTTCCCTGAAGTCTGAAATAGCATCTCTACGAATATTTCTAATTGCAACTCTTGCATTTTCTGCTTCATCTCTCACTACACGTACCAATTCTTTTCTTCTTTCTTCAGTCAAAGGGGGCAATGGGATACGGATTACTTGGCCCATAGTATTAGGATTTAAGCCCAAATCAGAAGTCATTATTGCTTTTTCAATTGGTCCTACCATGTCTTTTTCCCATGGCGAAACTTTTAGTGTTCTAGAGTCTTCCGAGACAACATTTGAGACCTGTGATATTGGCACTAGGGTGCCGTAATACTCAACATTAATTTGTTCAAGTAGTGATGGGTGAGCTCTACCCGCACGAATTTTGCTAAAATCTCCTTCAAGTGACGACAGTGTTTTATCCATCCGACTATTTGCATCATCATGAATTTCATTAATCATTGCTAATCTCCATTTTGACCTACAATTGTTCCAATTGATTGGCCACTTAAAATATTGGCTAATGTATAGCTATCTTCAAACATACTGAAAACACAAATTTTAATATTATGTTCACGGCATATCGTAAATGCAGCGGTATCCATAACTTGAATATTTTTTTCAATAGCAGAATCGAAGCTAAGTGAATCGAATTTAACGGCATTAGAGTTCTTTATAGGATCACTAGAATAAATGCCATCAACTTTGGTTGCTTTAAATACACCATCGGCATTAATTTCAACAGCCCTTAGTGCAGCAGCAGTATCAGTAGTAAAACAAGGGCTTCCAGTGCCAGCAGAAAAGATAACTACTTTGCCTTCTGAAAGAGCATTTTTTGCTTTTTTATGGCCAAAGGAATCACAGACCCCGCCACCAATAGAAAAACCTGACATTACTTCACAAGGTATATTGTGTCTTTCAAAGGCATCTGATACAGCCAATGCATTCATTACTGTAGCAAGCATTCCAATATGGTCGCCTGTTATTTTATTCATGCCATTTAAAGCAAGATTAGCTCCACGAAAAATATTACCACCACCAATTACAATAGCAACTTCAACTCCTAAATCAAGAGCTGATTGAACAACATTAACCACTTTTTTAAGCATCTCAGGATCGATGCTTTGATCATCGCTAGCTAGTGCTTCACCACTTAGTTTTAGTAAGATTCGACGGTAAGAAACCATAGTTTAAGAATTGAATACAAAATTGTGATTTTACACAAGGCATGAGTATAATGAACCCTTTGTCCATCATAAAAAACGAGTCTATGGATTCAATCAGTATACGTGGCGCCAAAGTCCATAATTTAAAAAACATTGATGTAAATCTCCCAAGAAATAAGCTCGTTGTTATTACAGGACTATCTGGATCTGGAAAGTCATCATTGGCTTTTGATACAATATATGCAGAAGGACAGAGGCGTTATGTTCAGTCATTGTCTGCTTATGCAAGACAATTCTTATCATTAATGGAAAAGCCTGATGTTGATCATATAGAGGGGCTATCTCCAGCTATATCAATTGAACAAAAAGCCACTTCACATAACCCTCGCTCTACTGTTGGAACAATAACAGAGATTTATGATTACTTGAGATTGCTTTTTGCAAGGGCCGGAGTACCTAAGTGTCCTGACCATGGAACTGACCTGCAGTCTCAAACTATTTCTCAAATGGTCGATGCAATACTTTTATTACCAGATGATGAAAGAATTATGATACTAGCGCCGATTGTAAAAAATCGAAAAGGTAGTCATAATAAATTGTTACAAGAGTTAGCGAATGAAGGCTTTCTAAGGGCAAGAGTTGATGGGGAAATACTTCTCCTTGAAGAACTGCCAGAGCTGGATGGAAATAAGAATCATACTATTGAGATTGTTGTTGATAGATTAAAGGTTCGACAAGATATTTCATCAAGATTATCGGAGTCTTTAGAGACCTCTCTCAATATGAGCTCTGGAGTTGCAAAAGTTTGTTCGATGGATGCTAATTCTAGCGTGGAGGAGTTAACATTTTCTGCAAAATTTTCCTGTATCCATTGCGGCTATTCTTTAAATGAGTTAGAGCCTCGACTTTTTTCTTTTAATAATCCAGTTGGAGCATGTGAAACCTGCGATGGCTTAGGTGTAAAAGATGTATTTGATGAAGACAGAGTAGTAGCTAATCCTGAGCTTAGCTTAGAGGATGGTGCAGTATATGGTTGGAGTAAAAATAATGCCTATTTTTATCAAATGTTGACTTTGGTAGGTGATTTTTATAATTTCAGTATTTCTAAACCCTTTAATGAGTTAACAGAAGAGCATAAAAAAATAATACTTTATGGTAGTGGTAGTCAGTCAATCGATTTCTCTAAGATAAAAGGAAGAAGGGGATGGTCAAGTAAGAAAAAGCCTTTTGAAGGGATTATTCCTCGAATGATTCGCCGTTATGAAGAGAGTGAAATTCGTTCTGTGAGAGAAGACTTATCTAGATATGTTATTAGTAAGCCCTGTTTAAGTTGTCAAGGGGATAGACTTAATACATCTGCAAGAAATGTATTTATAGGTAACAATAATATTTCAGATTTAACAAAGCTGACTATTGATCAAGTTTTTAATTTTTTTGATTCACTAGAGCTTAAAGGTCAAAGGGGCGAAATTGCCAGCAAAATTCTTAATGAAATTTCACAGCGATTATACTTCTTAATTAATGTTGGACTAGATTATCTTAGCTTAGAAAGAAAAGCAAACTCCCTTTCTGGTGGCGAAGCACAGCGAATTAGGCTAGCCTCTCAGATCGGTGCCGGGTTGATTGGCGTGCTTTATATATTGGATGAACCATCAATAGGTCTTCATCAGCGAGATAACCAAAAATTATTAAATACGTTAACTTATCTAAGAGATTTAGGAAATACTGTAATTGTTGTTGAGCATGACGAAGAGGCAATTAGACAAGCAGACTATGTTGTCGATATAGGCCCAGGGGCCGGCATTCATGGAGGCGAGATTGTCGCTACGGGGTCGCCAGAAGATGTAGTTTCGAATACAAATTCACTTACTGGAGATTATTTAAGTGGTCGACAAGAAATTAGCATACCTAAAAAAAGAAAGCAAGCAACTGATTGGCTCACTATAACTGGGGCAAGTGGAAATAATTTAAAGAATGTTGACTTATCAATCCCTGTTGGTTTATTGACATGTATAACGGGTGTTTCGGGCTCAGGCAAGTCTACATTAATTAATAATACATTATATGAATTAGCTGCAAAAATTCTAAACCGGTCTCAAACTGATTCATCACCCTTTAAAGAAGTAAAAGGAATGAATTTCTTCGATAAAGTAGTGAATATTAATCAAAGCCCAATTGGCAGAACTCCTAGATCAAATCCTGCTACATATACTGGCGTATTCACTATGATTCGTGATTTATTTTCTTTAACACTTGAATCCCGCTCTCGTGGTTATAAATCTGGCCGCTTTAGTTTCAATGTTAAGGGTGGTCGATGTGAGGCTTGTAAAGGTGATGGCTTAATAAGGGTAGAGATGCATTTTTTGCCTGATGTTTATGTTGCATGCGATGTTTGTACAGGATATAGATATAATCGAGAAACCTTAGAAATTAAATATAAGGGTAAAACAATTGCAGAAGTTTTAGAAATGACTGTAGAAGATTCATTAGAGTTTTTTTATGCGCTACCTAAAATTACTCAAAAGCTACAAACTTTAATGGATGTAGGTTTGTCTTATGTAACACTCGGACAAAATGCGACCACATTATCCGGTGGTGAAGCTCAGCGCATAAAGCTCGCAAAAGAACTTTCAAAATCTGATACTGGTCAAACTTTATATATATTAGATGAGCCAACCAGTGGACTTCACTTCCACGACATTAAACAGTTGTTATCCGTTATAACTAGACTAAGGGATCGTAACAATACGATTGTTATTATTGAGCATAATCTTGATGTAATTAAGACAGCGGATTGGATTGTAGATCTTGGGCCAGAAGGAGGAGATAAAGGTGGAGAAATAATTGCTTTTGGGACTCCAGAAAAAGTCTCTCAGTCATCTAGATCATTTACAGGGCAATTCCTTAAAAAACTTCTTTAGGAAGAAGAACTAAACTCCTTAAGAACCATTGTGAATTCATTTTTACCATTAATTTTATTAATAGTAACGGGCTGGAAATTATCATGCAAAGAGAGGTTTAGTGTTAATTCTAATTCCTCGCAGTAAACCTTAACAGTCTCTATTTCATTTTCATTGATATTTATAGACTCAAATCCATCAACAAGAAACTTTAGATACTTGACACCATCTTGGTCAACTACTTGATAAGTAAATTCTAATTGATCGGGTTTTTTACGAATATCGTTAGCTAGCGCAAGATAAACGCTTAATTGGTCAACAAGCAATCCTGGTTTGACTTTCCACTGTTCACCAGTGCTAGATAAGGCATAATTTTTATCAGTAATGATTTGAATTTCGTAATTCTTTTTTACTTCATCTTTAACTCTTTCAATGACACTAAAATAGGTATTAATTATTTGACCATCTGTCTCGTCACCAACACTTTTTTCAAACCTAGAGTAGTCATATAAAACCTTCCATAAAGATCCAGTAGTGGCTTCAGTATTGAAGACAAAGTGATTTTCATTAACTTCTAAAACTAATGATGCGACACCAATCTTTAAGGTGCCCATTTTCGTTTTTACATAAAGATCATAGCTTCCTTCGTAGGCAGTAAGTGCATAGATTTGCAACGGAGATAAAAGAGCAAAGATAAAGATAAGTGTTTTTTTCATAGTACTCTTCCATCAAGTGTGGCAGTGCTTTCATCAATGAGTTTTAAGCGTTTTTGAGTATACCACTGAATAACTTTAGGATAGAGAGTATGCTCTTTTTGAAGAACTTTTTTAGCAAGAGTGGTTGCATCATCTGTAGGGTCAATAGATACAGTCTCTTTAGCAATGACTGGCCCTCCATCAAGTTTTACTGTTACAAAATGAACGCTCGCGCCATGTATTTTTTCTGAAGACTCAATAGCCTTTTGATGAGTATTTAGTCCAGGAAATTTAGGAAGAAGCGAAGGGTGTATATTAAGAATTTTTCCAAAGTACTTTGAAATAACATCAGGAGAGAGAATTCTCATAAAGCCCGCTAAAATTATAAACTCCACCTTATGTTGATCAATAACTGAAATAAGTTCTTTATCAAAAGCAAGATTTGAATCAAATAATAAAGGGTCAATAAAAATACAATCTATATTAGCCTTTTCAGCTCTTTTTAAGCCAAAAGCATCTGCTTTATTACTTATTACACAGCAGATTTGCAAATCAATTTTGCTTGCATTATCTATTATTGATTGCAAATTAGAGCCATTGCCTGAGATTAAAATAACAGCTTTCATATGATTAAATTAAAACTTGTTCACCTTCTGAATCAATCACTTCACCTATTAGCCAAGCATTTTCACCACAAGATTTTAGAATTTTAATTGCCTCACCTGATAAAGCTTTAGGAGCTATAACGATCATTCCTACACCGCAATTTAGTACTCGATACATCTCCATAGTGTCTATGTTTCCTTCAGATTGCAACCACTTAAAAATTTGAGGAAACTCCCATGAATTTTGGTCTAAATTTGCAGCTAGATGTTTTGGTAATACTCTAGGTATATTCTCTAGTAAGCCGCCTCCTGTAATGTGCGATATTGCATGAACAGGTAGGTTTTGAATTAGAGAAAGAATCGATTTAACATAAATTTTCGTTGGCTCTATAAGTGAATTGAGTAGGCTAGAGCTAGGTTTGGAGTTTTCTAAAACCTTACGAATAAGAGAATATCCATTTGAATGAGGTCCTGATGATTCAAGAGCAATTATTTGATCTCCAGCAGAGACCTTTGAACCATCAATAATTTTATTTTTTTCAACAATTCCAACGCAAAAGCCTGCTAAATCATATTCTTCACCTTTGTACATGCCAGGCATTTCAGCAGTTTCTCCTCCAATTAAGGCGCAACCAGATTGAATACAGCCTTCACCAATTCCAGAAATGACTGAAGTCGCAACTTCTTCATTGAGAGATCCTGTTGCGTAATAATCTAGAAAAAATAACGGTTCAGCGCCCTGAACTATTAAATCATTAACACACATTGCAACCAAATCAATTCCAATAGTGTCATGTTTATTAAGCATTTCTGCTACCATTAGTTTTGTACCAACACCATCAGTGCCTGAAATCAATACAGGGTTCTTGTATCGATCAATTGGAATTTCAAACATTGCACCAAATCCGCCTAAATCAGCTAAAACACCTGGCCTTAAAGTTGCTTTTGCAATGGGTTTAATTTTTTCAATAAGTTGATTACCTTTGGTAATATCAACCCCTGAATCCTTGTAAGTCAATGATGACATCTTGGTTTTTCCGTATAATTAAGGTCTATAACTAAATGATTTAAATTAGGCATACTAATGGGCTATTCAATGCTACCTAATGTGCTTTCAGTAATACGCATTATTTTAACAGTTCCAGTTGTTATAGCGTTACTAAAAGGGCAGTATCTTTTAACGTTGTTGCTATTTTTGTTAGCAGGAATTTCTGATGCATTGGATGGTTGGATTGCTAAACAGTTCTCCTTTCAAACGAGACTCGGCTCTATTCTTGATCCGATGGCGGACAAAATATTGTTAACGTGCACATTTATAACGCTTTATTGGGTTGGAATTCTACCTTTATGGTTATTTATGTTAATTTTTGTTCGTGACGTTATTATTGTTGCAGGTGCTTTAGGATATTTCCTAGGTGAAATGACCAGTGATAGCGAATTATTGCAGCCAACTCTAATTAGTAAGTTCAATACTGTTTTACAAATAGCTTTAGTTCTGTTTTTATTGTTGATTCAGATTTATGTTGAGTTTTCTATCTTTTTAGAAATGGTATTTATTATAGTTGCTACCTCAACAGGTTTGAGTGGCGCAGATTATATGTGGCTTTGGATTAAGAAATTTATTTTGCAAGAGTCTAAAAAATGAATCAATTGGGATTACCTATTTCACTTGATTCTAAAATGTTATTAGATAATTTTGTTGGTAACAAAGAGCTTCTTGAATTTATTAATCAGTTCTATGAAAAAAAGAACTCTGTTGAAGTTTATGTTTATGGAGCTCAAGGGCTTGGCAAAACTCATGTTTTGCAGGGAACTGTCCTAAAGGCACTTTCAGACAATCAAAATGCTATTTACATTGATTGTAATGATTCTTTGCCAGAGCATATACTAGATTCTATTGATCAATTAAATTTGATTAGTCTAGATAATGTTGATTTTATTAATAATGATAACCAAGACTTCTTTTTTGATTTATATAACCGAGCGAGGCAAGCAAAAGTTTCAATTTTAGTTAGTGGCTCTAATATGCCAGCTGACTTGAGTGTTATGAAAGACTTAAAGACTCGCCTTAGTTTGGCAGCAGTTTATAAGCTAGAAGAACTCAATGATGAATTAACGATGTCTGTACTAAACACTCAAATGAGTGAGAGAAATATAACGGTTGATTCTAAGGTTTATGAATATTTATTTAAATATTATTCCAGAGATGTGAAGATTTTATTATCTGCGATGGATCAGTTAGATAGAGCTTCACTTCAATCAAAAAAAGCCATCTCAATTCCTTTTGTTAAAAAAATGCTTCGACTTTAAGGGATTTTATTTAATTTAATGATATTGTTAGTTTATTTATCGATCTCTATTAAGAGTGCGAAGTAACTAATGAATCATTAGTCATTATGAACGCTTTATAATAGAATTTTAATTGTGCTAAAAATATGGAACATCTACCCATTTTTATTAATTTAAGACAAAAACCATGCCTTGTTGTAGGAGGGGGTGATGTTGCTCTTAGAAAGATTAACTTATTGTTAAAAGCACAGGCAAGTATTACTTGTGTCTCTCCAGTTTTTTGTGATGGTTTAAATGATTTAGCTAAAGAAAATGTTCTAAATTTGGTTAAAAAGAATTTTGAAGCTTCTGACATTAGTGAATATTCGGTAATTATTTCTGCCAGCAATGATGCTAAAGTAAATTCTGAGGTATCCAGACTTGCACATAAGTTACGTATTCCAGTTAATGTGGTTGATTCACCAGATTTATCGAGCTTTATTATGCCCTCTATTGTCGATCGATCGCCAGTCGTAATTGCTGTTTCATCGGCTGGTAAGGCGCCAGTTCTCGCTCGCATAATTCGAGCAAAATTAGAAACTATTATTCCTAGTGCTTATGGGACTCTCGCTGAGATTGCTGGCGAGTATAGGCAAAGAGTTAAAGACAGGTTTTCTAATATAAAAGATAGAAGGACATTTTGGGAAACTACTTTTTCTGGAGTAATTGCCGAGAAGGTTTTTTCCGGACGAATTGTAGAGGCAAAAGCTGATATAGAAAAACAACTTAAAGACTCGGTTGAACTGAGTATGGGGGAGGTTTATTTGGTGGGCGCTGGGCCAGGTGACCCTGATCTTTTGACCTTTAAGGCATTAAGGCTGATTCAGCAAGCTGATGTGGTTCTGTATGACAGATTGGTATCTAAAGGCGTTATGGAGTTAGTTAGGAGAGACTCTGAGCTCATATATGTTGGTAAAAAAGGCGGTAGTGATGAGTCTACTCGACAAATAGATATTAATGATCAGTTAGTTGAGCTAGCAAAATCAGGAAAGAGGGTATGTCGACTAAAGGGTGGTGACCCATTTATTTTTGGCCGTGGGGGTGAAGAGATAGAGACTCTTTCTGAAAATGGAATTTCGTTTCAGGTTGTTCCTGGAATTACAGCTGCATCTGGCTGTTCTTCTTACGCTGGTATCCCTCTGACTCATAGGGATTACTCTCAGTCTTGTAGGTTTGTAACGGCTCATTTAAAAAATGGAACTAGCAATCTTCCATGGAAGGAGTTAGTTGTAGAGCAGCAGACTATTGTTTTTTATATGGCTTTGAGTGGTGCAAATCACATATGCGAACAGCTGATTGCTCATGGAATGCGAAAAGAGATGCCTATTGCAATTATTGAAAAAGGAACTATGCCTGAGCAGAAGGTTTATATAACAACTTTATTGGCCTTACCAGATTTATTAATAAAGGAGGATATTCATGCCCCTACATTGATGATTGTTGGGGAGGTTGTGAAACTGAATGAAAAGTTAAATTGGTATGGTCATTTAAAGAATTAGTAAATCTTATTTAATTCTAATTGGGTATAATTCAGAATTCTTCGCGGGAGTGGTGGAATTGGTAGACACGCTGGATTTAGGTTCCAGTGTCGCAAGACGTGAGAGTTCGAGTCTCTCCTTCCGCACCATCAAATCTTTTTTCTATAGTTCTTTAGTAGTTCATTTTATTTTCTAAGGGGCTTCCACCAGGGAGTTTGAGGAAGGTCAACCAAATCGAATATTTCACCAATCATAGGTGTGGCAATGTTGATATTTCTTTTTTTTGCTTCTTGGGTAACACGAATTATTGGCTCATCCCAAGGGTGAATAGATAAGTCGAATTTAGACCAATGAATTGGGAAAAGTACTTTTGCTTTTAAGTCGATATTTGCTTGAACAACCTCATCTGGAAACATATGAACTTTTGACCAGCCAGCGTTGTAGGCACCATTCTCAATAAAGGCTATATCGAAAGGACCATATTGATCACCTAACTCTTTAAATGTTTCTGAATATCCACCATCTCCACTAAAGTAAGCTTTCATTGAATTAGAAGAAATAATCCATGATCCCCATAGGGTTGAGTTTCCGTCTGTTAGTCCTCGTCCACTAAAATGTTGAGCAGGGGTTAATGTGAACTTAATATTGTTATAGTATTCGCTGTCATGCCAATCAAGCTCACTAATCCTATCTTTGTCCACTCCCCATCGCTCCAAATGCGCTTTAATTCCCAAAGGAACAAAGAAGTGATCGACTCGTTTAGAAAGTTTTATAATTGCTTTTGAGTCAAGGTGGTCATAATGGTCATGTGATATGACGACTACATCAACTTGTGGGAGATCATCGATATTAGTTGAATTTTCATATGCAAAAGGCTTACCAAAAATAGGCAGTGGAGAGGCTCTATTAAAGACTGGGTCAGTCATAATAATGATTCCATCAGTATTCATCAAAAGAGTTGAGTGACCAAGCCAAGCAAACTTACCTGGTGTTAAATCGCTACTTTTCAATTGTTTTGTAGGAAGAGGCTTAAGTGGGTTTTTATCTTTTGGTGGAGAAATCCAATTCAATAAAGAAGCACTTTTCTCTGAGGAGCGCGAATTTGTATACAATGTTTTTATATTAACAAATTTACCATCAACAAAGTTTCTTGAGCTTTGAATTAGTTTGTTACTATCTTTGTCAGGTGAACCTCCAAAGACAGGGGAAAAATTAAGAAACAGAAATACTACTATGGCAAGAATAATGACTATGTAAATTAGGTATTTAATTATATTTAATATGGTGAATATAATTTCCATGATTCTTCGTTTGCAATGGTTAAATTAATAAATGTAAATTTTAAAGCTAAATGTTTAATATATTAGCTTTATTAAAGATAATAGTAGTTTTTAATTTCCATTAGTAATTATCAGAATAATGAAACAATGTGAGTCAATATAGGACCGCAATAATCCTGTAAAATATTAGCCTCTTAAAGCCTATTTTTTGTTTTTAACAAGTAGTAAATTATGTTAATTGAAGTTGGACATTTTGCTCTCGTTCTTGCATTAATATTCTCTGTGTTGCTGCTGGTTTTGCCTTCGATTGGTCTTTATCAGAATAAAATTTCACTGGCACAGCTTTCGAAACCTTTAGTTTGGGTTCAGTGCTTTTGGATTGCAGTAGCTTTCTTCGTATTAATGAGTGCTTTTCTTACTAATGACTTTTCAGTGAAGTATGTTGCTGACAATTCAAATACTCAGCTTCCAATACTATATAAAGCCTCTGCTGTATGGGGTGCCCATGAAGGCTCTTTGCTTTTATGGGTTTTTGTGCTTTCCTTATGGAGCGTTGCGGTAAGTCTTTTTTCAAAGCGAATTCCATCAGATTTATTAAATCAAATTCTCATAGTGTTGGGTGCTGTGAGCTTTGGATTTTTACTTTTTTTACTTTTTACATCTAATCCATTTGAACGATTAATGCTTCCTCCATTAGAAGGTCGAGAGCTTAATCCGCTTCTCCAAGACTTTGGTCTCGCAGTCCACCCTCCTATGCTATATATGGGCTATGTTGGCTTGGCAGTACCTTTTGCTTTTGTGGTGTCTGCATTAATAAGAGGACAGCTTGATAGCACATGGCTAAGATGGACTAGGCCTTGGGCACTAATCTCATGGGCCTTTTTAACAGTTGGAATTACTCTTGGAAGTTGGTGGGCGTATTATGAACTTGGTTGGGGTGGATGGTGGTTCTGGGACCCTGTAGAAAATGCATCTTTTATGCCCTGGCTGGTTGCAACTGCACTTATCCATTCCTTAAGTGTTAGTGAGAAAAGAGGCGCATTCAGGCAGTGGACAGTACTTCTAGCTATTGGCGGGTTTTCATTAAGTTTATTAGGGACTTTTTTAGTTAGATCTGGCGTTTTAACATCTGTCCATGCTTTTGCTACAGACCCCACAAGGGGTTTGTTTATTCTGATATTTTTATTTATTGTTATTGGTGGATCTTTAGTTTTATATTCAATGCGTTACAACTTATTACAAAAGAGCAATCCTTTTGCATTATTTTCAAGAGAAACCGGACTTTTAATTAATAATATATTGCTTATTACAGCAATGCTTAGTGTACTTTTGGGAACACTCTATCCACTAATACTTGACTCACTAAACCTTGGCAAAATATCAGTTGGAGCACCATATTTCAAGGCAGTTTTTGTACCTATCATGCTTCCTGCTGTATTGGCACTGGCAATTTTTCCTTTTATTCGCTGGAAGAAGGATAATTTTTCTAGAATAGCCTTACTACTAAGGTATGACTGGATTGGTATTGTATTGTTGACATTGCTTGCAAGAGTTGTACTCACAGATAATATTTATGTACTAATTGCAATTGGGCTTTTTATATGGGTTACTGTTCATATTATGGTTTTATTTATAAATCGTATCAGAGAAAAATCAAGGTTTTCATTGGCCTTTATAGGGATGATTATTGCACATCTAGGAATCGCAGTATTTGTTCTTGGAGCTACTGTAACAACTCAACTTGGGATTGAAAAAGACATAAAAATGAGTATTGATGAATCTCAAAATATTGCAGGTTATGACTTTATTTTCAATGGTGTAAATCGTTACGAAAGAGATAATTATTCTGGTTTTATGGGTGATATAAACGTATATAAGGCTGGCAAAAAAATTGCACAGCTTAGTCCAGAGAAGCGTTACTACCAGAGTGGTATGCCAATGACTGAGGCAGCAATTGATCCTTCGTTCACTAGAGATCTCTATGTGGCATTAGGAGAGGAGTTGGCTGGAGGTGCTTGGAGCGTAAGAGTTTACTATAAGCCTCTAGTTAGATGGATATGGCTGGGTGGGCTTATGATTGCTCTTGGAGCTTTGTTTGCTGCAATGGATCGGCGATATTTTTTAAGGATTAAGCCATGATTCTAAGCTGGCAATATGTTTTGATGATTGTTTTATCAAGCCTATTTTTAGCTTGGTTTTTGTACAGACCTATCAAAGCAAACTTAAGTGATGATGATTCAAACATTGCTATTAATCGTCAGAGACAAAGTGAACTTGAATCAGATATTAGTCAAGGTCTTATAGAGAAGGCTCAATACCAGGAAGCTGAAGAAGAGATTATTAGTACTTTAGCTTCAGAGCTTAATAATAATGAGTCAAAAAATATTACTATTAAGCCGTTAATATGGTCAATGATGATATTTTTATTTGTTGGAGTTTTATCGCTATCAGTCTATTCCCAGCTAGCTCCAAAAATAATGCCTAATGCTGATAATGGGATTAATGAGTCATTGAGTATGACTGAAAGTATCAACAAGTTGGAGAGCTATTTAATTGAAAATCCAGAGGACTTTCAGGCATGGAAGATGCTAGGTCTAGCGCAAGTTGGTACTGGTAATGTCGAAAAATCAATTGAATCTTTTGAGAAGGCATTTTTAATCAATGCCAATGATATTGATTTACTTCTTCAATACGCCAGCGCTATTGCTGCAAATCAAGATGGTAAATTTTATGGAAAGTCTAAAATTTTGATTGAAAAAGCACTAAGCCTTGATCCCCAATCAATTCAAGTACTCTATTTTGCAGGTATTGTTGCAGCTCATCAAGCAGATCTTGATCAAGCAAGAGGTTATTGGCAAAAAGCTATATATCTAATGCCAGAGAGTCATCCTGACAGAAACATTATAGAAGAGGCTCTAGATACGATATTAAATTTACAAGTAAAATAGCAGCTATGAGCGCAACACTGGAACTAGCAAAATCACTTATAAGTCGGGCTTCTGTGACACCTGACGATAATGGCTGTCAGGCCTTGATGATCGAACGACTCGAAAAAATTGGGTTTACGATTTACCCGCTTAAATTTGGCGATGTAGATAATTTTTGGGCTGTTCATGGTAATAATGGCCCTATCTTTTCTTTTGCGGGGCATACTGATGTTGTTCCCGCTGGAGATGATGACGCATGGGAAAGCAATCCATTTGAGCCTACAATAAAAAATGGAATGCTTTACGGAAGAGGTGCAGCTGATATGAAAGGCTCTTTAGCTTCAATGGTTGTGGCAACAGAAAATTTTATTGAAAAAAATCCAAATCACAACGGCATTATTGCATTTTTAATTACTTCCGATGAGGAGGGAGTTGCCATTAATGGAACGGCTAAAGTAATGGATTTCCTAAAAGATAATAATCAAAAGATAGACTTTTGTTTGGTCGGTGAACCATCATCAACAGCTATCCTCGGTGATGTTATAAAAAATGGTAGGAGAGGTTCACTAAATGCTTGCTTAAGAGTTAAAGGAAAGCAAGGACATATCGCCTATCCTCTATTAGCAGATAACCCTATTCATCTTGTTACTCCAGCTTTGAATCAGTTATGTGATGAGCAATGGGACAATGGCAATGACTACTTTCCTGCAACTTCTTTTCAAATCTCCAATATTCATTCTGGTGACAAAGTGACAAATCTAATACCTGGTGAGGTTGAAGTAATGTTTAACTTCAGATATTCAACTGAAACAACAAAAGAAGAATTACAGAAAAGAGTAAATGATATTTTAGATAGCCATAAACTTAATTATTTTGTTGAATGGTCGCATTCTGGTTATCCATTTTTAACCCCAAAAGGAGAGCTAGTGTCTGCATGCGTTGATGCAATTGAAAAAATAAAGGCAATTAAGCCAGAACTCTCGACATCTGGTGGAACTTCCGATGGTCGATTTATTGCCCAAGAAGGAACCCAGGTAGTTGAATTAGGGCCTAACAATTCAACAATTCATCAGGTCAATGAGTCAGTTTCAGTTCAAGATTTAGAAGACTTAAGCAAAATTTATTCTCAAGTGTTAACTAATATACTAGGTTAGTTAGTTTATTATTGGAGCTAATGGTCAATCAATGAAATTTGATATTATTACACTTTTCCCAGAAATGTTTTCTGCCATTAAAGAGGAGGGTGTTATAGCAAGGGCAATCAAAAAATCAATCATTTCAATTACGACTTGGCAATTAAGAGACTTCAGCTTAAATAAATATAAAAATGTTGATGATAAGTCCTACGGTGGTGGTGCTGGAATGGTAATGCAAGTTCAGCCAATAAGGGATTGTATTATCGAGATAAAGAAACAAAACCCAAAAACTAAAGTCATTTATTTGTCACCACAGGGCAAGAAGCTTGATCAAGATTTGGTAGAAAAATTGACAACTCATGACTCATTGACGATGCTTTGCGGGCGTTATGAAGGTATAGATGAAAGAGTCATAGAGAATGACATTGATTATGAAGTTTCAATAGGTGATTATGTTATTAGTGGTGGTGAGTTGGCTGCAATGGTTGTCATTGATGCAATAAGTCGTCGCTTACCAAACGTTTTAGGAAATGAAGATTCTTTAAAGGATTCATTTACTGATAATTTGCTTGATTACCCTCACTATACTAGACCTGAAGTTGTCGATGGGCATTCAGTTCCTGAGGTGTTGCTCAGTGGAAATCAGGCAAAAATAGACGCTTGGCGTCTAGAGCAATCAATTAAAAGAACAAAGCAAAAAAGACCCGACCTAAAAGTTTAATAACTATTGCGATATAGTCTTTAGTGGAATTGTTATTATGAGGTCAATCGTATATAATCCTAGCAATATTTTGAATGAACCATTTTATGAATAATAATCACTCTTTTGTCGGTTCCAGTGTGGCATTAATCACTCCAATGTTTGATGATGGATCAGTAGATTATGAATCTCTTAATCATTTGATAGATTTTCATATTGATGCAGGAACGAGTTCGATTGTATCTGTTGGAACTACAGGAGAGTCTGCAACTGTAGGAGTTAAAGAGCACCTTAAGATAATTAAGTATACTGTTGACTATGCCGCAAAAAGAATTCCAATAATAGCCGGCACTGGCGCAAACTCTACATCGGAAGCTATAGAACTCACACAGGAGGCGAAGCGTTTAGGTGCTGATGCCTGTTTATTAGTGACTCCTTACTACAATAAGCCAACTCAAGAGGGCTTATTTCAGCATTATAAATTGATAGCTGAGACTGTAGATATTAATCAGATACTTTATAACGTGCCTGGAAGAACTGCGGTGAATATGTCAGTAGATACAACTGTGAGACTAGCTGAAATTGATAACATTATTGGCATAAAAGATGCAACTGGTGATCTTTCTGTTATTAAACAGTTAGTTGAAAGATGCCCAGAGGACTTTTTGTTATTGACTGGTGATGATGCTACTGCAGTAGATTTTCTTTTATTAGGTGGTCATGGAGGTATTTCAGTTACTGCAAATGTTGTGCCAAAAGAGCTTCAAAAGGTTTATTTATCAGCTCTATCTGGACAATCGGAACTTGCTAATAATTTAAATACTAAGCTTGAAGGACTCCATAAGAATTTGTTTTTGGAGGCAAATCCAATTCCAGTTAAATGGGCTCTTCATAAGATGGGAAAATGCTCAAAAGGAATTAGATTGCCATTACTGGTATTATCCAAGGAGTATCAGTCAATTATTATGAACGATTTAGAGGAATTAGGGTTAATATGAAAGTCATCAATTGTTTAGTTATTGTTTCTGCTAGTTTATTAGTGATAAGTTGTTCAAAGGTTGTAGATCCCGTACAAAAGATTGGCTTAGGTACTAGAGTGATCAGCTATCAAGCTGATGATTTAACTAGTTCATTGGTAATTCCACCTGACTTAACTAAGCCTAGTTCTGAGGGCTTATTTGCCGAAAACGTTGAAGTAAGTAATAATCAAGATATTCTAACTGAGGTTGGAAATGTTGAGGTGATGCGTGATAGTCATCGTCGCTGGCTGGTTGTCGATAAACCAACTAGCGAAGTGTGGTCATTGTCAAAAGAATTTTTTAGGTCCTATGGGTTTGTAATTGAAAAAGAAAATCAAAAAATTGGCCTTCTTGAGACTGATTATCTAGAGATAGAGACAAAGGTTCCTGATAAATCCCTTGGCATGATTCGTGCTGCGCTATCAAAGGCTTTAAAAACTCAGTATGGCCTTCCAATTGCAGATAAGTACAGGGTTCGTATGGAGCCTGTTGAGGGTCAAAATAAAACTGAAGTATATCTGACTTTAACTTCAATTGGAGAAGTCATTAAAGGAGAACAAAGGCTTTGGCAGCCTCGTGAAAAGGATGTAGAACTCGAAACTGAAATGCTTTTAACGTTTATGGTTTTTTTAGGTAGTGACAGAACTGAAGCTATTAATAAAATCCAAGCTAGTACTGATAGTAATGGTGATCTCGTAAAGGTCATTAAATCAGACTCTGGATATGCAACTTTAGTTTTTCCTTATAATAAAAAACAATCATGGAGCTATCTTGGTTGGGCCCTAGATGAGTTAGATGTTGATATAGAAGATCGAGATATATTCGAGGGAAGCTACTTTATAAATATCTCTCCTAGCAAAGGATTCTTTGCTAGATTGATAAATACTGTCACAAATACTAAGACATATCAACTATATGTTAAACAAATTGATGAATCTTATTCTGAAGTTATTTTTGTTGACCTTAGTAATGAAAATGATGAAGATACTTTAAGTTTTAGTTTTGAATTCTTTAATAAGCTTGCTGCAAAATTCTAAAATTACCACACACTCTTCATTAGCTAGATTTTAAAAATCATGCTTTCTAAAAAAACAGTTGAAAAGATTGCTAATCAAAATATTTTGATTAGTGATTTATCTGATGATGAATTGGCTGAATTTTGTATTATTGCTAATCAAATGTATCGCGATGGTAAGTCAATTGTCAGTGACCAAGACTATGATTTTGTTTTCCTAGCAGAACTTGCTAAAAGATTACCTGATCATCCTTTTTTACAAAAATTAGAAAGTGAAAATGAAGGCTTTTCGGAAGAAAAGGTAAAACTGCCCGAGAGGATGTTGTCAACCAACAAAGCTTACTCTTGGGAAGAAATTCAAAAATGGCTAGAAAGAATTTCTAAGTCTTGTGAAGAAATTAATCTTCCTCTTAAAGATGTTCAATTAAAAGGTACCGCTAAACTAGATGGTTTCGCTGGCTATGACGATGGAACTAAGCTTTATACAAGAGGTGATGGCAATAAAGGTAGTGACATAAGTAGAGTTTTTAAAAGAGGACTTGGAGTTTTTAATGACAGTCAAAGAGGTCAGGGGGCTGGAGAAATTGTTGTAAAGAGGAGTTATTTTGAGTCTCATCTTAGCAATCACTTTGAATATCCAAGAAACTTTCAAGCTAGCCTTATTAAAGAAAAAGAGTTGAATCACTTTGCTTTAGATGCAATAACTAATAAAGCTGCATTATTTGTCCCCTTTAATCAGTTGCCGAAATGGTTGGGAGATATAGATACATTTACCAATAATTTTGAAAATATTGTAAATGAGCTAGAGGCTGGAGTTGACTTTGATATAGATGGTGCGGTTTTTGAGGTAATTAATCCAGAACTTAAAACGCATATGGGTTCGAATCGAAAATTTCATCGCTGGCAAATAGCATATAAAGAAAATAAAGAAAAGGCTCAAGTTAAAGTTTTATCTGTAACTGCTCAAGTTGGCAGGACCGGAAAGATTACACCGGTTGCTGAATTAGAACCAACACTGCTTAGTGGTGCCACAATATATCGTGCAACTGGGCACCATTATGGGCTTGTAAAAGAACAAGGTCTTGGCTCTGGAAGTGTTGTGGAATTAACTCGAAGCGGCTTAGTTATACCTAAAATTAATAAGGTTCTTAAGCCTGCAGAAGTAGATATACCAGCCCAATGCCCAAGCTGTAATGCCAAATTATCGTGGGATTCAGACTTTTTAATGTGCCTAAATCACGACTCATGCCCTGATCAAATTATTGGGAAAATGGTTTATTTTTATAAAATATTAGCTAATAACGATGGATTTGGACAGGCTACAATTCAAAAGCTATATGACAAAGGTATTCGTCAAGTTAGTGATATTTATCTTTTGAAAGTAACCGATTTAATCTCTATGGGATTTGGAGAGAAAACTTCTCAAAACCTAACTGAACAGCTAATTAGATCAAGGCAAGAAAGTATAGAGGATTGGCGATTTTTAGCGGCTTTTGGGGTAAATAGGCTAGGAATGGGTAACTGTGAAAACCTATTAAAGAGCTATTCTCTTGATCAAGTTTTTGATTTATCAGTTGAAGATATTTCAAATATTGATGGATTTGCTGAGCTTACTGCTGAGCTTATTTTTAAGGGCTTGTTATCAATTAAACCTCAATATGATGCTTTGGTTTCAGAAGGCTTTGAATTAGAAAAAACATTTTTATCAAAAGATGCTAGCCAAAGTGATGGCCCTTTTCGTAATAAAAAAATTGTTTTTACTGGATCAATGAGTCGACCTCGCACTGAATTAGAAAAGCAAGCCAAAGCTCTTGGTATTGTTGTAAGTAAGAGTGTAAGCTCAAAAACTGATTTTCTAATTACTGGCGAAAGTGTCGGGCAATCAAAGCTGAAATTAGCCAATACAAACGATGTTTCAATCCTGACAGAAGAAGAATACCTAAAAATACTGAACACTAAATAGTTTTGATACGTATAATGTCTCGTACTTGAACTCCAACGTTGGTTTTTAAGAAAAGACAATGACGTTTATTTGGGAATTTACCTAGATAAGCGTTTTTTTTCGTCAGTTTAAAGTTGAACTGCACTGGTATAGAGGCCCACTACCTTTTTTTAGGTAGTGGGCCTTTTTTGTTTTTGTTATATGGAGTATTAATATGAAAATGGTAACAGCGATTATTCAGCCAAAAAGGTTGGATAGTGTAAGACAAGCTCTATCCGAAATAAATGTAACTGGCGTTACAGCAACTGAAGTTAAAGGTTTTGGCAGACAAAAAGGCCATACTGAACTTTATCGGGGAGCGGAATTTGTAGTTGAATTTTTACCTAAAGTAAAGATAGAGATCGCCATCACTAAGGAGCAACTTGATGAAGTCATAGAGTCCATCACTTCTGCTTGCAAAATCAATGGCGGCAAGATTGGCGACGGTAAAATTTTTGTATCAAGTTTGGAACAGGTAGTTCGTATTCGTACGGGTGAATCTGGTCCAGACGCAGTATAGGGGAAACTTATGGAAAATCAAATATTTGAATTACAATACGCCCTTGATACCTTTTACTTTTTAGTAATGGGTGCATTAGTTATGTGGATGGCGGCAGGCTTTTCAATGCTTGAGGCTGGATTAGTGAGAACTAAAAATACAGCAGAAATCTTAACTAAAAATATTGGTCTTTTTGCTATTGCTTGTACGATGTATATGGTTTATGGCTATGACTTGATGTATGGTGGTGGAGCATTATTATCAGGGATAAGTGGGCAAGGAGAAACCTACTCGAATGCTTCTGACTTTTACTTCCAGGTAGTATTTGTAGCTACTTCAATGTCGATAGTGTCTGGAGCAGTTGCGGAGAGAATGAAATTGTTTTCTTTCTTTGCTTTTGCCGTAATATTTACGACCATCATCTATCCTTTAGAAGGATCATGGACATGGGGAGGCGCAAGTGTTTTTGGTCTCTACTCTTTAAGTGATTTTGGGTTTTATGATTTTGCTGGTTCAGGTATTGTTCATATGGCAGGAGCTGCAGCAGCACTTGCAGGTGTTCTATTGCTTGGCCCAAGAAAGGGAAAATATGATGAAGCTGGAAACTCGAAACCAATTTTAGGTGCAAACCTACCTTTGGCTACTCTCGGTACATTTATTTTGTGGATGGGTTGGTTTGGTTTTAACGGTGGCTCGGTATTAGCAATGGCTAGTAAGGAGAGCGCTGATGCGGTTGCAATGGTATTTGTTAATACAAATGCAGCGGCAGCTGGTGGTGTAATAGCGGCACTTCTATTTGCTAAGGTTTGGTTCGGTAAGGCAGACTTAACAATGGCACTAAACGGTGCCCTTGCAGGCCTTGTAGCAATTACAGCTGGTCCAGACACGCCAAGTGCCTTAGTAGCAACTCTAATTGGAGCTGTTGGAGGAATTCTTGTAGTTCTCTCGATCGTATGGTTTGATCGCAAACTGAGGATTGATGACCCAGTCGGTGCAATCTCAGTTCACGGAGTTGTTGGATTATGGGGCCTCTTGGCTGTACCACTTACTAACAGTGATGTCACATTTTCTGCTCAGATAGTTGGCGCTTTAACCATTTTTGTCTGGGTATTTGTTGCCTCTGGACTGGTTTGGTATGCACTTAAATCTATTATCGGAATACGTGTTAGTGCGGAAGAAGAAGACGATGGTGTAGATCTTACTGAATGTGGATTAGAAGCTTACCCAGAGTTTGTATCTAAGTAATGTGAAATAAAAGAATCAAATTAAGGAGTGGTGTCACTTCTTTATTTTGACCGTTCTCTTCTTATAACTATATATTTGAAGTAGAACGTTAATGGCTTAGCTGGTGGTTTGCTTCTCCTTTCCGCCAGCCAAAGCTTTTCAGTTAAGTTTAAATGAACAATCAAANCAAACGAATNTTAAATTGAAACTGAATGAGGTATATTAGTNGTCAATAAAAAAATAATTAAATGAATAAAATTAAAATGAAACAGTCAGCTCTTAAAATTATTTTAGTCGATGAGAATATGGGNCGNTCTGCNATTCTTCGTCGTGCCCTTCAAGATAAAGGTCATGAAGTAATCTGTCGTTTAGANGGAAGCTCCAATCTTGCAAATAGCAATGAAATTACTCATGCTGANGTTGTTATTGTGAATGCTGATATTCCAGATGAGGCTGTTTTTNCTAACCTGAGAGATGTCAATAAGACTAAGCCTAAACCTATTGTTATGTTTACTGAAAGTTCTGAAGANCACATGGCCGGTACTGCTATTAAGTCAGGTGTTAATGCCTATATTGTTGACGGTCTTGAAGAGAAGAGAGTTCAGCCAATTATTGATGTTGCAATAGCGCGTTTTAGGGAGTTTCAGGCGCTCAAAGACGAGCTAGATGCCACTCGAAGTCAGTTAGCCGAGAGAAAGGCAATAGAAAAAGCAAAAGGCTTATTAATGAAGCATAAAAAAATCACCGAAGATGAAGCTTACCAAATGCTTCGTAAGATGGCGATGGATAAAAATAAAAGAATTACTGACGTCGCAGAGGGAATTATAAGTGCTATTGAGTTATTAGAATAAATATAGTATTTATGTAATCTATTTATTTCTAGAAGCTTTTTCTTTATGCCCTGATATACCAAAACGGCGAGCTAACTCAGATTCAATTTCTTCAACGCTNATATTTTTGTGACGAAGTAAAACTAAGGTATGAAACCATAGATCTGCAATTTCATGAATGATTTCTGCATTCCCTTCATTTTTAGCAGCCATAATTACTTCTTCTGACTCTTCACTAATTTTTTCTAATATTTTATTNGTGCCNTCANTGTATAAAGAGGNAACATAGGACTTATCTGAAGATGCAGTTTTTCGTTGCTCTAGTATCTTCTCTAAGTTCAGTAGAATTTTATCCATAGATTTCTTTAGGGTCTTTTATTACCTCTGCAATACTTACCCATTCATTATTCTCTAATTTATTAAAAAAACAATTAGCACGACCAGTATGACAAGCAATNCCACCTTTTTGATTCACTTTAAGCATAATNNCGTCCTGGTCGCAGTCNGTATAAATCTCAATGATTTGTTGAGTATGTCCNGACTCNTCCCCTTTGAACCATAACTTTTGCCTAGATCTAGAGAAGTAAACGGCCTTTTGAGTTTTNATACTAAGAGATAAGGCTTCTTTGTTCATCCAAGCCATCATTAAGATCTCACTTGTTACAAAGTCCTGAGTTATTACAGGCACTAACCCTTTTTCATTAAATTGGATTTTGTCTACAGNGTTCATTTGATGTGNATCATTTTTAATGAAACAATTTTACCGATGCAATACAGCGAGATGAAGTTATTTATATTCTAGAGNCCTGCTTTAAGGCTTGCTTCAATAAATTGATCTATATTTCCATCCAAAACATCTTGAGTATTGCTACTCTCAACACCCGTTCTTAGGTCTTTAATACGTGACTGATCAAGGACATATGAGCGGATTTGATGACCCCAACCGATATCTGATTTTAAATCTTCAAGTTCTTGTTTTTCNCTGTTTCTTTTCTGTGTCTCAAGTTCATAAAGTTTNGATTTTAATTGCTTCATTGCTTGATCTTTATTAGCNTGCTGTGATCGACCATCTTGNCATTGAACAACAGTTGACGTTGGTAAATGAGTAATTCTGACTGCTGATTCTGTTTTGTTTACATGTTGCCCACCTGCCCCAGAGGCGCGATATGTATCTATACGAAGATCTGCCGGATTAATATCAATTTCAATATCATCATCAATCTCAGGAGATACAAATACTGAAGAAAATGAGGTGTGTCTTTTCCCATTAGCATTATAAGGTGATTTACGTACTAATCGGTGGATCCCTATTTCACTTCTGAGCCAACCAAATGCATAGTCGCCATTAAAGTGAATAGTTGCAGATTTAATACCAGCAACTTCACCAGCAGAAACTTCCATAAGCTTAACTTTAAAATTGTGCTTATCACCCCAACGTAAATACATACGTAATAACATTTCAGCCCAGTCTTGAGCCTCTGTTCCTCCAGAGCCAGATTGAATATCCAAGTAAGCAGAATTTTGATCCATTTCTCCACTAAACATTCGCTGAAATTCAAATGAAGCTATTGAGGTATCTATGTCATCCAAATCAGAAATAATCCCCTTAACTGCGTTTTCGTCATTCTCTGCCTCTGCCATCTCGAGAAGCTCTTTAGCATCATTTAAAACAGCTTCGGAATGTTCAAATGCACTACAAAGTGTTCCGAGTTGAACTTTTTCTTTTCCTAAAGCTTTTGCTTTATCNGGGTTAGACCAGATCTCTGAATTTTCTAGTTCTAATCTTACTTCTTCTAAGCGATCTCTTTTCTCATCAACATCTAAATGATNAGATAAAGCGCTCAATCGTCTTTTGAGGTCAGATATGTTTTGATAATTAGCTGAGAGTTCCATGTCTNTATTTTAATCGACAACCAATAAAAAAGCCCCAAAATAGGGGCTTTTATTTAATTTCAACTTTAATGATTATTTTCTTAACCCTAAACGTGAAATTAAATTTGCATAAGAGGTAATATCATTATTCTTAACATAAGAAAGTAATTTTTTACGCTGAGATACCAAGCGAAGAAGTCCTCTTCTAGAGTGGTGATCTTTTTTNTGTGTTTTAAAGTGCTCAGTTAAATGCTTGATTCNTGCGGTTAATAGGGCAACCTGAACATCGGCAGANCCAGTATCACTGGTATCTTTTTGATATTCTTTAATAATAGCTTGTGTATCAATTGACATAATAAAACGTTAGATGTGACAAAAATTAAGTTGCAAATTATACGCTATTTTTTTTAATTGTTGTATTTCTAAATAGAATATTTTAATTATATTTATAAAAATTNTCTTCACCCTCTGGNCTTGTCTTAAAGCGACGATGAATCCATAAATATTGTTCTGGGGCTCTGTTTATTTGTTTTTCTAAAATTTGGTTAGTAATAAACGCATCGTTAATAGGATCATCACTTGGATAATTTTCAAGCGGTTTTTCAAATGACATTTCGTATCCATTCTTAGTTCTGATAAAACTGTATGGAATAACCCGAGTATTATTATTTTTGGCAAGTCTTGCAGTGGCTGTTGCTGTTGCAGTTTCAATACCAAATAAAGGTGCAAAAACACTATTATTAATTCCTAGATCTTGGTCTGGCGCATACCAAATTGGTAGGCTGTTATTTATAGCTTTTACGATTGATCTGGTATCAGTACTTTTAATCATTACAGCACCATTTTTCATGTAACCTTTAACCATCACTTGGTCAAATAACGGATTATTTTGAGGGCGGTAAATATTAGCTATTGTATTGTTAATAAGTAATGCACGACTGCCTAACATCAGTGGCATAAAATGCGAGCAAAGCAAAATAATGCCACCTTCTTTTTTTAAGGCATCTCTAAAATGATGTTCATTGCTGATAGTGAATAATTTTTTAATTTTTCTATNGCTTCCATAATAAGCGTTTGCTGTTTCAAAAAGACTAATACCAATTGCTTCAAAATGCTGCTTAACTAATNAAGTAACCTGTGGTTGTTTTTTTTCTGGAAAACAGTTAGAGATATTAGAATAGGCTGTTGCCCGTAATTTTGACATAAAAGGATAAATAACCTTNCCGATTATTTTGCCAAGGATTACTTGNAATTGAAAGGGAATAAAAACCCCAATTCGCATTAGTAAAATTAATATCCAGGTTGGTAAAAATTTAGGGTGAATAAATTCGATTTTTAACATTAAAATAAAAAGAAATGAAAGTAAAAATAACCTTATAAATTATGCCATTTATTGACAGAGATTTTATCAATGATTTACCTAATAGAGTAGATATTGTTGGTCTAATTAATAAGCGTGTGTCATTAAAGAAGGCNGGGAAGGACTANAAGGCTTGCTGCCCCTTTCATGAAGAGAAAACACCATCTTTTACTGTAGTACCTACTAAGCAAATTTATCATTGCTTTGGTTGTGGTGAGAGTGGTGGAGTAATTGATTTTATAATGAAGTTCGATCATTTAGCTTTTGTTGAGGCAATCGAAACTGTAGCTGGCGAATCAGGCATTTCTGTCATTTATGACCAAACTGCTAAGCCAGTTGATTCGCGCTTTAAGCGCTACAATAATTTAATGACAGAACTCAGTAGTTTTTATCAGAACCAGTTAAAACAATCCTCTGCAAAAAAGAAAGTAGTTGATTATGCTAAAAAACGAGGTATAAGCGGTACTATAGCTAAACGATTCGAGCTTGGTTTTGCAGCACCGGGTTGGAGTAATCTTTTTGATAACTACAAAAGTAGTGAGGAGTCTATTCAGGATCTTGTGGTAATGGGAATGCTGGTATCGAAAAAAGATAAGGGAGATGATTACTATGATCGTTTTCGTGATCGCTTAATGTTTCCAATTCATAATACAAAAGGAAATGTTATTGGTTTTGGTGGAAGAGTTTTGTCAAGTAAGGATAATCCGAAATATTTAAATTCACCAGAAACGCCTCTATTCTCAAAATCAAAAGAGCTTTATGGCTTATACCACTGTCGCAAGTATAGCCGAAGGATTGATTATATTTTGGTAGTTGAAGGCTATATGGATGTCATAGCCCTTCATCAGCAGGGTATAACGAGCGTTGTTGCGACTCTTGGTACTGCGACTACGCCTGCTCATTTACAAGTTTTATCGCGCTCTGCTGAAACTATTGTTTTTTGCTTTGATGGCGACAAGGCAGGTCGTGATGCAGCATGGAAGGCGCTAAAGACGTCATTACCAGCTATCACTGCTGGTTTGCTCATTAAATTTTTGATTTTGCCTGAGGGTGAGGATCCAGATACTTTAATTAAGCGTGAGTCAGCAAAATCCTTTACAAATAGAGTTGAAGAGTCTCAAACTCTTTCAAGTTTTTTATTTGATCATATTAAGTCAGAGGTTCCTTTTGATACAATTGAAGGAAAAACCTTATTTTTAGAAAAATCCGCTGCATTAATTAATTTAGTTACCTATCCTATATATCGACAGCAGTTAATCGAGGGCGTTGCTAAAACAATTGGTCAAAATATCGCTCATGTAGAAAAAGCCATAGAGCAGAATACTTTAAATGAACCTCCAGTATTTAATGGAAATCCATATGAAATTGATCAACCAAAAAACCAACCTTATCTCACAGATATAAAATCAACTTCATCATCGAGCATGAAGAGTCTGATGTCAAGAATGATTTCATGCGTAATAAATTACCCTTCTTTAGTTAACGATCCTGAGTCTTCTAGCGTAATTGAAGAGCGAGCAAGAAGGCTACCAAAGTCAGATGTTTTAGTTGAGTTAATTCGTTTTTCTCAGGTTGAGGTAGATCTTACTAAGGAGGCTTTATTGATGCCCTATAAGGCTAAACCTAGGATTTATTCACGTCTGGAAGAGTTGAGTGTATTGGAGCCATTTTTAAGTGAGTATGAAGCTAAAGAGGAGTTTAGTTATGCTTTGACAGCCGCTGAGAAATATTACGAAAGAAAATCAACAAAAGCTTCTATTTCTTCAGCAAAAACTTATGAAGAGCAAAAGACCGTAATGGAAAAAATTATGAAAGGTAAGATTAATTCAGATTCCAAGAAAAAAAATTAGCTTTCTAACTTTGACTGAATCTCTGAATCATTAATAAGTATCCTTTCCATTGCTTTTTTAAATGCCATAGCGGCAGAGTTTGAGCCTTCACATCGATTTCTCAAAGTTGGGTCCCAAGAAACAAAGCATTTTTTAGGGTAATCAAGCCTAACAGCCATAATATATTTAGGATTTATTACTGGTGAAAAACCTACAAAATAGGTGCGCTTAGCTCCATCTTTACTGTATTTTCCATCTATAACCATTTCTGCTGTACCCGTTTTTCCTGCAACCTCATAGCCATCGATAACTGCACGATATCCTGAGCCCTTCATGGAGACAACTGAGTCAAGAATTTCGGCAATCCTTTGAGTTGATTCTGGAGTAAATACTTGCTGCATTTGATCATCATATGTATTTTTTATAAGTTTGAGCGAAGGTAAAGCACCATCATTTGCAAATATGAGGTAGGCTCTAGCTAACTGCGCTAGATTTGTAGTCATAGGTCCATGACCGAAGGATAATGAACGTTTATCACTTAAACCCCATTTGCTATAGTGCCTTAATTGTCCAGGGTTTTCAACACTTGGCATCAGACCTAGTGATTTTCCAAATCCTAATTTATTCCANGAGTTATAAAAATCCTCATTCTCAAGTCTTTCAGAAACTACAATTGTNCCAAGATTATGTGATTTTTCTAGAATAAGTTGGANTGTCATTTCAAAATATTTATTATCTGGCAATATCTTTCCAACTCGTTCAGTAACATCAATTAATTCATCATCGGTTGCACTAATCACACCTTTATCTAAAGCTAAAAGCATTGTAAATGGTTTCATTGTTGAGCCTGGCTCNGTTTTATCGGATAAGACACGATTTCGGTAATCATCAGCGCTATAGTTTTGGTGGTTGTTTGGATCTGTTGAAGGGTAGTTAGCGAGAGCGAGTATTTCACCATTTGGCGATAGTACAATAGCAGATGCGGCATCCGCTTCATGAAATTTTGCTTGCTCTTTTATAGCGTTAAATACATGAAATTGAATGTCTGCATCAATCGTTAAATTAATGTCTGTACCATTTTCAAATTCTTTAATTATTTCAGTTTCATAGTAGATGCTGGAGCTTTCCTTGTTGTCAGTAATTTTTTTAACACCATCAATTCCAGCTAAATATTGATCATACTCAGCCTCAATACCAAAAACGCCAGCATTNTCTATGTTAGTTTTTCCAAGTAATGGTGCTATTGAATCTTTTTTTGGATAGTAGCGAAAACCGTTAGATTCAATGGCTACTCCAGCAATCATTTTGTCACCACATGATTTTTTTTCAATTTTTTCTTTTAATTCTGGTTTAATACCAATCAATAATTTAGCTTTATCAATTAAGTTATTAGAAGGTGTTATCAATTTAGTTTCACAAACGTTTAACCATTGTTTTTTTTGTTTTAATCTTGCAATATTTTTGAGAATAGGGTCAGTCACTTTTAAGTCTTTCCTAGCTATGTAATATTTTCGATTATTTGCCCTCTTGTTTTCAATAGCATCCCTAAATTCTTCAATAGGAATCATCAAAGCTTCTGCCAAAGCTTCTATATATTCATCTTGAATAATCATTGGNTCAAGATTAATTTTTTTATGAATTAAATTAATAGCAAGGATATTTCCTTTTCTATCTAAGATATTTCCTCTTATACTATTTTCTTTAATTNTNTGTTCAGCTTTATTTGATGCCTTAATTTTTAGAGNTACATCATTTGCCTTGATGTCTGAAATACTAAAAGCTCTATAGATAAAAATAAATACTATTACAATAAAACATATTTTGACTAAAGCTTGCCTATTCCAGTAATTTTGAACTCTTTTGATCTTCATATAGAAACGTCTTTAGCTTTAGTTGGTGGAAACATTAATAGTTTTTCTTGTGATATTTGAAAGATCGAAACGCCACTTTGTAGTTCTGAGTATTCCATTAATAGCTGCCTATTTATTGCGTTAGTGTGCTCATGTTGCTCTTTAACTATTTTTTCTTGCTTGTAAAGTAAGTACATTTGGTGATGCCAATGAATACTCATTATTGAAAGTGAAATTATTAAGATTAATAATAAAGTGTTGATAATGAATGATTTTTTCAAGATTGCTAGCATTTTTCTACCAATCTCAAAATGGCACTTCTAGATCTTCTATTACTTAATATCTCTTGTCTAGAAGGTTTGATTTTCCCCAAATCTTTTAGGATGCATTGAGAGTTATCATCAGTTCTTATAGGTAAGCCCTTTAATATCTCTTTAGGGCGCGAATGTTTGCGGATAAATTGCTTAACAATTCGATCTTCAATTGAATGGAACGTAATTATAGCCANCCTTCCATTCGTTGATAGGGCTCCAATGCTTTGATCAAGTGCCTCTGATAGTTTTTTTAACTCGTCATTAATCACGATTCTGATTGCTTGAAATGATCGAGTNGCTGGATGTTTTTTTTTGCCAGGNCTTACAACAGTAGAGATAAGGTTTGCTAGCTCAAGAGTAGAGTTTAGGTCGTTATTTTTTTGATACTCTTTAATAGTTGATGCAATAACTCTACTTCTTTTTTCTTCGCCATACTGATAAAGAGCATTTGCAATTTCAGTCTCGTTGCTATCTCTTAACCAGCTAGCCGCAGTAACAGTTTGTGTTTGATCCATCCTCATATCAAGTGCGCCATCTTTATTAAAACTAAACCCTCTGTCAGCATTATCAATTTGAGGNGAAGAAATGCCTAAATCCATTAATATTCCATCCACTTTTCCTAATAAATTTAATTGACTAAGATTATCTTGAAGCTTTGAAAAATTACAATGAATTGTTGTTAAGCGTTGATCTGGTAGATTTATTCGTGCATAGTTGATTGCGTCCATGTCTTGATCAAGACCAATAACNTTTCCAGAATTTNCAAGATTTTTGAGTATTCCCTTGGTATGTCCGCATCTACCTAGGGTGGCATCAACATAGACACCATCAGACTTTATATTTAGGCCCTCTATAGATTCATTGAAAAGCACTGATTCATGATGGTTTGATTCTATCATTGAACCAATTCTTTTAATTGATACATCGTCTTAAAGTGAAAGTTTTAAAATTTCTTCAGGGATTTCAACTTGAGTACTTAATTTTTCGAGTTTTTCAATTTGCGTTTTCCATGATTGCTCATCCCAAATTTCAAAACTATGGCCTTGCCCACTTAAAATGGCTTTGGATTTTAAGTCTGCATAATTTCTGTGAGAGCTTGGAATTAAGATTCTACCAATCTTATCCAAATCACATTCGCTAGCATGGCCGATAAGTTTTCTAGAAAGTCTTTTGGAGTGAACATTTAAAGAAGGTANTTTTGAAACTTTTCTTTCAAGGTTTTGCCAATCAGTTAATGGGTAAAGAACTAAACAATCATCATCAGGATGAACGCTAAGAACCATTTGACCNGAACAAGCCTTGTNAATTTGCTCTTGATGACAGGNGGGAATTTTTATTCNACCTTTTGCATCAATTGATAAGAGATGAATTCCACGAAACATAAATCCATTTTATACCATTATTTACCATATATCACCACAATTGANCATGCATCCATTAGGNTTTATAACTTGTTTGTTTTATTTTTAAACGTCTTTTTGATAAGAAAATGATTAAAAATGTAATATAAAATATATAATNATTTTTTTANTTATTTGNAAGTTATATGAAAAATAAAAAAGTAGCAATTATTGGTGCAGGTCCTAGTGGCTTAGCCCANTTAAGGGCTTTTAAGTCAGTAGAAGAAACTGGAGTAGATGTTCCAGANATTGTGTGCTTTGAAAAGCAAGATAATTGGGGTGGATTGTGGAACTATAGCTGGCGAACAGGTCTCGATGAGTATGGTGAAATTGCTCATAGTAGTATGTATCGCTATTTATGGTCTAATGGTCCAAAAGAGTGCTTAGAGTTTGCTGACTATTACTTTGAGGANCATTTTAACCATCCAATCGCCTCTTTCCCNCCAAGAGAAGTGTTATTTGACTATATTCAAGGNAGAGTAGAAAAAGCCAATGTTAGAGATAAAATTAGGTTTAATACTGCCGTAAGAAATGTTGAATATGATGACAAGAGTAAGTTATTTACTGTTACTGCGAGTAATCTTACTGATGATGAGATTTACTCTGAAGAATTTGACTATNTTGTTGTTGCATCTGGGCATTTTTCAACTCCTAATGTCCCTAATTATGAGGGCTTTAGTCACTTTAATGGCAGAATCTTACATGCTCATGATTTTAGAGATGCGCTTGAGTTTGAAGGTCAAGATATTCTAGTTATAGGTAGTAGCTACTCGGCTGAAGATATTGGTTCGCAGTGCTATAAATATGGTGCAAAGTCTATTACTAGTAGTTACCGAACTGCACCGATGGGTTTTGGTTGGCCAGATAATTGGGAGGAGAAGCCTGCATTACTTAAAGTNAANGGGAATACTGCTCATTTTGCAGATGGAAGNTCAAAAGATGTGGACTCAATTATTCTTTGTACTGGGTATATCCACCATTTTCCATTCTTGCCTGATTCACTTCGCTTAAAAACTAATAATATTTTGTATCCATTAGGCTTATACAAAGGAGTAGTTTGGGAGAAAAATCCAAAACTTATGTACCTNGGTATGCAGGATCAATGGTACACCTTCAATATGTTTGATGCNCAGGCTTGGTATGCAAGAGATATTATTCTTGAAAAAATAGTTTTACCTTCATTTGATGAAATGGAAGCTCACACTAGCGAGTGGCATAAGCGAGAGACTGCACAAGATGATGTTGCATATGCAATTGATTTCCAAGGNGCATATACTCAAATGTTAATAGATGAAACTGATTATCCCAACTTTGATATAGAGGGAGTCAACAGAACATTTAAGGATTGGAAGCATAACAAAAAAGACGGAATTATGACTTTTAGAGATAAATCTCATGCATCTCTGATGACAGGAACCCAGTCTCCACCTCACCATACGCCATGGCTTGAAGCATTAGATGATTCAATGGAGTCATACTTAGATATATGATTTAATTTAATTTCATTATATAAAAATATTTAAAAGGTAGATAAATTAAGAATAAAATTCAGACTCTATTAAAATATAATACTAATCCTTAATTAAAGCTTATTCTATTTAATAGTTATTTGATGAATAGTATGAAATATCATACAATTAATAAAGAAAATCTTCAGCAACGTCAAGAATTTGATGANCTCTAATAGAAATCGCACTGTTCGTTTAAAGAAAATGATGGCTATTGCTGGACTTTTTTGGTTTCTGTATCTAATATTTCATCTTTTTAGTGTTTTAACTTTTCATTCGGGTGAAGCTACTTTTAGTAGTTTTTATGTCTGGCTCAATAGCTCACTTTTGTATCCTATATTGCTTGCCTTATTAGCACTCACAATTGTATTTCATGTTGTAATTGCAATTACAAGGCAATTATCTAATAANGAGAGTTTCGGTGAAGGTTATAAAAAACCNTATCCTAAAGCTGTTCCAAGGGTNGTNGCTTGGTCAGGGGCTTCTATAATTTTGATTTTTATAGTGATTCATAGCGTTCAAATGCTTACCATAGATCCAGTNGATCTTTATTCTGAACTTCAGTCAATTTTTCAAAAACCATTAATGTGGGCTGTTTATGGTTTGGGGATGGTTGCNATATCGACACATCTTCATCATGGTTTGACTAATGTATTACAAACTTTAGGAATTACTAGTAAGCAATGTAAAGGTTTGGCGCTTATTATTGTTCTAGCAATTATGGTAGGCTTTGTTTCCATTCCATTTGGTATTTTATATGCATAAGTTTAACCCTAACGTGCCTACAGGTCCTTTGGAAAATAGATGGGAAAAACATTTATTTGAATTGGCCTTAATTGCACCACAGAATCGAAAAAAATATAATATTATTGTTATTGGTACAGGCCTTGCTGGTGCCTCATTGTGCGCTACGCTAGGTGAGGCGGGCTATAACATCAAATCTTTTTGCTATAACGATAGTCCTCGCAGAGCACATTCTATTGCTGCACAGGGCGGGATTAACGCAAGTAAGAATTATCAAAATGATGGCGATAGTACTTGGAGGCTTTTTTACGACACAATTAAGGGNGGTGATTTTCGTGCAAGAGAGTCAAATATATACCGTTTAGCTCAATTAAGTTGCAATATTATTGACCAAGCAGTCTCACAAGGTGTTCCTTTTGCAAGAGAGTATAGTGGTTATTTAGCAAACAGATCTTTTGGTGGAACTCAAGTTTCTCGTACTTTTTATGCTCGAGGTCAAACTGGCCAACAGCTATTGTTAGGCGCCTATAGTTCAATGAGTAAAGAAATAGCTTCTGGAAAAGTAAAACATCAGTCTAGAACTGAAATGTTGGAGNTTATNATTATTGATGGTAAGGCCCGTGGAGTCGTGGTTCGAAATTTAGTTAGTGGNGANATTTCATCNCATNTTGCNGANTGNGTAGTAATGTGNACNGGTGGTTATAGTAATGCTTACTATNTNTCNACTAATGCNNNNGGNTGCAATACTTCTGCNACATGGNGAGCNNNNAAAANTGGTGCNTANTTTGCTAANCCAAGTTTTACTCAAATTCATCCAACNTGTGTTCCGCCAACTGGAGACAGTCAGTCTAAATTAACTTTGATGAGTGAATCGTTGCGCAATGATGGTCGAATATGGTCNCCAAAAAGTGTAGAAGATTGTGACAAAGATCCAAATGATATTAAAGAGGAAGATAGAGACTATTTTCTTGAACGAATGTATCCAGCTTTTGCTAATTTAGTGCCAAGAGATATCGCTTCGAGAGCTTTGAAGAGCATTTGTGATGAGGGTAGAGGAGTAGGATCAGTATTTAACAATCAGCGATTAGGTGTTTATCTTGATTTTTCTTCGGTAATTGAAAAAATTGGAATTGATAAAGTTAAAGAAAAATATGGCAACTTGTTTGATATGTATAAAAGCATTACAGGTGAGAACCCTTATGAAGTTCCAATGAAAATTTATCCAGCNCCCCACTATACAATGGGTGGATTATGGGTGGATTACAACTTAATGACAACTATTGATGGTTTGTTTGCGTGTGGAGAGGCCAACTTTTCTGATCATGGGGCAAATCGCCTAGGAGCATCTGCATTAATGCAAGGTTTGGCAGATGGGTACTTTATAGCCCCTCAAACGGTGGCCAACTACCTAGCTCGAACTAAACTTGAAGAGGTGGGTNATGATCACCCAGAAGTTATTGCATCAATTGAGTCAGTTAAGGCTCGNATAGATAAACTCATGAATGCNCCTAANCCGACGCATTCTCCAGATTATTTTCATAAAAAAATAGGAACTATATTGTGGGCTGCTTGTGGAATGTCAAGAGATGAGGGNGTGCTAAAAGCTGCTATAAAAAATATAAAAGAGCTAAAGTCAGACTTTTGGGAAAACATTAAGGTTACAGGTATAGAAAGTGACTTTAACCAAACTTTAGAGAAAGCAGGTAGGGTTGCTGATTTTATCGAGCTAGGGCATTTAATGTGTATTGATGCTTTAGGTCGTGAAGAATCTTGTGGNGCTCATGCGCGTCTTGAATATTTAGCTGAAAGTGGTGATGCAATGAGGGATGACGAGAACTTTAGCTATGTAGCAGCATGGGAATATCAGGATACTNATCCAACGCTTCATAAAGAGCACCTTAATTTTGAATTTATTAAGCCAACCTTGAGAGATTATAAATGAATTTTATTCTACATATCTGGCGCCAAAAAAATACGCAAAGTACAGGAAATTTTGTTACCTATCAGATAGATAACATTGATAGTNATACTTCATTTNTAGAGATGCTTGACCAGCTAAATGAACAACTTATTGATAAAGGAGAGGATTGTATTGTTTTTGATCATGANTGTAGAGAGGGNATTTGNGGTACATGCTCACTTGTTATAAATGGNCATCCACATGGNGAAAAAAAAGCAACTACAACCTGCCAGCTCTATATGAGAGATTACGCTAATCAGCTTGAACTTTGGATTGAACCATGGCGCGCAAAAAGCTTTCCAATTGTTAAAGATTTAGCGGTAATGCGNGAGTCATTTGATCGAATCATTCAGTCTGGAGGGTTTATTTCAGTTTCTGTTGGTTCTGCACCTGAAGCTAATTCTCAATTGATCAATAAAGATGATGCTGATTGCGCATTTGACTCTGCCACTTGTATAGGATGTGGGGCTTGTGTTGCAGTATGTCCAAATGCTTCAGCAAGCCTGTTTGTNGCTGCAAAAATAAATCATTTTGAACAGTTACCACACGGAAAAATTGAAAGTAAAAAGCGTGCAGAAAGNATGATAAATCAGATGGAAGAAGAAGGTTTTGGAAGTTGTTCAAATCACCGTCATTGTGAAGTGGTTTGTCCGAAAGAGATTTCTGTGAGCAACATTGCTTCTATGAATAATTTACTTTGAATCTGACAAGTGAGAGTTACACTTAATTTGATCTTAACAATCTAGTTGATGATTAATTGTTGGCCTAGTTATATGGTTATGTTTTATTTTTTTTAGGGGGTGTTATGAAAGTCGCAATTTTAGGAGCCGCTGGGGGTATTGGGCAAGCACTATCTTTATTATTAAAGACACAGTTGCCAAATGGTACAGACCTTTCATTATATGATATTGCTCCCGTAACGCCAGGTGTTGCAGCAGATTTAAGTCATATCCCAACCGATGTAAAAGTAACAGGGTTTTCTGGTGAAGACCCTTCACCCGCTCTCGTAAGTGCTGATATTGTATTAATATCAGCTGGCGTTGCACGCAAGCCTGGTATGGATCGATCAGATCTTTTTANTATTAATGCAGGAATTGTAAAAAATCTTGTTTCTNCTTGTGCAGATANTTGNCCAAANGCNNTNATNGGNATNATTACNAATCCNGTNAANACNACTGTTGCNATTGCNGCTGNNNTNTTAAANNAAAAAGGTGTTTATGANNCNNCANGNTTATTTGGNNTNACNACNCTNGATNTTATNCGNTCAANTACNTTTGTTGCTGAANTNNATGNTNTANGNTCCTNNAGANGTNANTGTTCCNGTTATTGGNGGNCATTCNGGNATNACTATNNTNCCNNTNNTNTCTCAGTCTGGATTTNAATTNANTGNNNANGANGCNGCTGCNATGACANNACGNATNCAGAANGCNGGNACTGAGGTTGTTGANGCNAANGCTGGNGGAGGNTCNGCNACNNTATCAATGGGNCAAGCCGCTGCNAANTTTGGNCTNTCTCTNGTTCGNGCANTNAATGGNGAAAAAGGTATAGTTGAGTGTACATATGTAGAAGGTTCTGGAGATAAGGCGCGCTTTTTTGCGCAACCTGTTCTTTTAGGGAAAAATGGTGTTGAAAAGATACTTGATTATGGCAGTCTTTCAGATTATGAGCAGACTACGCTTAATGATGCTCTTGATACACTTAGATCCGATATAAAAATTGGTGAAGAGTTTGTAGATTAATATATGAAAAAATACTTAGTTTCAGTCAGATTTTGGAAAGAATTTCAGTATAAGATTGAATTTAATAATCAACAAAATTCTTTTTCTTGAAATAAAAGACTGAAATGTCAAAAAAAACCATGCACGATAGAGCTTTAGCCTATCATAATGAAGGGAGGCCTGGAAAGATTGATGTTTCCTCTCACAAAAAACTTGATAATGATCAAGATCTCAGTTTGGCATACAGCCCTGGCGTTGCTGCTCCAGTAAGGGAGATTATGAAAGATGCTAGTAAAGTCAATCAATATACAATTAAAGGAAATTTAGTAGCTGTCATAACGGATGGTTCTGCAGTGTTGGGACTTGGTAATGCTGGTCCTTTAGCAGCAAAGCCGGTTATGGAGGGAAAAGCAGTACTTTTCAAAAACTTTGCAGGGATTAATGTTTTTGATATTGAGCTTGATACTCAAGATGTTGATGAAATAGTCAATACGATAAAGAATATTGCGCCTACTTTTGGTGGAATCAATTTAGAAGATATTTCTGCGCCACGCTGCTTTGAAATTGAGAAGCGATTAATCAAGGAGTTAGATATCCCTGTTTTTCATGATGACCAACATGGCACTGCAATTATTGTTGCAGCTGGACTCTTAAATGCGCTAGAAATTCAAGGTAAATCTATTGCTTCTGCAAAGATTGTTCTTGCTGGTGGTGGTTCTGCTGGGATTGCAACTTTAGATTTATTGTTAAATCTAGGATTTAAAAAAGAAAATATGATTCTGGTTGACCGAAGGGGCGTTGTTTCTAAAGAGCAAATTAGTATCGTTAATAAATACAAAGCAGCATTTGCTGTGGATACAGATAAAAAAACGCTTGAAGATGCTTTAGATGGTGCAGATGTCTTTATTGGCGTTGCGAGAGGTGATCTTGTCTCTAAAAAAATGGTCAAATCAATGGCTGATAAACCAATAATTTTTGCACTATCTAATCCTGATCCAGAAATTTCACCAGCAGATGTTTATGATTGTCGAGATGATGTATTAATGGCTACAGGTCGTAGTGATTATCCAAATCAGGTGAATAATGTTCTCGGTTTTCCATATATTTTTAGGGGTGCGCTTGATGCTAACGCTAAAATTATTAATACTGAAATGAAAATTGCTGCTGTTCATGCACTCAAAGACTTAACAAAGCTTCCTGTTCCAAAATCTGTGTTGGATGTTTATCAAATTAAAAAACTTAGTTTTGGTAAAGATTATTTTATTCCAAAGCCATTTGATCCAAGGCTAATCGAACTCGTACCAAAAGCTATTTTTGATGCGGCAGTTAAGAGTGGTGTTTCACACTTAAAATAAACTTCTAAAAACCTTTTATTTAGCCTATTTAATCCTTGCTAAGCCAAATTAGTTATGGGATAATGTCTGATTGTTTTTTTGGAGGGGTGGCCGAGTGGTTAAAGGCGACGGACTGTAAATCCGTTCTCTCTGAGTACGTTGGTTCGAATCCAACTCCCTCCACCAGAGAAACATGAGAATAGGAAATTGCGGGTGTCGTATATTGGTATTACCTTAGCCTTCCAAGCTAATGAGGTGGGTTCGATTCCCATCACCCGCTCCATGTGGTTAGGAACGTGCTCACCTAGCTCAGTCGGTAGAGCACTTCCTTGGTAAGGAAGAGGTCG
>NZUR01000008.1 GCA_002698045.1 Thiotrichales bacterium | reverse complement strand
TCTTTAAAAACTATATCTAAAACATTTGCCTTAAGTGTTTTTTTATCAATAGCCTTAAAATACTCATTAGATGCAAGATTAACTATCAGATTTGATTCATCTTCATTAAGAACATCACTAATATCATTCCCCCAAAAATCATAAAGATTGCTGCCCTTTTTATTGTTAAGCTTTGTTCCCATCTCTAAGCGGTAAGGTTGTATCAAATCGAGTGGTCTAAGAACACCATAAAGTCCTGAAAGCATACGAATATTATTTTGTGCGAACTCTAGGTCTTGACTAGAGAGTGATGACGCATCAATACCATTATAAACATCACCCTTAAAAGCAAGCAAAGCTTGTTTAGCATTACCCAAAGAGAAGGGAGTTTTAAAGCTCTGAAAACGATCAAAATTTAACTTTGATAATTTTTCACTCAGTGACATAAGTTTTGAAATTTGTTGCTGAGTCTTATTCTTTAGAATGTTGACTAATTCTTGAGAGTGGTTTAATTGTCGAGATTGCGAATAAGATTCAATATCACATAAAGAAAAATCTTGCGTTTTTGAAGGTGAAATGATTGCTAGCATATCGCTTAAAAATAAAAAGATTCTACCTTAAGATGCCTATTATGACAATACAATTGGGTCGATTTGGTATTCAAAAAGGGGGGGTTATACGTTATAATACTCTCTTTTTTTACATTCTTTTTTACACTCAGTTTTCATGATCAACAAGCAATTACACTTGCCTAGGCCTCGTGGTCTTTATCACCCAAACAATGAGAAAGAGAATTGTGGTGTTGGCTTTATTGCTAATTTAAAAAGTCATCCCTCTCATAAAATTACTAAAGATGCCCTAGAAATGCTTTCTCGTATGGATCATCGTGGAGGTTGTGGTTGTGAAGCAAACACTGGTGATGGTGCTGGTATCTTGACGAACATTCCACATGATTTTTTCTCATTGGAAATTCAATCTCTATTTGGAATTAAAGTTGAGCCAGGAAGCTACGGAGTTGGAAATGTATTTTTTCCTCAAGATGCTAAAGAAAGACAACACTGCATTTCAGTAATTGAAAAAGCCGTAAAAGATGAAGGTCAAAACCTGATTGGTTGGCGTGATGTGCCGTTGGATGAAATCAAGGCTGATATTGGAGATACTGCACGTGACTCTCAACCTGTAATGAAACAGCTTATTATTGCTAACTCTCAAGGACTAGATTCAGACTCCTTTGAGGGTATTCTTTATATTATTCGAAAACATGTTTCCAAAGTCATCCGCTCAGACGATTCACTTTCTCAGGCCTTGTTATTTTATATTTGTAGTCTTTCTACAAGAGTCATAATCTATAAGGGAATGCTTATGGGGTCGCAGTTATTGAACTTCTATACAGACCTTAGTAATAAAAAATTTAGCACATATTTAGCTATGGTACATTCACGTTTTTCAACCAATACTTTTCCATCTTGGGATCGTGCACAACCTTGTCGCTTTATGGCTCACAATGGAGAAATTAACACTCGACAAGGTAACTTCAACTGGATGAGGGCTCGCGAAGGAGTTTTAGAGAGCGCTGTTTTTGGTAATAACTTAAATAAAACTTTACCAGTTATTGAAACTGAAGTTTCAGATTCTGGTAGCTTTGATAACGTTTTAGAATTTCTTCTAATGAATGGAAGGTCATTACAGGAAGCTGTATTGATGATGATCCCGGAAGCTTGGCAAAACGACAATGAGATGAGTGAAAAGAAAAAATCTTTTTATGAGTATTTCTCTAATGTTATGGAGCCTTGGGATGGGCCTGCATCAATTGCTTTTACCGATGGAAGATACATTGGTGCAGTTCTTGACAGGAATGGACTTAGACCATCTCGCTACTACTTGACTCATGATGATCGAGTTATTATGGCCTCTGAAGTTGGTGTGGTTGATGTAGAAACCAATAACATTAAAACAAAAGGCAGACTTAGGCCTGGAAAAATGTTTCTTGTTGACTTTGATAAGGGCAAGCTAGTTGATGATGACGAGATAAAAGACAGCTTTGCTGGGAAAAATCCTTACCATGATTGGCTAAAAGATCAACAAATAAAACTATCAGATTTACCAGCTACTGGAGATGCTAAAGGCTTCTATCCTGAAACACTTATAAACCGATTAAAGGCATTTGGTTATAGTACAGAAACATTACAATTTATGTTGTTACCACTTGTCAGTGAGCTAAGGGATCCAGTCGGATCAATGGGGAATGATTCTGCATTAGCATGTCTCTCAGATCAATCTCGCATAATCTATGATTACTTTAAGCAACTTTTTGCTCAAGTCACTAATCCTGCTATCGACTCTATAAGAGAGGAGGTTGTTATGTCATTGAGCTGTTCAATCGGGCCCGAAGGAAACCTACTAAGCAACAAGGCTGAAAATGCCCATCGCCTAGTTATTGAGCATCCCATTCTAACAAATGAAGAAATATCAGCTTTACATCAATGCGACCATCGTGGCTGGACAAGCAAGACGATTGACATTACTTACGATGTAAATGAAAAGCATGACTTAAGTGAGATGCTTGATTCTATTTGCCAACAAAGTACTCAAGCTATAGATGATGGTCATAGTCTAGTTATATTGTCAGATCGAAATATTAATTCAAGCCGAAATGCTATAAGTTCTCTTCTGGCTTCCTCAGCAGTACATAGATATTTGGTGGCTAATTACAAAAGAACTCAAGTAGGGCTAATCGTTGAAACTGGAGAAGCTAGAGAAGTCCATCACTTCTGTCTACTGACAGGTTTTGGCGCTGACGCTATTAACCCATACCTTGCCTTTGAAGCACTATGGCAAGCAAGGCGAGACAATCTAATTCATCTAGATGATGACGAGGCAATTGTTAAAGCATATCGCAAAGCTATCGCTAAAGGGATGCTAAAAGTGATGGCAAAAATGGGAATTTCAACATTAGCGTCCTACAAAGGTGCACAAATTTTCGAGGCGGTTGGGCTTTCTCCTGAAGTCATGAATAAGTGTTTCTTTGAAACTGCAAGTAGAATCAGTGGGGTTAGCTTCGATGTCATTCAAACTGAATCTGAAGCGCAACATAAAAAAGCATACCTCTCAACCTCACTAGATAACCTTGGACAATACCATTGGAGAAGTGGTGGTGAGAAACATATGTGGGAACCTCAAACTATTACCAGTCTTCAAAAAGCAGCTAGAAGTAATGATCAAAATGCATACTGGGAATTCTCAAAAAAATCCAATGAAGAAGGCACTAGAAATTGTACTCTTCGAGGCTTAATGGAATTCAAAACAGGTAAACCAATCGACATTAAAAAAGTTGAACCAGCTCAAGAAATTGTAAAAAGATTTGTAACTGGCGCAATGAGTTTTGGCTCTATATCTGCTGAATCTCATGAGTCTCTGGCGATAGCAATGAATCGTATTGGTGGAAAATCAAATACTGGAGAAGGAGGGGAAGACTCTAAACGATGGACTCCAGATTTAAATGGCGATTCTCGTCGAAGCGCTATTAAGCAAGTTGCATCTGGTCGCTTTGGTGTTACTATTGAATTCCTAAATAATGCTGATGAGTTGCAAATTAAAGTTTCACAAGGTGCAAAACCAGGAGAGGGTGGCGAATTACCTGGCGGCAAAGTTGATGAAGGAATTGCAAAGATTCGTTGCTCGACTGCCGGTGTAGGCTTAATTAGTCCACCGCCACATCATGATATTTATTCTATTGAAGACTTAGCTCAACTAATTTTTGACCTTAAGAGGTCTAATCCTGATGCTCGTATTAGTGTGAAATTAGTCTCTGAAGTTGGTGTTGGAACAGTTGCTGCAGGTGTAACTAAAGCTAAATCTGATCATATTGTTATTGCTGGTCATGACGGTGGAACTGGCGCCTCACCTTTAACTTCAATTAAACATGCCGGCCTGCCTTGGGAGCTAGGGGTTGCTGAGACACATCAAACTCTAGTTATGAATGACCTACGTTCACGAGTAGTCATTCAGACTGATGGTCAACTTAAAACAGGAAGAGATGTTGCAATTGCTGCGCTGCTAGGAGCTGAAGAGTTTGGCTTTTCAACAGCTCCACTGATTACACTGGGTTGTATTATGATGCGTAAATGTCACCTCAATACCTGTCCGGTTGGAATAGCAACGCAAGATAAAGTGTTGCGTAAAAAATTTACAGGCAAACCGGAACATGTCGTCAATTACTTATTTATGGTGGCAGAAGAGTTACGTATTATTATGGCAAAACTTGGTTTTGAAAAACTAACTGATATGGTCGGCCGCGTTGATATGCTTGAAATGAATCAAGCAATTAACCACTGGAAACAGGACTCTATAGATCTAAGTGCAGTTTTAACACCTGCCGATAATCAATATAGAGATGCAGGAACCTTTCAAAGTATTAAGCAAGATCATCAGCTTGAGGAACAACTTGATCATCAGCTAATTGCAAAATCAAAAGTTGCAATTGAAGGCAATAGCAAGGTTAAACTTGAATCAACTATCTCTAATATTGACAGAGCTGTTGGGGCGATGCTGTCTTCTCATGTTGTCAAGACAAGAAATGCAAATAACCTAAAAGATGGTGCAATACATGTTGATTTTAAAGGCTCGGCAGGACAATCGTTTGGTGCATTTCTTGCAAGAGGAATAACTCTGTCAGTTGAGGGTGACGCTAATGACTATGTTGGCAAAGGGCTTTCTGGTGGCCGCTTAATTATTTACCCACCAAAAGATTCTACCTACACTCCACAGAGTGAAATCATTGCTGGTAATGTTTGCGGTTATGGTGCCACTGGGGGTGAAATGTATTTATCCGGCCAGGTAGCTGAGCGCTTTTGTGTAAGAAATTCTGGACTGATTGCGGTTGTTGAAGGAATTGGTGATCATGGGTGTGAATATATGACAGGTGGACGCGCAGTAATACTAGGTGAGGTAGGACGCAATTTTGGCGCTGGTATGAGTGGTGGGATAGCTTTTGTCTACAATCCTAACCTAACTCTTCTAAGCAGAGCTAACTCAGCAATGATAGATTTTGATCCGATGGATAGAGAGTCAACTTCTGAGTTGTTTACTCTTTTGACCAAGCATTTCAAACTGACGGGCTCTCAGATTGCAGAGAAAATTATAAATAACTGGGATGAAGAAATAGCTCACTTTGTTAAAGTGATGCCAAAGGCGTTAAAAGAAGTTCTAGCGGCAAAAAATAAAGCACTGCTTGAGGCAAGCTAGATAGGTATTGCGTCGATNGCATCTGCGGTTGCATCTAATATTCCGTCAACTCCATCGCCTACAACCGGTATTACCGAAATAACAGAACCTGTAATTCTCATAGGNACAGTAACTACTTTGGTTAAAACNCACCCTGATATATAAAGAACTATTAGACTCAATAATAATAACTTTTTCATTATTTCCTCTCCATTATAATAAAGTGGTATACAAACTTGTTAATAGCATCTGGCTGGTGAGATTCACAGCTAACTTGATACCATTCATTTTTATCATATTCAGGGAAAAAAATGTCGCCCTTAAATTTCCCTTCAATCTGAGTAATATATAGTCTTGTTACTTCTGGAAGCAATTGCTCACATAAACTTGCACCTCCAATTACCATTACTTCATTATCNTTTTTAGTAATTGAAAGTGCTGNATCAATACTNTCANCTACCTCACAGCCAGAAAATNAAGCCTCTGNGTTTCTTGTNATTACAATATTTCGACGATTAGGTAGCGCTCTNCCAATAGATTCATAAGTTTTACGNCCCATCAANATAGAATTCCCAGTGGTAATTTTTTTAAAATAAGCCAAGTCAGCTGGAAGGTGCCATGGAAGTCCGTTATCTTTTCCAATCAGGCGATTATCGTCCATTGCAACTACTATTGATAAGCGCATAAATTTTGCCTGAATAAAGTAAAATATTAGATTATTTTACAATTTTTGAACTCCTAGTGTCGCTCATTCTTGCATCATCGTCGCCCTTCAGAAAAGCTATTCTAGAAAGGCTGGGCGTACCCTTTACAACTGCCTCACCTGACATTGATGAAAGTAGAAATACTTCAGAATCACCATATGAACTAGTTTATCGATTGTCCGAAGAAAAAGCCAAAGAAGTTGCAAAAACACACTCTGGAATTATTATTGCGTCCGACCAGGTTGCAACTCTAGATACTGGAAATACAACANATGACGAAATATTTAATAAACCAGGTACCCACGAAAATGCATTTGCACAGCTTAAAAAAAGTTCTGGAAAAACTGTAACATTTCTCACTAGCATCGCTCTATTAAATACAGAAACCTCAGCCATACAAGTTCATGTTGAGCCTTTCAAAGTCAACTTTAAGCAACTAACTGATAATCAAATTTCGTCTTACCTAGAAAAAGAAGATGTCCTTAACTGTGCCGGTAGTTTTAAATCAGAAGGTTTAGGAATTGCATTATTCAGCAGTATGGAAGGCAGGGATCCTAATAGCCTCATAGGACTTCCAACAATACAACTAATCGAAATGCTCGCTAAGGAAAATGTTCATATCTTATGAGCGTTTTTTATCCTGAAGACTTCAAGCCTTTTTCNTCTGGCTTAACAAATCACTGGGGTTCACTTTATGGCTCATCTGAAGCCCTAGCACTCTTAGAATTTGCTGAATCTCAAAAACAAGTTTTAGTATACATTGCCAAAGATATTGCGCATTATGATGAAATACAAAAAGCGCTGAAATTTTTTAACTCCTCTATTGAAATATTAGATTTTTCTAGCTGGGAAGTATTGGCTTTTGATCACTTTTCACCTCACCCAGATATTGTCTCATCTAGGCTTGAGACGCTCTCAAAATTATCAACCTTTGAAGCTGGCATTGTCATAACGACCCTNGAAACATTGTCACAAAAATTATGCCCGACAGACTATATTGATAGATATAGCCTCAGTTTAAGTGCAGGCCAAACTCTTGAAATAGAACCCTTTGTAAATAAACTTATAAAAATTGGATATCGAAGGGTATCAACTGTCATGGATCAAGGTGAGTTTAGTATTAAAGGTGCATTAATCGATCTTTATCCTATGGGTGCAAAGTACCCATATCGAATTGACTTATTTGATAATGAGATTGATTCGATTCGCACCTTTAAAGCCTCAACTCAGCGTTCAATTGAAGTTATAAATAAAATCAAACTGTTGCCTGCACGAGAATTTGCATCAGATAACGAAAGTATTTCGACCTTTAAGAGTAATTACTTATCTGAATTTGGTAATACTGATGGATTCATTTATAACGAGGTCAGTGAGGGCAGGTTTCCTGGTGGAATAGAGTTCTACCTACCACTGTTTTTTGATAAAACTAACACTCTTTTTGATTTCTTAAATACAGAGCCANTTGTAGTCTATCAAAAAGGTCTNTCTGAGGTNATGAAAAATCAAAGTCATGAATTACTTGANCGCTATGAACATTGCAATCATTCTCTNGAAAGACTTCCACTAGAAATTAACAAAGTTTTTTTAAGTGCTGAGGAATTTTTTAAACTAATTAAGGATAAAAATCAAATCCAGACTCAGTCTTCAAAAATCGATCAAATCGGTGCTCTCAACTTTTCTTCAGCAATTCTTCCACCTGTAAAAATTCAANCTCAAACNAAAAATCCTCTAAATAAATTAATTAAATTTGTTGAAAATTTCCAATCCAGAGTATTAATTTTATGCGAATCTGAAGGACGTCAAAGCGTTCTTACCGAACTCCTATCGAGTTATAACATAAGCGCAATTAATTGTAATGGTTGGGATGATTTTCTTGATCAAGAACATAAACTTTGCATTACAAATGCTCGTCTTAGTGATGGAATTCTTTGCGATCAGTTTGCGATCATTACTGAAAATAATTTGTTTGGTCAAGATGCAGTCAACCAAAGAAGAAGAAGACGTGCAAAACATAAAGATTTTGATGAGTCTATTAAAAGTCTTGTTGAAATTCAACTGGGTGACCCTATAGTTCATGAACACTATGGTGTTGGACGTTACTTAGGTCTAAAGAGTCGATCTTTTNATGAAAATCAGCAAGATTTTCTATCACTTGAGTATGCTAATGGTTCAATTCTGATGGTGCCCATTACTGCTCTTAATTTAGTTTCTCGATATTCTGGAGCAAGTACTGACAATGCACCACTTCATAAGCTTGGAAGTCAGCAATGGAGTAAAGCGAAAAGAAAGGCTGCTGAAGCACTCTATGATGTTGCAGTAGAGTTATTAGAGATCTATGCAAAAAGACAGTCCCAAAAAGGCTTTGCCTATCCTGCGCCAAGCGATTCTTATAGTTCTTTTGTTTCTAGCTTTGCTTTTGAAGAAACTCCAGATCANCTTAAAACAATGGATGATGTTCTTCTAGATATGCAGTCTGATAAACCAATGGATCGTTTGGTTTGTGGAGATGTGGGTTTTGGAAAAACTGAAATTGCTATGCGAGCAGCATTTTTNGCTGTGGAGGCAGGAAAACANGTTGCAATGCTTGTGCCTACAACTTTATTAGCTAGCCAGCATTATCAAACTTTTACGGATCGCTTTTCAAAGTTTCCAATAATGATTAAATCTCTTTCGAGATTTCAGAATTCAAAGGAACAGAGTCAAATCAAATCTGGACTCAATGAAGGAAAAATTGATATTGTAATAGGAACTCATAAACTCATCCANGGATCAATTAAATACCGCAACTTAGGATTGATTATCATTGATGAGGAGCATCGTTTTGGTGTTAAGCAAAAAGAATCACTTAAAAAGATTCGNGGGCAAAGCGATATACTAACAATGACTGCGACGCCTATCCCTAGATCACTCAATATGGCTCTAGGGTCTTTAAAGGAACTTTCAATTATCGCATCTCCCCCTGCAAAAAGAACTGCAATACAAACCTTCGTTGATGAATGGAACAATGAAACCATTAATGAAGCTTGTTCTCGCGAACTTCACCGAGGNGGTCAAATTTTTGTAGTTCATAACGATATAGACACAATTGACAATATGGCAGAATCTNTAAGAGACATGATGCCAAANCTCAATGTTCGGATCGCTCATGGGCAGATGCCAAGCAAAGAGCTTGAACAAATTATGGCTGATTTTTATCATCAGCGTTTTCAGCTTTTAGTTTGTACTACAATTATTGAAACTGGAATTGACATTCCAAGTGCTAATACAATGATTATTAATAATGCACAAAATTTTGGACTTGCTCAACTACATCAGCTTCGCGGGAGAGTAGGTCGTTCTCATCATAAAGCATATGCATATCTTGTTATAAAGTCACATCAATCACTAACTATTGATGCAAAGAAGCGTCTTGATGCTATTGCTTCATTAGAGGAGCTTGGAGCAGGGTTTATGCTAGCAAATCATGATCTAGAGATAAGAGGAGCTGGAGATTTACTTGGAGAAAATCAGAGCGGTAAAATTTCAGACATTGGATTTAATCTTTACCATGACCTTCTAAAAAGAACAATTCAGGCTATCAAAAATAATACAAAATTTGATATCAATGATGCAATTATTGACGAGATTGAAATTAATAGTGGNATCGCNTGCATAATACCTGAAACATATTTATCTGACGTCCATGAACGCTTAATACTTTACAAAAGAATTGCTAGNGCCAAGGATGATGATGAGTTAAAAGAATTAAAAATTGAAATGATTGATCGCTTTGGCCTCCTTCCTGATCAAACAAAAAATCTATTTGAATCAACTTCATTAAGGATTTTTGCTGAAAAATTTGGAGTAAAAAAGATAAATATTTTCGATGAAAAAACTGAAATAACTCTAAATAATAATAGCGCTATAGAAGCTATAAAAATTATTGATTTGATTCAAAAANAACCTTCAATTTATCAATTAAAAAATCAAAATACTCTCATTTTTAAAGAGNCAATGGATCACAGTATTACACGAATAGAGAAAGTTAAGGAATTACTAACTAGCTTAGTATAAGGAATCTTCCNAGTAGAGCTATATTTGNGAGATAAGTTTATTTTTCTGAAGGAGCATAATTTGGAGCAAATTTACGAATNCCAGGAACAATTACTAGAGCCGCAAAAAATAAAATAGTTAAGCAACCTAAAATATCCCCAAGCAAATACCCTTGTATAAATTTCACCGCATTAATTGAAANATTATCAATGTACGAAAATGCAAAGAATTTCATTAGTGTATTAAATAAAGCAGTCAAAATTGCTAAAAAAAGTAAGTGCTGAAAAACTAGTTTNNTTCCTTCAAAAAAGTTTGATAGTTTAAAGNATTTCATGCTGGCAATAGCTAGCAATGGAGCAAGGGTGCCCACAAGGTGTACAATCTTTATCCCATCAAATGAAGCATCATGAAACCAAACAGATGAAAATGTAATTGCCATGAAAACCGCTATGAAAATTCTAAAGCCAAATAAAAGATAGCATAAGGACACTGCACCTAAAGGAAGCCAAATGAAGTTACCAACCAAAGGGTAGGNCTGGCCATTAATAAACGTAATAAAAACAATAACGNCAAAAGCGATAAAATTTACATAGANAAAATGGTTAATTTTATTCAAAATAGAACTCACAACATAACAACATAGTTCTCCTTATTCACTTATCTTGACCGGCAACTAACAAGGATCTGNTAGTTAACTATTTTTTATAGAGATTGAACTACGACNCTCTGTTAGCCTCTGNTTATTATAGNGGTCGNGGTAGGTTCACNCACTTCTNAAAAAAACTAATTAGTTAGTGTTAAAATCATTTCTCTTTTATCAACTAAAGACTGCTCAGACTTTATCACACCATTATTGTTAAGGAAAAGAACTGCCCTTTTAATAGTAGAAAGAGAATATTTAGAGAAGTATGGTTCATTNNTAATTGAGGTTATTGTAACGTTTACATTTGCAGTTACAAAAGAAAATACCGCTTTCTCAACTTCAGAATAATTATTCAAACCAAACTCTTTTTCACACTCATCTAATGCTTTTCTTAATTGAAACAATTTGCTTACTGCATTTTTCATGTTAAATCCCTCTAAAAACGACTTTAATTATATTATATTAAGTCAGCAGTTGAATATGAAATATTAATAAAAAATNTGATTATTTAGAGACTAATCATGGATATTAAACTGTTGCTTAAGACTTATATATTCAATCACCTTAATTCTGGGTCCAAATTGACTAACGACGCGCGCAGCAGCAGCATTAGCAAAATTAGCGGCCCAGGAATAGTTTTTACCACATCCCAAGGCATACAAAAATGCACCAGCAAACATGTCCCCAGCACCATTTGTATCTATAGCATTTGTAATGACACCTGAAGTATGAATAAGTTCTTTACCATCGAAGACCAATGAACCACCTGGCCCTCTAGTAATGACGAATGTCTTAGCATATTGCTTAAGTGCTTCAATTGCAGCTTCAATTGTATGAGTATCAGTAAAACTTCTAGCCTCATCTCCATTACAAAAGAGTAAGTCAATGCCATCGTTGCCAATAATAGTTCTAATATTATCTGAAAAAACATCTACTATAAATGGGTCTGAAAGGCTGAGTGAGGTTTTAACTCCTTTTTGCTTAGCATAAATCATAGCATCTCTTGCGACCCCNGTTCTTGCATCATCGGTAACNAAGTATCCTTCAATGTATAACCAGTTTGANTTNTCTAATGACGCCAGATCAATTTCATTGGAAGATAGCTCTAAACTAGCTCCTAAATACGTATTCATAGTACGCTCAGCGTCAGGTGTAACCATTACAAGGCATTTTCCAGTAACACCACTTGAAGCTTCTACATCTTGAAAATCAACGCCAGCACGCTTCAAATCTTTTACAAAAAAATCACCCTCATTATCTGTAGCAACNTTCCCTGAGNAAAAAGNTTTAGAGCCAAATCTACTTGCTGCNACAACTGTATTNCATGCTGAACCNCCACAACTTCTCTTTACTGGTATGCGTTGAGTAGTNAGAGAGTNAATTAAATTCCGTTGNCGNTCCTCTTCAACNAGCGTCATAANNCCTTTATCAATTTCATTTTCTTTTAGAAATGAATCAGNCACAATAACTTCTGTATCTACTATAGCTGCGCCTATTCCATATATATCATATTTTTTCATAATATCCTTAATTAAAGACCACTCTAATTTTTTTAGTAAGCCCTATACTCTTAAAGTTTCTGGGACTGGAAAATGTACAGATTCATTAGCGCCAGTCACTTCAATAATCTCATCAGCGCCGTTTTCTAAAAGATAGCCAACAACCTCTTGAACTAATAATTCAGGCGCAGAAGCTCCAGCCGTAACTCCAACTGAAGTAATGCCACGCAACCAATCTATGTCGATATCGCTAGCACTATCTATCAAGTAAGCAGGTTTATTATTATTTTCTGCAATCTCTCTGAGTCGATTAGAGTTTGAAGAATTTTTTGAACCTATCACCAGTAACATTTCAGAATTTTTGATTACAACTTTTACTGCATCTTGGCGATTTTGAGTAGCGTAACAAATATCGCTTTTTTTAGGGGCCTGAATCTGAGGAAATTTAGTCTTTAATGTATCAACTATCTGTTTTGTATCATCAACTGAAAGGGTAGTCTGAGTAGTGTATGAAATGTCAATATCATCTGAAAAATTTAAATCATCAATGTCACTAATTGACTCTATAAGGGTAATTTTTTTTGAGTCATTTGACTGGCCAAGAGTTCCCTCTACCTCTGGGTGGCCAGAATGACCAATTAGGATGATTTGATGTTTTTGCTTCTGACGACGAGCAACCTCTTTATGCACTTTTGTTACTAATGGACATGTAGCGTCATATACGTTTTCAGAAATCGAGATAGCATCTTTTCTTACAGCTTGAGAGACTCCATGTGCACTAAATATTACAATACTACCTTGTGGGATTTGATCAATTTCATCAACAAAAATTGCACCCTTGTTCTTAAGATTTTCAACAACAAATCTATTATGTACAACCTCATGTCGAACATATATTGGTGCTCCATGTTTGTCAATAGCACGCTCAACTATCTCAATAGCGCGCTCAACTCCAGCACAAAAACCTCTTGGATTAGCTAATAATACCTTCACAGTTGATATACTTTATTCAAATTAATAATTACTAAAGTCTAATATTAGATTTGGTGCTTATGGTTGAGTGCAAATAATATCTGATAGATCTTTTTTCGTAACTCTGAGCGATGCACTATCATATCAATAGCGCCTTTTTCAAGTAAAAACTCACTTCTTTGAAAACCTTCTGGCAATTCTTCTCTGACGGTTTGTTCTACAACCCTAGCACCCGCAAATCCAATTCTTGCGTTAGGCTCTGCAATTTGTACATCCCCTAACATTGCTAAACTAGCTGAAACACCTCCCATTGTTGGGTCAGTCAACACTGAAATGAAGGGAATTTTGTTATCAGATAACAATTTAACAGCGAGGGATGTTTTAGACATCTGCATCAAAGAAAAAAGTCCTTCTTGCATTCGTGCACCACCACTAGATGAGAAACAAACGAGGGGATGTTTATTTTCCATAGAAGCATCTGCTGCTCTAACAAACTTCTCCCCAACAACAGAGCCCATTGAACCGCCCATAAAACTAAAATCAAATGCAGCAGCTATAATTGGGATTCCTTTTAATAGACCTTTTTTTACAACTAGTGCATCTTTTTCTTTGGTAGATTTTTGAGCTTCACTATAGCGATCTTTATACTTTTTTTGGTCTTTAAATCTAAGAGGGTCTACTGATTGAAGATTAATAGCAATTTCAAACTGATGTTCAACATCAAGAAAACTTTCTAGGCGCTTTCTTGCAGAAATTTGTAAATGATGATCACACTTAGGGCAAACATAATGCAGACGCTCAAGCTCCTCTTGATAAAGCACACGATTACACTCAGGGCACTTACTCCAAAGACCTTCAGGAATATTTTTTTTAGCGTTTTTACCAATTGATGGCAAAATTTTCTCTAACCAACTCATAGTAAGCCTTAGTTAATTAATAGCANTTGAGATTTCATTTGNTAGGTTACCAATTTTAGTAATCATTTTATCCTTATCTCCTGACAACTGTTCNACAATAGAGACAAGTGCACTTCCAACAATTACCGCNTCAGCGTTCTCACTAACTTGCTTNGCTNTTTCTGNATTTTTAATCCCAAANCCTACGCCAACTGGTAATTTAATGTAATTTTTCATTCTAGATAAGTGATGATTAACCGAGTCAATATCCAAATTTCCGGCACCAGTGACTCCTTTCAAGGANACATAGTAAATATAGCCAGTTGCAATTTTTGCGATATGCTTTAATCGCTCATCAGTAGTAGTAGGAGCAACCAAAAAAATAAAGTCAATTTCTAATTTATCTAATTCCAATTTAAGTTCATGAGCTTCTTCTGGTGGCATATCCACAACTAAAACACCGTCCACCCCAGTCTCTTGTGCCCTTTGCGCAAAGGCCTTATAGCCATAAACTTCAATTGGATTGGTATAGCCCATTAAAACAATACCGGTGCTTNGGTTATGCTCTCGAAATCTCTCNACTATAGCAAATACNTCATTCANACTAACNCCATCAGCGACTGCTCTTTCATGAGATTTAGCAATGACTGGTCCATCAGCCATAGGGTCTGAGAATGGCATTCCTAATTCTATAATGTCAGCACCTTTATTGGCCAGAGTAAATACTAAAGCCTCTGAATTATCAAGTCCTCCATCCCCTGCCATGATGTATGGGATGAAAGCTTTGCCGCCAGACTTATTAAGTTTATTAAAAATACTAGAGATTTGTGACATTGTTTTTATTCTTATTTTTAAGGTCTAAATTTTAACATAGACANGCTAGAACACAATTTAATGTCTATCNAAGAAAANTTCATTTATTTTGACTTTGTGTAAGAGTGAACTGCATCAACTAAAACTTTCATGCTTTCTGGATTTACATCAGGAGTTATACCGTGTCCAAGATTAAACACATGGCCTGTTTGACCTTTAAATTGATCAAGGACTTTATAAGCTTCCGCAGTAATTATCTCAGGTGAGGCATACAGGACCGAAGGGTCAAGATTGCCCTGCAATGCTACCTTGGAGCCGATTCGTNTTTCAGCCTCTCCGATTTCTATTGTCCAGTCAAGACCAACNCCATCACACCCAGTTGCTGCAATTTGCTCGAGCCAAGCAGACCCACCTTTTGTAAAGAGTGTCACAGGAATCGTTCTTNCATCATATTTACGGTGAATACCATCAACAATTTTTGACATNTATCTTAGTGAAAAATTTTCGTAACTCTCTTTATTTAATAGTCCACCCCAAGTATCAAAAATCATAACAGAGTCTGCTCCTGCCTCGATTTGAGCATTCAGGTAATCAATAACGGTATCTGCTAGAACATTTAAGAGTTGATGCAAATGCTTAGGGTTTTCAAACAAAAGCCCNTTAACTTTAGAAAAGTTTTTACTAGAACCNCCCTCAACCATATANGTNGCTAGAGTCCATGGNCTTCCAGAAAAGCCAATAAGAGGAACTCTGCCTTTGAGGTTTTTTTTGATTACTGANACAGCTTCACTGACATAGGCAAGTTCAATACTAACATCTGGCTTAGACAAGCGATTAATATCATTAAGGGTAGTCAAAGGTTTGGAAAATTTTGGTCCCTCATTCTCAACAAAATGCAATCCAAGACCCATCGCATCNGGAATAGTNAATATATCGGAAAAAAGAATTGCCGCATCTAAGTCAAATCGCTCAANTGGCTGNAGCGTAACTTCACACGCAAGATCGCTGGATTTACATAAACTTAAAAAATCACCCGCNCTCTTTCTAGTCTGACGATACTCTGGTAAGTATCGACCTGCTTGTCGCATAACCCAAATAGGAGTGCGTGATACTTCTTTCTTTAGAAGNGCATTAATGTAATCAAATGCCATAGTATTCTCTTGTTAGAAAGATTGATTATAATCATTTTGAAGCTTATTTAAAGCTTCCTTCTGGCACAAAAAAAGCCACAGTTGTGGCTTTTAATGCATATTAGATTTTATTTATCGCTTGAAGGCGCCGTAACGTGACTTAAATTTCTCAACACGACCAGCCGTATCCATAATTTTTTGCTTGCCTGTATAAAATGGATGACAACTAGAGCACACATCTGTGTGAATTTCGTCTTTACTCGTAGTTGAGCGAGTTTCAAAGGCATTGCCACAACTGCACACAACTTTAATAGCTTTGTAAGCTGGATGAATTTCTGTTTTCATTTTACTAATTTCTTGTAGTTNATTATTTATTAGTGGAGGNTAACCAGTCATCNCCNTACTTTTCACNGTACACATCGTTTAACGNCNCACAACTTGTCAANANAATAGNAATGNTTATTAATNATAANANNATTTTAANTTTNTTCATTNAATACTCCTTTTNTGCATTTGNTTTNATCATCAAAANCAAAANNNANNGAAATTATATACTATCTCTCATTTGGAGTGTATGTTTTAACACTNAANGCNTGCAGNTCNCCNCTNTTTATTTCTTCACTAACAACTGAAAGTACTGCTCTTTGTCTTTGTAAGAGAGACAAACCTTCAAAAATAGGCGAAACAACTACTGCTGAACAATTGCAACCATCACCTTCCATGGTAACCTGTGATTGTTCTATACCTAATTCAATTTTTTTTTGAACCTCTTCCAATGTCATCTGCAACTCCCTAGAAAAAAAATTCTTATAGCTTGAATTATCATTTTTTTTACGCTCCAAAGGCCCCTTTGAGAGCAAAGAAAAATAAAATTGACATGAATGCGCCAGCTGGTAAGGTCACAATCCATGATAAAAATATCTTATTAATAACTCGCGTATCTAATGCAGCCATTCCTCGAGCAAGACCAACGCCTAATACTGCACCAACTAATACTTGTGTTGTTGAAACAGGGATTCCAGTTCCTGATGCTATGACTACCGTTGCTGCAGCTGCTAATGTAGCAGCAAAAC
>NZUR01000050.1 GCA_002698045.1 Thiotrichales bacterium | reverse complement strand
TCAATATCTTGTTTTAGACATTTCTCAATTCCATCTTCAATATATGGTGGTTCAACTTCTAAAAAGCAAAAATCTACAAAATTATAATCCCCTTTGGCCTTAATTCCTTCACATATTACCTCTAATTCTTCAGATGCTTCTCTTTGTCGACTGCCTCTATCAATTATTAATAATCCTCGTTTCATTCTATTCTCCTTGCAATTGCTATTGTTAAATTTGGTGGGAATTTTTGCTTTTCTACAATTAATTCCCCATTTGACACTTTAATTGCAGCAGCTTCAGAAACACTTGCTGTTCCTTCAAACGCTTTAACTGTACTAGAGGGATTTGGAGTTATTATCTCTGCAAGTTCTTCTCTGTTTACATATTCTACAGGTATTTGCATCTCTTTTCCAAGATCTATTAATCCTTGGACATCTTCAGGTTTTTTTATTGAAACTAACTTTGCAATACATTTTGAACTTAGATTGAATTTTTTTAAACAATGTTCTATTCCATCTTTGATTGTATCTTTTGTTGTATCCCAATGTAATCCGATACCAATAACTAAACTTTGAGGACGATATATTACAGATTCTTGAGCTAATCCATTATCGATAATTGTATCAGAAATTATAAGATGTGCTTTAGAATTTGATTTTTTTAATTCTTCTAAACTATTATAGATTATAACATTTTTTGGTAATTTTTTATACCATTTTTTATTACCAGTTTGTTGAAAAACACCAATCGGTTCTGCATTCACCATGTGTGCACTAATCTTAGTTACAGTTGTTTCATCATCAATTTTCCAGCCAAATTCTCTACCTACCAAATCTACTGCAATTGTTTTGTTTACATCTGCTGCAGTTGTTATCACTGGTAATGCATTCAATTTTTCAGAAATTTCTTGAGTTAATTCATTTGCTCCACCAATGTGCCCTGATAATACACTGATAACAAAATTTGTTTTATCGTCAATAACAATTACTGCAGGATCTGTTTTCTTATCTTTCAAATAAGGTGCAATTAATCTAATTACTGCACCTAAAGAAAATAGACAAATTAATGCATTGGAATTTTTAAAAAGTTCAATAATTTTATCTGATGTAGGCTCAGAATACCATGTAATACTCTTATTTTCATTTGATAATTTGCTTGGCACAAAAATATCCCAATTAGGAAATAATTCTTTTAATTTCTCTCCAATATTGATGCCATTTTTAGTAATTGCAAGAACTGATACCTTTTCCATAATCAAAACTTTCTAACTTTAATAAAATACCTTACTCTTATGATTCTCTAGCAAGAATTTCTCCTTCAAAATCAAATAATATTACATCTATTGGAACTTTTTCTTCAGAATGTTTTCTCATGTGTTTGTAAGTTTCACTACAAATTAGTTCAAAAAATCCAGTTATGCCATTTTCTTTAATAATTTCTGAAACATGTCTAGCTGTGTTTGCTTTCTTAATACTTTCAATAACTTTTTCATTTGCATTTGCTTTTTTAGCTAACTTTGATAAAAAGTTCATATCGACTTTTGATCCTTTAACATGAGTTTGTTTAACACCTGCAGCCATTTTTGCAAGTTTTCCAATAAATCCAACCACATATGCTTTTTTGATATTTTTTCTACCACATTGTTGTATTGTATATCCTGAAAAATCCCCCATTTGTACAAAACAATGTACTGGTAAATCAACAATTTTTTTTGCATACTCTTCACTTCTTCCACCCGTTGTTAATACTACAGTTTCATTTCCTGCTGCAATTGCAACATCCAAATTTTGTCTAATTGATGCTGCATATGATGCTGTAGAAAATGGAATTACAATTCCACTAGTTCCTAAAATTGAAATTCCATCTTTAATACCTAATCTGGGATTGTCAGTTTTTGGTGCTAATTCTTTTCCTTTTGGAACTGAAATTACAACTTTAATTCCTTTTTTCTCAAGAATTTCTTTTCCAGTATCCCTCAAATTCTCATTAATCATTTTTTTAGGTACAGGATTAATTGCAGGCTTTCCAATTTCTAAACCCAAACCTGGTTTTGTAACAACCCCAACACCTTCACCTCCATCAATATCAATTTCATTTATTTTTTCTGTAAATGATAATTCAACAATAATTTCAGCACCATGAGTTACATCTGGATCGTCTCCACCATTTTTTATGACAGAACACTTTGCTTTATCGTTTTTAAATTCACAAGAATGTATTGGAATTTGAATAAAAGATCTTTTTGGTAAAATAATGCCTACATTTTGAATTTTTTCTTGATTAATAATTGATAATAGTGCAGCTTTTGCAGCAGCAGTTGCAGAACTTCCAGTAGTATACCCTGTTTTTAATTCCATTTTTTCTTCTGTCATGATTATTTAATTCATTTTCTAGTATTAACTCTTATTTCATTATTTTTAAAATTCTCTGAATAGATTTAAAATTAAAAGTAAATTAAGATAATTATGGTTAAACGTACTCAAGTTGTTGTTACTGGAGCAAATGGATTTGTTGCAAAAAACCTTAGGAAATATTTATCTAAAAATAATATTGATTTAATTTCAATTTCACGAAGTGATTTTAAAGAATATAAAAATGAACTTAAAATAATTTCAAAAAATTATGATGAAAAAATTATTATTAATAAAATTAAAGATTCTGATGTATTAATTCATCTTGTAGGACTTGGAAAGCAATCTGTCAATATTGATTATGAAATGATAAATGTTGAATTTACAAAATATATTGTAAATTTAGCTAAAAAAGCAAAAATCAAAAAGATTATCTATAATAGTGGTCTTGGAGTTTCAAGTAAAACTTCAGTAGGATATTTTATCTCTAAATATAAAGCAGAGAAAATTATTATGAATTCTGGTTTAAGCTATACTATTTTTAGACCTTCATATATTGTTGGAAAAGATGATTTATTTACAAAATTTTTGAAAAAGCAGATTAAAATTAAAACAGTTGAAATTCCGGGTTCTGGAAATTATTCTATTCAACCAATTTCTATCAATGATGTGGTTAAAATTTTTCTTCAATCACTTGATCAAATTAAATTTAAAAATAAAATAATTGATCTTGTTGGTCCTGATTATCTTACATTTGAACAATATGTGAAACTTTTTTCTAAAGGGACTAAAACAAAAATAAAAAAAATTAATTTAGAAAATGCATATTATGATGCTATAACTAATTCAAAATCTAATTTTGGAGTAGATGATCTAAATATTCTAATTGGTGATTTCAAGGGAAATTATAATAAATTACAAAAAATAACTCAAATAAAATTTGAATCTATTATCGAATTATTAAAGTCCGGCAGATTGCTTTAGTTTTTCTACTTTGTCTGTTTTTTCCCAAGTAAATTCTGGCTCATTTCTTCCAAAATGACCATATGCTGCTGTTTTTTTATAAATTGGTCTTTTCAAATCTAATTCTGAAATGATACCTGATGGTTTCATATCAAAATTCTTTCTAACTAATTCCTCTATTTGATTTTCTGGAATTTTATTTGTTCCAAAAGTATTAACATAAAGTGATACTGGTTCTGCTACACCTATTGCATATGCTAATTGAACTTCACATCTATCAGCAAATTTGGCTGCAACAAGGTTTTTTGCAATATATCTACACATGTAACATGCTGATCTATCTACTTTAGATGGATCCTTTCCTGAAAAAGCTCCACCACCATGTCTTCCAAATCCACCATATGTATCAACAATTATTTTTCTTCCAGTTAAACCTGCATCACCATGAGGTCCTCCAATTACAAATTTTCCTGTAGGATTAATGTGAATTTTAATTTCATCATTCCAAAGATTTCCTAAAACAGGTTTGATTACTTTATCAATAATTTCATTTGAAATTTCTTCTTGAGAAATTTCAGGTGCATGCTGTGTTGATATTACAACTGTTTCAATTTTTGTCGGTTTATCATCTTCATATTTTACTGAAACTTGTGATTTACCATCTGGTCTTACCCATGCTAATGTTTTATTTCGTCTAACTTCAGATAATTTTTGAATAAGTTTGTGAGCCAATAAGATTGGCATAGGCATTAATTCTTCCGTCTCATTTGTTGCATAACCAAACATTAATCCTTGATCTCCTGCACCTTGTTCTTTTTCTTCAGTTGCTGTTACTCCTTGACTGATGTCAGGACTTTGTGAATGTAATCTTAAATCAACTTTACAAGTATCACCATCAAACATTAATTCTTTATCGTTATATCCAATATCCCTAATAGTTTTTCTAACTAATTCTTCTTGGGCTTTTTTATCAAAAACTGCTTTAGATGTAACTTCACCAGATACTACAACAAAATCTGTAGTTACCATTGTTTCAATTGCTACTCTTGAATTTGGATCTTGCTTTAGATATTCATCTAAAAATGCATCTGATATATTATCACATATTTTGTCTGGATGACCTTCTGTTACTGATTCTGATGTAAATAGAAAAGTATTGGTCATTAAACCACTCTTAATTTAATTAAAGTTCATTTTCTAATTTGATAAATAATACATTATTTCCTCTCACGATTACTCTACCATAGTTTGCAATGGTTTTGCCATCATGGATTTCTTCTGCATCAGTCATTATCAAATTCATATAAGAATCGACATTATCCATTTTACCTTTGTATTCAACTTCATTTTTTAATCTAACTGTAACTTTTTTCTTTGTGCTTTTTTGAAGAACTGTTAATGGTCTTTTTGCACTGTTTGGTTGGGACACTAAATATTCACTTAATCTGGAAACTTATTTGCCAGCATAAAAGCCTTATCACGCTTGTAAAAATTGAAATTCTTTAAATTTTTTCTTATATTTGTATAAATTGTATAAATGATCTCAACTGGTTTACTAAAATTAGATAATTTTTTGTCTGGAGGAATTCCTAATGGTATAATTGTAGATATTTTTGGAGGTAATGGAACTGGAAAAACTCAGTTACTATTACAATTATCAATTAATTCAATTAAAAATGGAGGAAATGTTTTGTATTTGGATACTACAGGTGGTTTTAGACCTGAAAGAATTTTAGAAATTCAAAAAAAATCTAATATTGATTTTAATTTACTTGATAAGATTACTGTATCCAGAATAACAAACACGTCTGAACAAATTAATTCAATTAAAAATTTTCGGGAGAATAATTTTTCTTTAATTGTAATTGATAATGTAACTGATTTATTTTCTTATGAATATAAAAATAACGAATCTATTTTTGAAAAAAATTCTTTATTTATGAAATACATGCATGAATTNTCNNNTTATGCAATTACTNANAAAATTCCTATTGTAATNACTAATATGATTAGAAATATGGATGNNAANGAANTNGAAAATATGGCAANCGCAATNGATCTTTTTACNCATATCAAAATNCATCTTTNNAAAAATTCATCAANATTNAATGGAGAAATTTANTCANCNTTNAATAAAGAATCNTTTTCTTANNNAATNACAACNTNNGGNNTANCTNNTGANAATTNCTAATTTTTCTTNATNATNTTTGAATGTGCNGTNAANAATAATTCTATTCTACCTTCNCCANAATTATTNNNTTTNGCATTTAATCCNGTAATNGNAATAATTTCTCCTAATTCACATTTATCAATNANNTTTNCTTGANTTCTCCANCCNTTTANCCAAATTTGACCTGNATCATCTTCAACAAACATTTCTGANAGTGAAATTGATTCACCTGATTTNGTTTGTATTTCNTTTCTNNCNGGAACTTTTAGNACTATNGATTCAATACAATAAGTTNCATCTGCTTTTACATCACTAATTTTTGTTCTAATTTTNGATAATGATGGAATTGTTTCATCATTNTCTAATTTTCTTACAAATGAATTTTCATCTAATGTNANTGAATTNCCNTAAANTTTTGANGGCATNCATTCAATNACATCACCNTCAACACANATNCTNGTTGAATTTGAAAAATCACTNATATTGTANATNTTTTTTTNATTATCTNCTGCTATNATCATATTTTTTCCAGTTTCNGTNNTTNNAANTGATAAAATTCTNGNAANAATNGGTTCTGCTTCTTTTCCACCTTCAATTTCAATAATTGTTGCNTCATTACCATGAATTTCTAATCCNTGNTTTCCTGATTTNACTCTAACNCCNAGTAGTTTNACATTTGCTGATTGTGAAATCATNTTTGGAATTANTGATTCATCTTTACCCCAAAGNACTACTCTCATNGCAGNANNNTCTTTTCCTTTTAGNCTCATTCTNAGTGCTNTNCCNGGNTGNCCTCTAGAATTTGTAAATTGCATTCCNNNAATTATTCCATCNATNNTTCCNGATATTACAAGATCTTTTTGTCCTTCTTGNAATTCACTAATNTCTTTTGTAATTTTATCAATCATTGGNATTTNACTTTCNGTATCAACNGTTTCAATATTTGATCCAGANCCAATATTGATAGTTGGTGAACCATCTAANTCTGATTTTACATAAGCTTTNATGATTTTNATTAAATCNCCTGGTTTTAGATTTTCAATACCTGGTANATTTGCTTTTTCATCCCATANCTTTACACTTGCTGTNGAACCNGNATCATATACNGTCATTGTTCTTANATCAAATGTAGANCCATCTTTTCTTGAAAATTGNTTTGNAGGTGANANATTNANTACTCTNGTTTCNAATGAAANTTCTTTTGCACCNGCATATAGATCCTTTAAACTAATTTCNATTTTTGATGATTCTGTTAANGTAACTCCATAATCAGNTGCNATNAGNAATAATGCACCTTGATCNGTTAGNTANCCTGCACCNATTTTCTCNTTTTTTTCTNCAATTTTTTGNTCAATNATNTCTNTAGTTAATTCNGATTTTTGNTCNAGTAATTTATCNATTAGATTTTGTGATTCTGACATTNAGTTTNCATAAACATNTTGTATTAATAAAAATTTCATTNATTTTCTAAATTAATTTTTNATAAAAATGATCGGATTNTCTTTANTNNTAAAATTATCAAAATTCNTCTTTTTGTAAATTTCTTAGACTNTNTTTNATAAATNAATNNAANTCATTNANNAATTATCNNATTTTANCTCATTACCTAAATTAATAGGAAGATCGCAGTTTGATNATGTCTTGNATTNATGTTAATCATTTATCNAAATCNTATGGNTCANTANAGGCNGTTANCGATCTAATNTTATCNGTAAAAAAAGGTCAAGTTTTTGGATTTTTGGGNCCNAANGGTGCNGGAAAATCTACTACCATTAAACTACTTACAACTTTGATTAGACCATCATCTGGTTCACTATCTATTTTAGGAATAGATGCTATTTCTCATCCATTAAAAATTCGTGATAAAATTGGTGTTGTTTTACAACAACCCAGCTATGAGCCTACATTATCTGTAGAAAAATCTCTTGATAAATATGGAATGATGTGGAATATTCCAAAAATTGAGCGTAAAAAAAGATTGGAACAACTTTTGAAAGATTTTGATTTAATTGAAATTCGTAAGAAAAGAAATGAGGATCTTTCTATAGGTCAACGAAGACGAGTACAAGTTGCACGTGAATTTATGCATGATATGGAATTATTATTTTTAGATGAACCTACTGTTGGATTAGATCCTGAAGCACGNAGAAAATTATTAGATTATTTAAAAAATAAAGTTAAAACAGGTTTAACAATTTTTTATACAACTCATATTTTATCTGAAGCTGAATATCTTTGTGATGAAATAGCTATAATTGATAAAGGAAAAATTCTTACTGTTGATTCACCAGATGCTTTAAAAAATAGATTTGGAAAAGAAAAAACAATNAAAATTCATTTATTAAAAAAACAATCTAACATTTCTTCTTTGTTACTTGATATTCCAGATTATGAAATTAATTTTGATACTGGAACAACAATTATTATTCATTCAGAACAATCAGAATTAATATTACTTAGAGTTTTAAAAATTCTTAATGAAAATAATATAGATATTGAAGATTTATCTGCAGTACCTACAAATCTTGAGGATATATTTTTAAAAATGATGANGGAAAATGCATCCAATAATTAGACTTGTTAATAGAAATCTAACGATTTCACTTAATCCTGGATTTTTAATTTGGCAAATAATTTTTCCTTTAATCTATATTTTTGTNGCAGGTTTTGCATATGGTCCATTAATTAATCAAGTTCCATTTGGTGGTAAGGAACTTGACTATCCAGCATTTTTAGCATCTGGTATGATTGGATTTAATATAATGAATAGTACATTGATTTCTGGAATTTTAATTTGGAACGATAGAAGACATGGAATGTTTGAACAAATTATGTCTGGTCCATTTACTNGAAGTCACTATATTCTTAGTAATATTTGCACTATAGGCATAATTGGATTAGTCAGTGCTTCCTTGATTGCCATAGTTGGATATCCNGTAATTTTTCAATCTGCAGAATTTTCCCTANTAACAATNCCAATCATTATTTTTGGNGCAATTACAGGATCAGTATTATTTGGCTCATTGGCATCAATAATTTCTACNAGATTACGCTCAAGTGAAGGATTTAATGTAATAATTAATACTGTTTTTCTTTTCTTTGCTTTTGTTAGTTCAGCATTTTATCCAGCTGATACTGCACCTGANCCACTACGTACGGCATTTTATCTTAATCCATTGACATATCTTGTTGATATAATTAGAGCAGGTATTTTTGGAACTGTTACAGAATTTGTAATTTTAGAAATGNTTGTTCTTGCTNTACTTGCAACTGTTCTTTTTATTATTGCATCAAAGCTATTAACAAGATTAGATTTTTAAAAATTAAAATTATTTTTTAAANTTTTCATACATTTCATTAATTTTTTTAATCATGTCTAAATTTTCATACTCTATTAAATCCAAATTTGGTATTACACAATGTCCTCCTATAATACCTGGAAACATTTTAGGTCTATTTCCTAAATTTTCATGAATTTCATCTGCAAATTTCCACATTTCATCAAAATCAATATTTTCTTTTTCACAAATCATTTTAGTAATTTGAGCATAATTAATTAGCCATCCATAATATGTTGTATCTACTAATATTTTTGCAAGTTCTGCAGTTTTTGTTGTTGACATCCAATCTACTTTTTCAAATCTATTTTCTAAATCTATTTTTATTTTTGAATCTATTTCTATACCATCAAATGAAATAAATTTTGTATATTTTTTAATATCATTCAAAAANCTTCTATGTACCCCACGAACTGGTGAAAATAAAATTGGTATTGATGATTTTTCTTGTATAATTTTTGTGGTTCCTGGTTTTACAGTTGAGTGTATTATNACCACTTGAATATTTTTTATTTTATCCATCCAATTTAATACAATATTTGTAAANNCTGTTAGTTCTCCTGGTAGGCATACATGAAGATATTCTGGATTTTTAATGACTTCATTTTCAGAATATTTTTTACATTTTGTATTATCTAAATCAATTCCAACACAATCAAATTTTCTATCTACAAGTAAATCAAATAACGTCTCACCCACTTCTCCCATTCCTAAGATGATATCTGTCATTATGCCTAGTCTGGGGAATATTGACTATATTATGTTCATGCTATCATCATCATTAATTTTTAAATAAAGTAGCCCGGGCAAGACTCGAACTTGCGTCTCGGGCTTCAAAGGCCCAAATGCTTGACCGCTACACTACCGGGCTACTAAATCGAGCATTGTTATTCCCTTAATGAACTTTTTAATTCAATTTAACCCTTAAAATTAATTTTTGATAATTTTCATTAGTTTTTCTATTGGATCTT